>QCWB01000030.1 GCA_013114715.1 Nitrososphaera sp.
CGTTGCAGAGGATATTGCCAAGATGAAAGATGGCGCTATCCTGGCAAACGCTGGCCACTTTAATGTCGAGATATCAATCTCTGACCTAGAAAAGCAGTCGTCTGGGACAAAGCCAGTAAACGAAAACACGATGCAGTATGACTTGAAGACCGGCAATCGGGTATACCTGATAGGCGAGGGTAGGCTGGTCAACCTGGCCGCAGCAGAAGGCCACCCATCCGAGGTCATGGACATGAGTTTTGCAAACCAGTTCCTTGCAGTCCTGAAACTGGCAGCATCCAAAGGCAGCATGAAGCCTCTCGTCTACAACATTGACAAGGCTCAGGACCAAGAGATAGCCATGGCAAAGCTAGAGTCTATGGACGTGGAAATAGACTTACTTACTCCAGAGCAAAAGGTGTACCTGGAAGGTTTTAGCGAAGGGACTTAGCCTACTTTTTGGCTCCAAGCGTCCTGTTCTTTAGCCTCATCTGGTCGCTGTGGCATTTTCTGCATCTTCCCGATGCAATCGGGTTCTTGGCTCCGCACCTAAAACAGATCTTGAAGAACAACCTTCTCTGCTGTGCAATCTGCTTCTTGGTAGCGTCTGTAATTGGCATTGTATTCTTTGTTGCTTATTGCAAGGGATAATTTTAACTTTCTATTCGGCAAACATGTACAGGACTACAAGCTCTGTCTTGTTGCCGTAGAACCTGTGGTTCATCTCTGCGGGGACAAAGATTATCGAGCCCCTGCTGACTGGCTTTTGCTCTTTTCCTACCTCTATAAAGCCGTCTCCTTCTATAACGTAGTAAAGTTCGTCTTCGGAATGCGGCTGCTGCGTGTCAACCTGCCCTGGATAAAGTCTTAGAACGCCGGCTTCAAGATGCCTTACTTTTAGGAAATCATAGAAATACTCGTCTTTTGCTATCTTGGAGAGCAAATCTTTTAGTTCAAACGTACGCGCCTTCATTTTCTTGCGCTCCTGCTCAGCAATGAAGCTATCAACTCCATCAACTGTTCATGTGTTGCCTGGTCGTTTTTCCTCATGTAATAATACAATTCTTCGGTTGCCGCATGATAGTCTATTCCGAGGTTCTGGGCAATCTGCAGGGCCACGTTTGCCATTATCAGTTTTCGAAGAACAATCTCTACTCCGTAATTGGCCGCGTCGCCAAGCAGCTCGTCTAGGGAATTTCTAAACTGCGAGTCAATGTACCTGTCCTTGGACTCCCTTGTCTTGATGGCAAATAACGCTCCCTGCATCCTTTCTTTCATGTGGATCTTTTCCACCATGTCAATGAATCTGTCGTTTAACTCTGGCTTTTCAAGCAAGACTTCTGTCAGCATGTCTGCGGCCTCTGACTCGTTTAATTGCATGCCGTCTACAAGGGTAAACAGGACATGGCATGCTGCGCAGCTGTTCCTCTTGATTCGAGAAGAATCCTTGCTGACGGCGTTGACTTCGCTGTCTATTATCTGCTCAGCCTTGGTAACTTGATCTGGATCCAAACAATTGGAGAATATTTCAGCTTGCTAAAAAGATAATGTCAGCCGGAATTGGCTTCAACAGTACTAGAGTTTTCCTGCATTGCTTTTTCCGCGTCTTGCTCTGGCTGAACCATCGGAGGGTGCTCGTTTACAAACTGGGTCTCGTAAATTTCTGCAAAGCCGAGCAAAAGTCCAAGAGCTATAAAGACAAGCACGATAAGGACGATGCTTGATTTCATAGACACCCCTTAATCTGACACCCTTAAAAGTTTACATGAAGTATCCTGTGAACCTTGGTTTGCCTATTATCAGGCCGCTTTCCTTGTCTCTGACAAACTCGCTGCTTTTTGGCAGCATGCTAGAAGGCCTGACGATGTACTGCCTGCCATAGATGACGGCAATCAAGAACTCGTACCTCCAGAGAAGATATCTGTCCTGGTCTGTCATCAAGCTTGTGGCTGGGACCACTTTATCCGTAAACCCGCCGGCCAATTTTACATTGTCGTACCACGTCGGATACGAGGACCATTCGTCTTCAGACGAAACAGGCCTGTTTTTTGTAAAAAAAATAGACGGCCTATAAGCAGTAATTATGCTAAAGACCACCATGATCAGGCCCAGAAAGAAATGCATTTGGACTGCCACACTGACTGAAACAGAAGCAGACGCATCGCTTGTCAGCCTTTGGCCGTAGAAAAACTCTGGAAACACTGGATCAGGCGGCGGAAAGAATGGCAGTATTATCGAGTTGTGCATGAGCACGATGCCAAGTATGCATATGATTGCGGGCATGACTCCCCTCCAGATTATTGTAATAAAGATAAACGATACCATGACAAGGGCAAATACCTGGACCAAGTCCGCTATGGCCGGCGATGCCGGAACAATCGAGATAAAAATATGCAGCATGAACAAAACGATGATATCCGTTATGCTGGCTAAAAGCAGCGTAGACCTGTTTCTCTGAAACCAGGTTCTTATCTTTTGGGTCCTAACAGGAACCTGCCATGCCATGCTCTCCATACCTTAAACTTGGCATTAAGCATTGCCTGATCGCAACGATTTTGTAACACTTGCGCCTGATATGTGGCAGTGCCATCGTCATTTGGCTTTTTCAAAAAGAAGGACAAACTGGAGCCAGACAAGGTCAGCCAGCCAGCTGAAACATCGGAGATGGTCTTGGTCTCTGAAGTGCAGTCTATATTGCAAAAAGCCGAGGACTTGATGGTGCAGAAACTATCGTCGCGTTTATCTGAAATGCACTCTTCAGCGGCCGGCTCGTACAAGGATCTGGCGAAAATAGCCGACGACTTGGAAAAAGAAAAAGTCAAGCTGGATGAGGATGCAAAACGGTTCGGGCCGACAATAGAAAATGCCAGAAGAACTATCGTAGCGACTTTGCGCCGCGAAGCAGCTGCCGAACTCGTTGTTCCGACAACCCTGGCCGACGTCAAGAAATTCCGCGACCGGCTTGAAGCGTCGATGAACCGGTTTGGAGAAGCCACCGGCTCTCACAGCAAATTGATGAACTTTTTCCTAAGCAAGCAGTCAGACAAGATGAAGGGTGAGTTTGAGAACCTTTCCGGCCTGCTCAAGAACATCCGGTCGCTGATGGCCGAGTTTGAGGAGCGCAGGGCGCCAATGGTGAAATGCGGCAACACCGTCAACACCGTACTGCAAAAGGCCGCGTCGATAAAGTCTGCAGAGGCAGCCATCGCGCACTTGGCAGAAAAGATAGAATCTGCAGAAAAGGATCTGGAAAAGACAAAATTGGAATACGACTCACTGAAGGCGTCAAATGATTTTTCAGCTGCGGAGCAGACTGCAGAAAAACTGCAGCAAATAGAAAAACGGATTTCAGAATTCAATGGCAGCATCATCAACCTCTTTTCCCATGCATCGCGGGCGTTTGGCAAGTATTCTTACGGCGTGTCAAAAGAGACCGAAAGACTGCTAGATGTCATGATGCAGGAGCCATGGAAAATTTTCTACGAAAACGATTCTTCGCAATACGTTGCCCTTCTGAACCAGATAAGCCAGTCCATAAGCTCAGGTCAGATGCCTATAAAAGACTCTGAGCGGATCTTGCGGCACCTAAATTCCATAGTCGCTTCGATGCCTGAACTGCAAAACTCTGCAAAAGCCCTGCTTAAAGAAAAACAGGACCTGGCAGTCGGAAACGCAAAAGAGCTTGTCCAAAAGGCAAGGATGCTTCAGGATTCAATCATGCGGCAGACAGAAGAAGTTTCCCATTACAGACAAGAGTTGGATCTAGAGAACAAGCAAATGCTTGAAAAGAAATCAGAGATTGACCGTCATCTGCTTGAAGCTTCTGAAGCGCTGTCAGACATAACTGGAAAAAGGCATACTGTCTGTCTCTAAGAGTAGTCTTCTATTACTTTTTTGAACGTGTCGTATGGGTACGCGCCTTCAAGCAGTATTGGCTCGCCGCTTGCCGGGATGACTATGAAGCTTGGCGTGGCCTTTAATCCCACGTCCCTTGCAAGGATGTAGTTGTCTCTTACCGTCTTGGAATACTTGCCAGAATCAAGGCAAGAGTTGAATTCTGCCTGGTCAGGCATCTCGACGTTTGAGGCAAATTGTCTGAGGCTATCCTTTGTTATCCAGCCGGTGTTCTCTCCATCCCAGTTGTGGTATAGTTCATTGTGGTATTCCCAGTATTTGCCCTGGTCTGCGGCGCAATACGACGCTTCAGCGGCAGTTGACGATGCCTTGTCTGCCAGGTCGTTTATCGGAAAGTCCTTGAACAGAAACTTGACGCTGCCCGTGTCCACATAATTTGTCATGATGCTGTCGCGTGTTTCCTTGTGGAAGCGCATGCACCAGGTGCACTGATAATCTCCAAACTCTACTATTGTAATGTTGGCAGCATCACTTCCAAGTGCGTTTGCGTTGGGGATGGACGGCGTTGTCAGCCGCGCAAGAATTTCTTTTGTATCTTGGGGGTTGTTTTGTGGCTTGGCTGAGTTAGACATAAAGGCAAAAACCGAACCGCCTGCGATTATCGCTGCTGCGGCTATCGCAATTATTATCTTGGTATTGGACTTGCCCATCTATGTCATCTCCAAAAGATGGAAAATATACCCAGGCCGATTATGCAGAGGCCACCAAACGAAATCTGCGGTATGCTTAACGCAAGGCCAAGAATGCCCAGCCCTACACCGCTTGCAATCGTGATTGCTTCTCCAACTCTTCTCTGGTTACGGAGAACGCGCTTCTGCACCATGTCGGAAATGTTTTCGCACAGGCCTTATAAAATTACCTATGCCAAACTATGGTCTTTTGCCAGGTCCAGCCGGTAGGCCTTTATCCTGGCAAGCGAGCTAAAAACGTAGCCAAAGACCGCGCCCCATATTATGTGAAAGGCAATTGCGCTCAATGAAATTCCGACAATAGCCTGGCTCATGTCTCCAGAGAATGCTTCGCGGTCTGCCAAAAGCAGTGTTATTCTGTCTATGGACGGCTGGACCAAAAGAACCGTGACAGGCAGGAACAAAACCAGCCAGACGCCAATTCCCGTACCGATGCCCATAAGCAACGATTTGTAGGGGTTCATGGGCACCTTGACCGCGATAAAAGAGGATGCAATGCCAATAATCATCCCAAGGATGCCGCCTGTTAAAAGATGCAGCCCAAAGCCAAGATACGCAGCCGAAGACAGGTCGTTGTCTCCAATGCTTACTCCAATTATTGCATAAAACGTGCTTATTGGCAGTCCAAGCTCAAACTCTGAAGCAGCTATTGCCGTTGAAATGGACCATGTGGCAATCAATCCCGCAATTATTCCGTACTTGACTCTGTTTTTCATGATGCTTTCAGCGGACTGAGAATACATACGTTAATTGACGCATCATTAGTATTTTTGCTTTTTGTTAGATAATGATGAATATAGCATGTAAAGTTTAACATGTTAGTATAATAAACAATTATACCAATAGGTTTTAGTATAAATGTTACATATCAGACTGGTTTTGCTACTATCACCGGGTCTTCGAGCTGAAATTCCTGGATTAGCGACTCGCGTACCTCTGCCATGACATCGTCTGCCTGTTCCAGAGTCATGTCCTTGCCAAGCTCCACGTGGATCTGGGCGTGAAAGTCATGCCCTGCAGGCCGGAGCATTATCTTTTCTACCTTTAGGTTGTATTTTGTCACGACGAATCTCGCAATCTGTTCCTGAAGTTCTGGGTTTTTGACTGCGTCTACCAGGACCAGGGTAGATTCCTTTAACGCGGTAAAGGCCATGTAAAAGATGTATCCGGCTATCAGGACACTGCCAACGGCGTCCATGTATGGAATGCCAAAAAAGAATGCTGCTGCGATGCTTGCAAGGCCAACAAAAGACGCTGTGCTGTCCTTTATCGAGTTTTTGGCGTCAAGGTTCAGGGAAACTAGGTCGTATTTCTTGGCGATCTTTCTTACCTTAAGTGCCCTCTGAAGAGACACGCCTCCTGCAGCTGCCAAAGTGATCATGGTTATCTCGGGGTTTTTGACCGCTTCGGGGTGGATAAAGTGTAGGTATGCGTTGTAAACTATCGACGAGCCCAAGATAAGGATGATAACTGCCGCAACAAATGCTGCAAAACTCTCTATCTTGGCGTAGCCGAAATGAAACAGCTTGCTTCTTTGCTTGTTGAGCATTCTGATGCCAAACCAGACGATAAACGAAACTAGGGAATCCGCCAGCGAGTCAAGACCGTCTGCAAAAAGCGTCAGGCTGTCAGTGAAGGTTGATATCGCGACCTCTGCAACGCCTATTCCAAAGAGTGTCCAGATTGAAACCCATGCAGCCTTTCTGGCCTCATTAAACACTTCCGACTTGTCCAAAAACGGATTAAGATCGATCTCTGGGATTGCCTATTATACTTTTATATTTAAAACCATTGACGGGGATCCATTTCTATACTGGCTTTCTGCTCCGGAAATGCATGGAAGTGTCTATCGAGCCCTGGAAAAAACTTGTGGTTCATGAAATTATTGAATACCCTTTTGAAGATCTGGTGAGAATAGTCCTGTCACAGACAAGGGCAATGGGCGGCGGCATTGCTTCTATGAGCTGGTGCAACAAAGTTATCTTTCAGCACACTATCGATACAGATGCGGTAATGCAGGAAAAGCTGAAGGGGACAATACATTACTCGTCGGTTGTTTTTGCAGTCAAGGACAAGTTTGAGCGTCAGGTAGTCCGCGAAGCAGGCACGCTTAATCTGGTAGACGTCAGCGCAAACGAAATTTTCCGAGAACTGACGGCCAAGCTAAGACAAAAGACACGCTGACGCCTGAAGATGATCTGTCTTGCCGGTACGCGGCATGTCCGGCAAGCAAGCTGGGGCAGAATCAGTTTCTTGCTAGACCCATGGCCACGGCTCAATCCCTCTGATGGCGCACTGCTTTCGCAGTATCGACCTGGCCTTTTTTGCGGCCTGTTCCTCGTCTAGGCCTGTCTTTAGATACTGGAGCAGAATCTCTTCGTAGAGTTTCTTTGCCCTGTCTTCAGTGAATTCCTTGTATTTCTTTTCTGCAACGACCTGCTCGCCTGCACCCTTCATCTCCTTGTATTCCTGCTTGCAGTCTTCGCAGGAATCGTCAAAAAAATTCGTGTGTTTGAGGCAGCCTGCCATGCCTACATCTCTGGTACTGCATGCTGGTAAAGATTTCCGTTCTCTTGTACTCCGACTCCGATAATCGCAAGAATTGGCTTTGCGTTTTCAAGACCCTCGCGCTCTATTATCTTGTGAGCTATCCCAAGCCGGTAAGGTGCAGACCATTGCTGGCCAATCTTGTACTTGCCGCGCATCTGTGTGGGCACGACTTTGATGACTGCAACTTCATGAACAACTGGCATGCTCACATCCAGCTTCTCGTACCTGCCTTCCTTTTGGTATTTTTCCATAAGCGCGTTTAGCGCCATGGCCTTTTCCTCGTCATCTTCGACTATGACTGCCATGCCCTTTATCACGACGCTGATATACAGCGTGTCTGCCTGGGATGCGTCAGTTGGATGAAAGTAATATGATGGCAAAAAGCATACATGCTGGTCTACCTCAAAGCCGACGTTTGGATTTCTGGACATGTTTTCCAGCTTTTCTCCAACAGGATGCGAATGCATGTAAACCGCGTTATTGGCATAAACAAAATTCATCGGTATTACCTGCGGAAAGCCGTCCTTGTCTATCGATGCTATCCTGCCTGCAGGCTGGCTGTTTAGGAAGTCTATCATCTTTTGCCTTGACTTTATCTCGTATTTCTTGAGCAGTTGCATCGTTGCTGTATGCGTTTGTTGCCGTTAAAAATTATCCGCAGTAGGGTTATACGCCAGAAATGCAAAATACACGCGATGAACAAAAAGACGATAAGGGTTGCGATCCTGTCATGCATCGCGGCAATGATATCGGCAATAGCTTACGCCTTCATTCGTCTTTATGTCATGAACCAGCGTGTTGATCTCTCCATTCTAATAGTCAACGTGGTCGTGTTTACAATCAGCGGGATTTTGATGATTTATTTGAGCAGAAAAGAGCGCGAAATCGAAGAAGAAGAGCTTTTCAGAGATTGATTTAGTAGTAGCAATGTCTGATGTCATGGCATGCAGGACGAACCCGTAAAATTCAAGGTAAACCAGCTTACCGACACGGGAAACAACATCACACTTTTGCTTACAGAAGACGTCGAGCTAGAATCCGTATCGCAGCAGCAGATGATGCTTGAGGCAGTGGACCGAGCCGTAGTCGACAAGGAAGTCAAGGAGCAGATTCGCCCCATTCTGGAGGCGCTACTGCGTTCCCAGCCACAAACCGTCGTCCGCTCCTATGCCCAGACTTCAATACAAATTACACTGCCCCGGCGCCGGTACGAAAAGATTGGCCGGCCGCAGGTAGGCGAGCGGCTGATAATAGACATCAAGAAGGTGTAGCCTGCAGGCCAATTTGCTTGGCCAGCTCTTTTTCCGATGTTATTGGAAGCGAGCAGGTGAAATTCCTGCAGACAAAAGCTGTTTCCTGTCCTTCCGATGACCGTCCCTTAAAGAAGGAGTATTTTTGCAATTCCTTTACGTCTTTTTCAGCCACGTTAGCGGTTATGCCGTCTGGCAGAAATACACCTCCAAGCCACCGGGACATCTTGGCCGGACCGTTTGAGATGACCGTAACTTCGACCGGTTTTTTGACGTAGAGGTAGATTGCGTTTAGCAGCTGTCCAAAGCCAAACGGGTTTTCTGCGGCTGGCCTTGATCCTGCCTTCATTATCCTAGAAGACTTGTCAAGGTAGCCTGTATTTTGCGTGTAATGATACAGTCTGAGCAGGTTGTAGGCTGCCGTCGAGTTTCCAGAAGGAACTGCAAGGTCGTAAAAGCTCTTTGTACGGACAATCAACTGCTCGTGGTCGTCGGTGGTGAAGAACAGCGTACCTTCCTTTTCATCCCAGAAATGCTCTAGCATGAAATCCATGTATTTGACGGCCCTTGTCAAGTATTTCGGATCGGAAAATACTGAAAACAGGTCCAAAAGGCCACCGACGTAAAAGGTGTAGTCGTCAAGGTACGCATTCAGCTTTGACTCGCCGTCCTTGAAGGTCCTTGATAGTCTGTCGCCGCTTGCCAGTCTGCTCTCTATAAAGTTGACTGCTTTTACTGCAGCATCTAGATATTTTTGCTCGCCTGTAACCTGGTAGCCCTTTGCAAATCCGGAGATCATCAAGCCGTTCCAGGAAGTAAGGATCTTTTCGTCCCTTCCAGGCCTGACTCGTTTTTCTCGCTCTGCAAAAAGCCGCGACGCAGAATCCGAAATTATCTTTTCTATCTCTGTTTCCGTCTTGTTTTGTCTCTGGGCGATGCTCTTTGGCGACACTCTGACGTTGAGAATATTTTTCCCTTCAAAGTTGCCGCCATCAGTTACTCCATAATACTCGCAAAAGACGTCTGCATCCTGGCCGATTATGTCGCGGATCTCCTTTTTGGTCCAGACATAGAATTTACCTTCCTCTCCTTCAGAGTCTGCGTCCTGAGCAGAGTAAAATCCGCCTTCCGGGTGGGTCATTTCACGGATTACAAAGTCAAGTGTCTTTCTGACAGTTGCCAGGTGTTTTGGGTCCTTGGTTATCTGGTAGACTTCGGAGTATAGCTGCGCCAAGAGCGCGTTGTCATAAAGCATCTTTTCAAAATGCGGAACAAGCCACTTTTGGTCAGTCGAATACCTTGCAAAGCCTCCTCCAAGCTGGTCGTGTATGCCGCCAGCGGCCATCTTGTCTGCTGTAAATACCACAAAATCTCTGAACCTGGCGATGCCTGATATGTCGTAGTACCTGAGCAGGAACAAAAGATTTGAAGGGTTTGGGAATTTCGGGGCCTGCCCAAATCCGCCGTATATGGTGTCTCCCATCTGAAGCAGGCCAACTGCAGCCTCGTCTAGCAAGGATCTTTCAAGTTCTGCCTTGGCCTTGCTGGGTAGGGCAATATCACCTGCAGTCTGCGCCAGGGCATCCATGAATTCGGAGCTTGCCACCCCGATCTCATGTTTTCTGTTCTTGTAGGCCTCGGCAATCTGGGTAAGTATGGTTGGAAATCCCGGCATGTCAAAATGTCTGCCGTCCTTTGGGAAATACGTCCCGGCGTAAAACGGTTTTTGGTCAGAAGTAAGAAATACAGAAAGCGGCCAGCCGCCAGTCCCGGTGGCCAGCTGGCAAACACGCTGGTAGATGTCGTCGATATCGGGCCTTTCCTCTCTGTCTACTTTGATGTTGACGAAATTATCATTCATTATCTTGGCGACTTGTTCGTCTTCAAATGATTCGTGGGCCATGACGTGGCACCAGTGACAGGCGCTGTATCCAATGCTCAAAAATATGGGCTTGTCCTCTTTTCTTGCCCGCTCCAAAGCTTCTTGGCCCCACGCATACCAGTCTACTGGATTGTATGCATGCTGCAAAAGATACGGACTGGTTTCCTTGGCAAGCCGGTTGGGTTTGCCCTGCTTAGCGTTATCGTGCATGATCAGGATTCTTGGCGATATGGTATTTAGACGTTGTATCGACAAAAATCAACTCTGGATAATTTTGATAAAATGCTTGATGTTTATGGAGAATCAGCAATTTAGAACACAGCAAGATGAAAGTGATAACTGGTGAAGAGAATGAACTATGTGGAATCTCTTTTTCGTCTATAAAGCTTATCAAAGGCTTTATTAGCAAGCTTTGTCTATCTACGGATAACACAAAATTCGGCAGAACTATTGGGCTGTATTGACGTGTGCTATTACGGTTTACGCTCGCTGAAAAGATTTATATCATGTGACAGTAAAGGTTACTGAAGAACGTAACATCAAGGCGGCGTCAGTGATGATGTTGGTATTGAGCCATTTTGTGATTCACTGACCTCCAGTTGCGCTCATAGAGTGGGGATCTGATGTCAACATTAGATCCGACATAGGTCATACGTGCAATAACCCGCAAAGGGACAGTTGCGATCCGCACAATAACCAAGTTGTCCGGCCGTACTCTTTATGTTAATTAGGATTGACTCCGGTTGATCCTGCCGGACCCGACTGCTATCAGAGTGGGACTAAGCCATGCGAGTTAACACAGCAATGTGTAGCATACGGCTCAGTAACACGTAGTCAACATGCCCAGTGGACGTGGATAACCTCGGGAAACTGAGGATAAACCGCGATAGGCCAAGATTTCTGGAATGGATTTTGGCTGAAACCTACATGGCCGCTGGATTGGACTACGGCCGATCAGGCTGTTGGTGAGGTAATGGCCCACCAAACCTGTAACCGGTACGGGCTTTGAGAGAAGGAGCCCGGAGATGGGCACTGAGACAAGGGCCCAGGCCCTATGGGGCGCAGCAGGCGCGAAACCTCTGCAATAGGCGAAAGCTTGACAGGGTTACTCTGAGTGGTGATCGCTAAGATCATCTTTTGGCACCTCTAAAAATGGTGTAGAATAAGGGGTGGGCAAGTCTGGTGTCAGCCGCCGCGGTAATACCAGCACCCCGAGTGGTCGGGACGATTATTGGGCCTAAAGCATCCGTAGCCGGTTCTGCAAGTCTTCCGTTAAATCCACCTGCTCAACAGATGGGCTGCGGAGGATACTACAGGGCTAGGAGGCGGGAGAGGCAAGCGGTACTCAGTGGGTAGGGGTAAAATCCTCTGATCCACTGAAGACCACCAGTGGCGAAGGCGGCTTGCCAGAACGCGCTCGACGGTGAGGGATGAAAGCTGGGGGAGCAAACCGGATTAGATACCCGGGTAGTCCCAGCTGTAAACGATGCAGACTCGGTGATGGGTTGGCTTTGTGCCAACCCAGTGCCGCAGGGAAGCCGTTAAGTCTGCCGCCTGGGGAGTACGGTCGCAAGACTGAAACTTAAAGGAATTGGCGGGGGAGCACCACAAGGGGTGAAGCCTGCGGTTCAATTGGAGTCAACGCCGGAAATCTTACCGAGGGCGA
>QCWB01000002.1 GCA_013114715.1 Nitrososphaera sp.
ATTGTAAAAAACACCAGCCACCACTCAACCCTAATCAGATTGTGCTGTCAGCTTGGCGGGCTTCTGTCTAACTAGATTTTTGACATGGCTTTTCGTCTGCTGTTAGCCAGGTCTTCTTTGATCTTTTGCACCATAGAGTCGTGGGTGGCCTTTAATTCGCTCTTTGCTTTTTCGTAATGTGTTGATATATCAGATGTCATACGCTTTTTGCTACCTCTGCTTCCGCTATTTTCTTCTTATCAAGGACTACTTTAACCTTCTTGAGCCTGACGAACTCTTCACGCTCGCGTTCTTCCAGTGTTGCCTTGATGAAGTAGACAGCATCCTGGTACTGCGGGATGATAACGTATTCCAAAGCGTTGATCAGTTTTTGTGTGCGCTCTAGCTCCTTTGCAAGGCTGAATATGGCGTTTTCGTATTCCGCAGCCTTGCAGATGCCAGGCAGCATGTTCTTGATAAGCTTTGAAGCCTTGTCTACTGAAGCATTTGTTTCGATAAAGCCGTAGGAAAGATGTTGGCCGCCTTCTCGAGTCTTGACCTGAAGGGTTGGAATTTTAACGTCCACGATGCGTCGCACGTTCACGTCTACTTCCATGACGCTTGGCGTAGAGTCTGAAATCGATTCAAGGTTGGTGGTGCCAAGACTCATGTACGACGTGTAGACTGCAGAATAGATCTCGCCTAGCGGAGTCCAGATGTCTTCTCTGGCTTTGTTGGCCTCTTCTATCATCTCGTCTATTTTTTTGAGCAGCACTTCACGTTTGTCGTCTAGGATCTTGTGCACCATCTTGGCAACTTGCATCGAGCGCCTGATCTTGATGAGCTCGATCTTTGTTGCCGTGACTCTTTTTCCAAAGGACATTATTTGCTACCTTTGTAGTATTGCTTGACGTGCTTGTCCTTTATCTTGGTCAGCTCGCCTTCAGGCAGAGTTGACAGGACTTCCCATGCACGGCCAAGTGTTTCTTCAAGGTTCCTGTTCTCGTCTGCTGCCTGTTTCAGGAAATAGTTCTCAAACATGTCGCCAGCATCAAGATATTTCAGGTCGGTTCCAGTCAGGCCTGCACGACCGACGATTTCAGCCAGAGCACGGACTTCCTGTGCCCTTGAATACAAGTCGTAGAGCTGGTTTCCCACTTCCATGTGGTCTGAACGTGTCTTGCCCTCGCCGACTCCGTCTTTCATGAGACGTGACAGGGACATGAGCACGTTTACCGGTGGATAGACGCCCTTTCTGAACAAATCACGGCCAAGCACTATCTGCCCTTCAGTGATGTATCCAGTCAGGTCAGGAATCGGGTGTGTAATGTCATCTGCCGGCATGGACAGGATTGGCACCTGCGTGACGCTGCCGTCTTTGCCCTTTATTCTGCCTGCGCGCTCGTAGTTGTTTGCCAAGTCGGTGTAAAGGTAACCTGGGTATCCCTTTCTGCCAGGGACCTCTTCTCTGGCTGCGCTGATCTCTCTTAGCGCCTCGGCATAGTTGGTCATGTCAGTCAGGATTGCCAGCACGTGCATTCCAAGGTCGTATGCAAGATATTCTGCTACTGTCAGTGCCACTCTAGGAGTGATGATTCTCTCGATGGCCGGGTCGTCTGCCAAGTTGAGGAACAGGACGCTGCGCCTCAGTGCGCCAGACTCTTCAAGGCTGCGCTTGAAGTACTGGGCTTCAGAGTACTGCACGCCGATGGCTGCAAAGACCACGGCAAAGTCTTCCTTTGTTCCGACTACTGCAGCCTGTCTGGCTATCTGGGCTGCCAATATGTTGTGTGGCATGCCAGAGCCGGAGAATATCGGGAGCTTTTGGCCTCTGACCAGAGTCAGCATGCCGTCGATTACCGATACGCCAGTCTGGATAAACGAAGTTGGATACTCTCTGCGCTCGGGGTTCATGGGTTCGCCGTTTACATCCAGGAATTTGTCTGCTATTGGGTCTGGAAGACCGTCGTTTGGCCTTCCCAGTCCGTCAAATACCCTGCCGAGCAATTCCTGTGAAACTGGCATTTCCATGGTCTTGCCAAGGAATTTGGCCTTTGTTCCAGTGATGGTAAGCCCTGTCGTGCCTTCAAAGACCTGTACGACGGCCTTTCCAAAGCCGACTTCAAGGACCTTACCTAGTCTGCGTTCCCCTTCTGAAGTTTCGATCTCGACCAACTCATCAAAAGATGCTTTGGTAATGCCGTCGATTACCATAAGCGGGCCCTTGATCTCTGCTACTTTTGTATATTCAATTCCTGCTGTTGTTTCAGGCAACTACTTTAACCTCCTCTGTTTTTGAACCGCCCGCACTCAGTTTGCGGAACTGCTCATCTAGCTCCTTGTCGAGATCCTGCAGTTTCTGCAGTTGTTCTTCTGGGATTTCGAACTTGGCCTTTAGGAGCTGCGTAATGATTGGCATTGCTCTAATCTCTGTCAGCGAGACTTCAGATTTCAATGCCTTCTGCGCTTCTTTAAAGAACTTGACCATCAGCTTGACCAGCTTGACCTGTTTTTCTGGCCCGCAGTAGGTGTCAACCTTGTCAAACGAATTCTGCTGCAGAATGCCAATCTTGATCATTCTTGCTACTTCAAGCACAAGCTTTTCCTCGTCTGGAAGGGCTTCAGGACCCAGCAGTCTGACGATTTCCTTCAGTGTATCTTCCCTCTGCAGGATGTGGTATGATTCTGACCTCAGCTCGTACCATTCCGGCGAGACGTTTTCCTTCCACCACTTTGAAACGTCTTCAAGATACCCAGAGTAGGACTGCATCCAGTTGATTGACGGGTAGTGTCTGGAGTACGCAAGCCTGGTGTCAAGGGCCCAGAAGGTCTTGATGAATCTAATCGTGTGTGTTGTTACTGGCTCTGTAAAGTCTGCTCCTGAAGGAGAGACTGCGCCTACCAGAGTCACGGAGCCGGCCCTGTCCGGTGAGCCAAGAGCTCGTACACGGCCTGCTCTTTCATAGAATTCCGCCAAGCGTGACGCCAAGTATGATGGGTATCCTTCTTCTGCGGGCATCTCTTCAAGACGGCCAGACATTTCTCTGAGAGCCTCGGCCCATCTGCTGGTTGAATCTGCTACCAGCACGACGTCAAAGCCCATGTCGCGGTAGTATTCTGCCATCGTGACGCCTGTGTATATGGACGCCTCCCTGGCGGCTACCGGCATGTTACTTGTATTGGCTACTAGGACTGTTCGCTCCATCAGCGGCCTGCCAGACCTTGGGTCTATCAGGTGTGGGAACTCTACAAGCACTTCGGTCATCTCGTTGCCCCGCTCGCCGCATCCAATGTAGACGACCACCTTGGAGTCGGCCCACTTTGCAATCTGGTGCATGGTAACAGTCTTGCCGGTCCCAAATCCGCCTGGGATGGCTCCTGTGCCGCCCTTTGCAATCGGGAAGTAGGTGTCAATTACCCTCTGTCCTGTTACAAGCGGGACAGTCGGGTCGTAGCGCTCGGCATATGGCCTTGGCTTTCGCACTGGCCACTTGTGGTACATCTTTAGCGGAACTTTGACGCCGTCCTTTTCAGAAGTGGCTATTACCTGCTCGAGGTCATAATCTCCCTCAGCAACAATGTCAACCAGTTTTGCGTCCTTTGCATGGTATGGCGGAACCAGAATGCTGTGCTTTAAAAGCTGGGTCTCGTCTACCACGCCAAGAATAGATCCTGGGCCAACGACGTCGCCCTTCTTCATGCTTGGCACAAAGTGGAATTTTTTCTTCATGTCTACTGGGGTGGTCTGGATGCCCCTTCCGATGAAGGCGCCAGACTTTTGCGCAATCTCGTCTAGCGGTCTCTGGATACCGTCGTAAATTCTACCAATGATGCCCGGTCCAAGCAAGACTGAAAGCGGCTGGCCTGTTCCGACCACCGGCTCGCCTGGTTTTAGGCCCGACGTAGACTCGTATACCTGAATAAATGCGATATCTCCGGTAAGCCTGATGACTTCGCCTATCAGCTTTGAATCGCCGACTTCGACAGTTTCATACATTTTTGCTGCGGACATGCCGTCTGCCTTGACCGCAGGACCGCTGACCCAAACAATACGACCTTTTACTACCATTATTCTTCCTCTCCAGCTGTTCCTCTCAGCATCCGTGCAACATTTTTCCTTATTAAAGGTTTGAGTCTTTCAATTCGAGAATCAAGGGTATTGTCAAAAGTCATGGTGTTATCGGCCGACTTGACACGCACGCCACCGATGACATTTATCGGCTGGTCTGAAATCTTGGTCTTTATCCTGCTTTTTTTAGTAGATTCTGCGAGTATCTTTTTGACCAGCTCAGAATCGTTTTTGTTGCATTCAATTACGACTTCATCAGAGCCAACAGTGGGCAGGCTGTCTTCTATTATTCGCGTCATCAAAGACTTGTAGCTTTCCTCCTTGCCTGAAGACATTAGACGGGCTTTGGCTTTTTCAAAAGCCTCGTTGACGTCATTTTCAAGCATAAGGAGCTCCTTATTTCTGGCATTTAGCCTGCTTGAACCAACGATCTGTCTCTTGAGGTTCTCAGCCTGCTTCTTGGCAGATTCTATTATCTTTGTGCGTTCTGCTTCCAGTTTACTCTTGGAATCTTCAATGTTTTTCAACGATTCTTGATAAGCTGCATCGATTTGTGAGATTAATTCGGTCTCTTTCTTTGATAAAACTTTATTTATGGTTCGCTCCAGGGCAGAATTCGAACTCATTTAACCGTCATTGCCAGTTCGTCGTGATTTTAACCTTTTGATGGTTTTTTGTTTACTGCTCTGAATTTTTTGCAAGCTGCGCTTCAAGCTTTTTTACAAAAACCCTGATTCGAAGCATGTGACTTCCGTTCCAGTAGACTTTGCCGCACTTGGGGCATTCATTGAATTCAGTCTGACTCTCCATCACGGCCACCGGTACCTTGCCCCTAATCTGAGTAGAGGACTTTTTTTCAAGCGGGGTGTTACATGCTGTGCACCTTGAGCCTATGGCTTTGTCTTGCACTGACTTTATGCCCAGCTTTGAAAAAATATGCACGATATCTTCAAGCTCGTTGGTTCCAGATACCAATACGCCCTGGCCATCAGCTGCGACTATCCGTTTAAAGAATTCCCGGTCTGCGGTAATTATGATCCTTTTCTGGTCGATTCCAAGCTTTAGCACTTCATCATCTGAAGTATCTGCCATATACGCGGTGTCAAAGCCCAGAATCCGGAGCTTTCTTGCCACGGTCCCAAGCATGGCGTCTGCTAAAAAAAGGTCATTCAGTAGAAGATGGCGCCTCGCTTAGGCATTCGTTGCAGATAAAGCGCCCGTCTTCATACTGGAGCAAGTCGGACCATTCGCCGCATTCATCGCAAAAGCCCGAAATTTTTCCTGATGACTTGCCAAGACCAAGCTCTCCACGTATTATTGCAGCTTTTTCTGAAACTACGTCGACAAGTTCTGGCGTAACGGCAATCACGTCTGATGCAGAGACCACTCCAACCAACCTATTTTTGTAGACAACCCCAAGCCGCTTGATGTTGTGTTTTCGCAGCAGGCGTGCAGCCTCGGTGATGCTCTCCTCGCTTTCTATTGTTTGGATCTCGTTCATGACGTCAGACGCCTTTACCTCGCTTGGCTTGATGTCGTCAGCCACGCCGTTTACCACGATGTCAAAATCAGTGACAAGGCCCACCGGCTTGTCCTTGTCCATGACTATAATGCTGCCTATTTTTTCTTCCTTCATTATTTTTGCAATCTTTTGGATACTGTCAGACGGAGCGGCGGAAACTACCGGGCTGTTCATGATATCGCGCACCAAAAGCCGCGTAGTCATGCCTGGATCCGCATGTTGTCGGGCTGGTTTTTTGACCACGTCGACTTAGATGCTCTGGTTTTTAATTACCTTTACTGCTCCAGTGGCAAACCAGCCTGCTCGCCTTTGGCGGTAAACGATACTCTTGACTGGCCGTTTGGAAGCGACCGGACAAAATCATCGAGGCTGATCATCTTTATCGAATCAGCAAGGCCTTCGCCGGCTGCCGAGACCAGTTCTGCCTTGGTCTTTTTTGCGGCATTCATTGGATCCAGCCCGCCCTGCTGCAAGATGCAGTAGACAAGGGATCGCTTCTTTATCGCGTCGGCCGGACCGCAGACTAGGACCTCCCTTCCATTCAGGTTGGCCACCCCTATTGCCAGGCGCGCCTCGATTCCCTTGATGTAGCTTCGCTTGCCCTCTATTACAAACGAGCCCTTGGGAAGAAACTGGCCGGTCGGCGCCCCCTTTTTTATCTGCTCCGGAAATACCCAGTACGCGTCCGCGCTTGAAAGGCCGTCCTTCCAGGCCCGGCTAAAGGAAACCGTTGCCTGGGCCACCTGCCGAAGCGAGTCGTCTATGCTGCCTTCCCTTGCTGCTGCAGCGGCATTTTTTATGATAAAGAATGGCGAGCCGTGTACCTCTGCATGAAACACGATGTCGTTCTCTGTCAGATACTTGCGAATCAACGCAGAATTGGATGGTGCGTCCCGGCCGCCTATTGCAAGCAGGCCGTCTGAAGTGACAAACCACCGATACCGCTCAAACCATTCCTTGGAGACCTGCTTTTGCACGGCCATCTTTTTCTGGATGGCTGCCGTCTGGCTATGCAGCTTTTCAATGTCGCTTTTCAGCTTGGTGCTTGCTTCTTCTATTGACGCGTTTCCGCGCTCAAGTTCCTTGGCCCGGCCAAAAAGCATAGAGGCCAGCTTGGCCAGGTTGGCCTGAAACTCTGTATGCTCGCCGGCTATCTCGATGTACTTTATTCCTTTTTCAGAGACCAGCTCTGCGGAATTTGCTGCCAGCACCTCGCGCAATTTGTTTTCGTCCGACCCGCTGTAGGAAAGCCGCATCAATTCGTCTGCAAGTTTTCTAATGTCTGCAGATTTGGCCAGTACTGCTTCTTTGGCCTTGTTCTGCTCTGCCAAGTCGTGCTCCAGAACAGCTATCTGCTTGTCTATCTCCACGGTCCTTGTGCTTCGGCCAACGTCAAAAATCTCGCCTGTAAGCACTTCGTCTACCGCTTCCATGAAACTGGCGGTGCGTTTTGGCTCCATCTTCTGCGCTTCTTCCGTTATTATTGGAAAAGCGTCCACCGGCTTTCCACCTGCGCTGATTACCACGGGCTCGTGGCCGGTTCCAGAGCTGATGCCGGCCACAAGGCTCTGGATGGTCTCAAATATCCTCCGGACTTCATCGTCTGCGAGATCCGCAGTCTGCTTTGCAGAAACGCCGGCCCTTCTTGCTACCTCTTCGACGAATTTTTTGGGCATCGAAACCCCGCGTCCGATCCAGCGCAGCACGTCAAGGCCCTTGGCTTCTTTTTTCAGCGAGATTAGCTGCTCAAAAGTGATTTGAAATACGTCAACTCCCCGGGACGGAGGAAAAGCATAGCGAAGGCCGACTCGCAGCGTCCTGTGCCGGACCTCGATTGGATTGAGTATTGCCAGTATCTGCATGTTCTGGTCGCACAATACAATGTTGCCCTCGCCAAAGAACTCGGCAATGATAATTCTGATCCTGTCGTCTGGTTGCCGGAACCTCAACGAAACGATGCGCTCAGAGCCAGCCTGCTCTATTGATTCCAGCTTGGCGCGTTCGAGCTCTGACTGCAACATTTTTTCCAGATTGCTTTTTTCCATCGTCTTTAGCTTTAGTTTTGTTATCCAGATCCCCTTGACTGAAAGTACCAACATGATGTCCTGCTGCGTCGGGTGATGCAGCTTTAGCAAAAATGAATCCCTTGTCACAGCATTTATGCTGCTTAGATAGTATCCAGAGCCAGCTTGGGCCATTATTTCGTTGACCAGGTAGCGCAGCTCAATGCCTGACAGCTCCATACGGAGATAGATTGTATGCGCAAATATGAATTAAAATCCCCGCGTAAGAACGCTTAAATTAATTCGGTGGAAATGGAAATCTAGTGTCCACAGACGACGACAAAAAGAAATCTGCCGACGAGTTCAAAACAAGGGTTTACGGAGTAGGCACTCTTTTGGCTGTAATAATCGCAGTACCAGCAATTGCCACCGCATTAATAATGAATTACATAGTCAAGGCAGATTTTATAGTCATGATTTCCGCAAGTCTCATTTCTCTTTTTATAGCCATGGGCTTTGTGTTCAAGCTTGCAAAACGGCTTGTTAAAACTCCTGACGGCGGTTCAAAATAGATCTGGAACAAAACTGGAACAATGGTAAAATAAAACAGACGCCAAGTATCCCGTGTTGGTCAGTCTAAAGAACGTGGCATTGCAACTGTGCACGTGCACATATATCGAGATAATGACTGGTGTGGGCATCGCCCTTTACCTGCTGTACTTGCAAAGCTATCTGCTGGCTGCAGTAACGGTAGCTGCGTTTGGGCCACTCATTGGATTTCACTTTGCCATAGACAAAATCAAGCCAGGCAAGAACGGCTGGAAGAAAGACAGGATAGTAAAGATAAAGTCCTTATCAGGTGCCAGTTCGTGGCCTGCCTAAAAGACGAGCTCTTCTATCAATAGGGTCCTCGCGCAATAACGGCACTTGAGCACCATCTTTTCTTTGTCTATTACGTCGATCTTGGACTTTATGTCCTCTCCGCTATTTGTTATGCACTTTAGGTTGCTGCACTTGAATATCCCGACTATGGATTCTGGCAGCTGGATTCTTCGCTTTTCAACGAGTTTGTAGTCCTTGATCAGGTTTATCGTTGCGCGCGGCGCTATCAAGGCCAGCTTGTTAGTCTCGCTGGTTTCCAGGTAACGGTTTTCAACCTTTATGATGTCTTTTTTGCCGTGCTTGCTGCTTGGGACATGCATTGCAACGGTAAGCACGTTTCCTTCCTTGCCGGTGATGGCAAGGGCGCGCAGAACAAGCAGTGCTTTTCCAGCTTCAATGTGATCTATAACTGTTCCATCCTTTATTCGGCGGACTAGCAGCTGGCTTGTGTCCGACATCAACATGTTCTTCCTCCCGATATTATATCAGCATATCGATAGATACATTGATTATTCCGAATTGTAAATTACGTGGCGTGGGACTGTTCAGGCGTTGGAAACCAAAAGGCAGCATGTTCAGTTTGAAATGCAGCCAGTGCGGCGATGGTTTTTTGTCCAGTTATAACCTTGAGGCCCCTATCTGCGGCAGCTGCCTGCAGAAGGCCAAATCTCTGGATTCAACAATAGACCATGAAAAGCAGTGCTCAAAATGCGGCAACTACGGGGTAATCTACGGCAAGGAGCTCTGCCACTCTTGCTATTTCGGTTTCAACAAGAAATGAGACAAAGGGGAGAGCCACAGCATCGTCATTAATCGATGCCGTGGGGGAGAATGGGATGCTCGGGAAGCCTATGATTCTCCCTCCCCTTTTCAGGCACTATATATCTAATAAGACTTAAGGAACGCGCCTAGTTTTGCTCAAAATTGGCAGTTAATGGTATATGATGCCAGTATATGGTAATATGCATAAGACTGGCAAAGATCTGGATTCCTGCTTGGGTGGAACAAGCTTTTTCCAAAAGTGGATACTAGTTAAAAGAGAGATTTATTTTGCAGATGCTTTCGGGACCCACGATTCTCCTTTCTTTTTGTATTTCTTTTTTATCGCACTCCAGGCCACTTTATGAGTTATTTCTTCTGGATCGTCATTTTTGGAGCGTCTCTTATTGACGTTCTTGTATTCCCTCAGCGCATTTTCACGTGCGGCCTCAAATATGTGCTGAGCATGCTCTGGGAGGCTGTCAATTTGTTTTTTAGTACGTTCGGACAATTTTCCTTTAAGCATGAAATCTATATTCCGAATTTTGGCTTAAATTTTGCGTATAATATAATTACAATGCAAAAAAACTATTGCTATGTGAATTAAATCGTATACGATCTAAATCGCATCTGAATTCAACTTGGCGACTGCCAGCGTAAGAGTTCTATATGAAAAAAAACCCTGACCAAAGTCGGAGCCATGATGAACAAGGTGATCGATTCGGAGGTCAGGGGAATTGGTGCTTTTTTGAGGCTCAGACCCGCAACCAGTCCAAGCCTGATCCCGGCATTGTTCGACATTTAATAGGATTAAACATTAAAAAGAACTAGGGGTACTCTGCACGAATTTGAGTAAGATTAGCGCTTTTATTCATAACCGTTTTAAACTATAGAGCAGTAACCCTTCAGTCCCTAAAGGTTAATTTCTTATTGCCATTATAATCGAGTTGTCCGTAACTTCTATCTGTACTGTTGATCCCGCTTTGTTTATCAAAGCTTGATTTTGTATCTGGAAAAATTCGCTCCACTTTCTGCCCATATCATGCTGTAAGACGATTTTATTTTGTCCATTTTCCTCATACTCACGAACGTGAAATCCAGATCTCTTTGCTCGCAACTTGAGAAGCGTTATCAGTGTATCAGAGTCGAACTTGCCGTACATTAGCATGATAGTTTCCTCCAAGCCTGTTGCCGTCCTTAACGCGATTTCTCTTATTTTGTCAGAATCTAGTGTGTCAAAGACCTCTCTTAATGCTTGTTTGTGAACAGTGGCAAAACCGGCCTGCGCAGCAGTCATTTCCCATTCCACATAGTTTGAGAGTATCTGATTGACAAGCGTGTTCAGGCTTATTTTGGTGTCTTCGGCTTTTTTTCGTAGAGTAGCAAGAGTGTTGCCATTTATTCTAAAAGTGACACTCTCGTTATCAGTCATAAATGGTATTTGTGTGCGTGAAATATAAGAGTTCTATGGCAATGTCTTGCATTGCACTGTTTTATTGGAAAATAATTGCAGATTATTTCTTTTGAGATGGGTGTTTTACATTTGCAAGTATCAAACATTAACATCAGTGCCTTTATCCAAAAGTAAAGGTATAGATCTGGAATCCTTCTCCTGCGACGTTGATCACCAGGTGATGATCGCCGTACGCTGAATGCGATACGATATTGTAAAGCCGCTGGCCGTCTATTGTAGCGCTTCCGTCTTCAAGCAGGTCCCTGCCCAGAGACTCCTCGGTCAACGCAGAATCGTCTTCAGAGACAAAGATCTTGCCAGTGCCGCCTGCCACGATATTTACAGATTTGGCAGAGTATTGCAGCTCTATTCGTCCTGCAGGACCCTGCAGCTCCATGTGGTCAGGGTTGTTCTTCCATTGCCCAGATAGGTAAATGGCGTTGGGCTTGAGATCTTTATCTTCAATGCTGTAAGTCACTACTTGGTCTGGTCGGAATACTTCAGAGTTGCCAAGCTGAGCTCTTGCAAATGCATATCCGAAATACAGCTCAGGGGTATGGATTTTGCCAAAGTCAACGCTTTGGACATCTTGCGGTGCTGTTGACTGCGAATCAATGCTAATATCGCTTCCAAGGTTTGCGGCGCGCTCTTTTAGCAGAGACTGGATCACGTTTTCTGACTCGGCATACCCGCCTTCTCCGATGTGATCGTATCGGATATATCCTTCATCATCAACGATGTATTTTCTTGGCCAGTACCGGTTCTGGTATTCCTGCCACGTCCCCTTGTCGTTATCCTGAACCACAGGGTATTTGATGCCAAACTTTTCTACGGCGGCCTTGACGTTGTCTGGGTTCTTTTCAAAGTCAAATTCAGGCGTGTGCACGCCTACTATGACAAGCCCGTCATCGGCGTACTTTTCGTACCAGGAATTGAGATATGGAATGGTTCTGATGCAGTTGATGCAGCTATAGGTCCAAAAGTCAACTACCACGACCTTGCCACGGAGGTCTTTGAGCTGAAACGGCTCGGAATTGATGTACCCGGAGACCCTGGTCAGTTCTGGCGCCAGTTTGTATTGCGACTTGTCTATATGAGCAATCACGCCTTTCTCGTCGACTGACGAGACAAACTCTGGCTGTTGTCCAGAGGCACCTTTGTTGAGATCGGGGCTGTTGAAATAAACAGCAAAGCCGGCTATCAGCGCGACTACAGCAACGCCGACTGCCAGAGCACTTAGGTTATCGGTATTCATGTGCCTCTCTCTAGGTTGATTATCTGGTCGGCCAGAGGAAAGTTTCCGATGACCGATAGCTGGTTTGTCAAGACCAATATTCCAAGCAGTATCAGTATGCCGCCCATGACAGGATTAAAGTACTTCAGGTATTTCATCATCCTGCGGATTACGCCGGTTGCCTGCGAAAAGAACGCGCCGGTGATCAGAAATGGCGCTCCAAGGCCAAGCGAATACGCAAGAAGCGAGTTGTACGCCGCGCCAGGCGCGGTGGCTGCCAGAGTCAGCGTGCTTCCAAGGATCGGCCCGACGCACGGCGTCCAGCCGGAGGCAAATGCCGCGCCAAACACAAAAGACGTGATGTAGCTTGTCTTAAACCGCGGGATTTTTGTCATCCTTTTCTCAAAGTTGAGCACCCGGATTTTGGTAGACAATATCAGGTACGCGCCAAAAACCACGATTACGATGCCGCCTATCGCCTGCAGAGTACCTTGGAAGCCGACTCCAATGTTGGCCAAAAAGCTGTTCAGTATCACGCCCAGCACTGCAAATACAAGCGAGAATCCAAGCACGAAGTATACCGTGTTAAGGAAGATGTTGATTCGAGTAGATCGCTTGACCGTGAGCCAGGACTGGCCAGACTGCTTCTGGTCTTGGTTCTGCACCTCGCTAAGAGTAGTGCCGGAAAGATACGAGATAAAGGCCGGAATTATCGGCAATATGCACGGCGAAAAGAACGATCCCGCGCCTGCCAGTGCAGAAACAAGTATACCGGTCTCTACCAATTCATGCAAAGCTTGCCAGTTTTTGAATTAATACTTTTTTCCAAATTGGCACCAAATTTACATAGGCCTGACCGTGACGCGCAGTAGCGCGGCTATTCCGGCCATCTCGGCAAAATGCACGCCTACGAAATACGGCAACAGCGCTTCAGAGTACAGCGGCGCCATGGCAAAATAGCCGTAGACGCCGATGATATTATGCAACATCAGCATGCCTGCAAAGAACATCAGCCCAATGGTAAAGGTCGCCCTTGTCTTGCCGTATATCCTTCCGTAGAGGGCCAGTATTACAGACAGCATTGCCACGTTTATCAGGCTGGCTATGGAGCTAATGTCCATTAATGCAGACATTTGCGGATGATGAATCGCCGCCGTTATCTCTTATTTACTTTTTTCCAGATTTGTTCAGGATTACCGACGCTTTTTCTCTATTGCAGACTTGACTTCGTTAAACGCGTTGATGTTCACGTCCAGATAATTTGAAATGAAGTACAGAACGCCGTATTTTTCTCCGGATTTTGCGACCATGTTGTTTTTTTCAAGCACCCCGATGTGATGCTGGATTGCCTTGTAGTCCAGGTTCATGGCCTCTGCAAGCTGGTTCATGTTGTACGGCCTGTCCTTTAGCAGGTCTATTATCTTGATTCGGTTTTCCCCGCCCCGCGAGCCGGCAAAAAGAAACCACAGCAGCCGCTTGGCGTCTGGGTCAGGCATGTTTCCCGAACTCGAGTAAGTCTGATGTAGATTTAAACTTGAAGAAGGTTAGCTAACCTTATATCTCTGAAAAAGGTTAGTTGAATCAAACAAAGGGTTTAGGCGGAGTTGTATGATGCACCATCCGCGACTTTTGTATAGAAAATAACAAAATACGAAAAAAAAGTGAAAGAAAATGACGAAAAAGTTTGAAGAATTAGGTCTGAGTGCGGAACTGACTAGAGCGCTCAGCGAGAATGGATATGAAGCGCCTTTTCCAATACAAGAAGCAGCAATACCGCTTATTTTGGAAGGTAAAGATGTGATAGGACAGGCGCACACAGGAACTGGCAAGACGGCAGCATTTGGACTGCCTCTTTTGTCTATGGTAAAAGCCGACGGCCCTGTTCAGGCGCTGGTGCTGGTCCCGACCCGGGAACTGGCAGTGCAAGTTACAAACGAGATTCACAAGCTTGCAAGATACACAGGTGTCAAGACCGTCGCAATATACGGTGGCCAGAGCATCAACATGCAGCATGACAAACTAAAACGCGGCGTACAGATTATCGTTGCCACGCCAGGAAGGCTTATCGACCACATAAAGCAGGGCTCGATAATACTTGACGACGTCAGGTTCCTGGTCCTTGACGAGGCCGACAGGATGCTGGACATGGGCTTTATAGACGACATAAAGTTCATCATGTTCTACGTCAACGAAGACAGGCAGACATTCCTGTTCTCGGCTACAATGCCGCCAGAGATCCTAAGGCTGTCAGAAGAATACATGAAAAACGCTGAGCATATACGGCTCAACGAAGAGGAAGTCGCTCTAGACACCATAGAGCAGGCGTATCTTGTAGTCGAGGAGAAGGAAAAGTTCAAGCATCTTTCCGACTTTATCCGGCAGAACCAAAAGGCCCAGACCATAGTCTTTGCTGCAACAAAGCAACGCGCAGACAGAGTTGCCCACAAGCTGTATCAGGACGGCTTTAGGGCAGTAGCCATCCACGGCGACCTGACCCAGAGGCAGAGAGACTCTGCAATGTACAAGTTCAGGAAGGGCTCTGAAGATATCCTTGTTGCAACCGACATAGCTGCAAGAGGCATAGACGTGCCGGCAGTGGGCCATGTCATCAATTATGACGTGCCAGATGACCCAAACGTCTACTTCCACAGAATAGGCCGCACAGCCAGGGCCGGGGCAGAAGGAAAGGCCATCTCTCTGGTCTCTGCAGACAGAGTCGCAGATTTTGAGCGCATATTGGCGCAGACCACCCTTCCGATAAGAAAGCTCAACGATGAGCTTGGAATAGCAGTCCCGGTTGCCCAGCAACGCCAGGCATCGTTTGGCGGCTACAGAAGACGAGGACCGTCCTACGGCCACGGATCTGGTGGCAGGGGGTACGGTGGCGATCGTAGAGGCTATGGTGGCGGCGGACGGAGCTATGGCGGCCATAGAAGCTCCGGCGACAGAGGCTACGGCGGCCAGAGGCGCAGCTACGGTCAGGGCCGCGGCCATTCAAGGCACTCAGAATACAGCTCCTACTAGGCAGCAATCATTTTAAGGCCCGGTAGGCCCATATTTTTTAAATTGTCTTTTGGCGTAGATACCCTTGGCGGCCTGTCTGAAAAGCTCAAAACGCTTGTAAATGACACGCAGGGTCAATACGAGTCATTCTTCGACGCTACGCAGCTTTACAAACAGGGCAAGATGAACGAAAAAGAATACTTTGCCAGAATTGGTGATTACCTTGTCGCCACGTCTGCCCTGAACTTTCTTGCAGTCCGGGTTATTTTCGAGATCAAAGGCGCCATGGAAAAAGGTACTTCTATCAAGAGTCCAACGGGAGGACCTGCAACGCCGCCACCCCCGCAGGCAGGGTTTGGCATTGGAGGCTTTGTAAACGCAGGCGGAACGGCTGGACCGTCGGCCCAGTACAGCATGCCGTCGCCATCGATGCAGGAAGAACCAACCTTCAAGCCGGTGGACATCGAGATTCCAAAGCCGTCAGGCATGAAGAACTGCATAATCTGTGGCAGTTCAATACCACAGAAGGCCAAGTTCTGCAGCAAGTGCGGCAAGTCGCAGTGAACTATCAATAGAGTCATTGACTTCCCGGACAGGCTTGCGCCCGTTTCTCTGGTAATCCATATGTTACAATATGGAATTCCTGCTTCAGCGACTCCTTTGGAATCTCCACAGGCGTGATTTCCCGGCGCTCCACCGGTAGATGTAACATCTCAAGTCCATTCTGCAGATGGTTCATGGCAGAGTTGTAGTCTCTATCAAGTACAGCTCTACATTTTGGACAGGAATGAGTGCGCACTGCTAGTGACTTTGGAACAGGCTGACTACATCGATGGCAATCAATTGAGGAGTACGCAGGCTCTACCTCAACCATTCTGTTGGCTTTGTACTGGCACATTGTGTTGAACGTTGACCAGCTTGCATCCAGTATCTTGCGCGCAAGTTTGTGGTTCCTCGTCAGGTTTGCCACCCTCAAGCGCTCAAGGAATATCAGGTCATAACGACTGCAGTAGTACGTCGATGTCTTGTGCAGAAAGTCTCTACGCTTGTAGTTTATCTTCTCGTACAGCCTTGCAAGCATATGCTTTGCCTTCCTGTGATTGCTGCTGCCTTGCTGCCTTCTTGACACTCTGCGATGAGCTCTCCTTAACGGCTTGAGCATCTTTGTCAAAAATTGTGGGTTTTCAACGATGTGGTTATCCGAGTCGTGAGCAAACTTGGCAATACCAACATCTATCCCGACTGGCTTTGAGTATCTAATACTGGAATACTGTTTGCGGAGTATCTCGCATGCTACAACTGCATACCAGCGTCCATTCTTCCTGCAAATAGTGACCTGCTTGACATTGATAGGCTGGCGATGCATAACAATATTCATGCTGCCAATCTTGGAAAGCGCTAGTTTGTTGTTCTCCATCCTAAAACCTGTCTGGTTATATGTGAAAGTATTGAAACGATCATGATACCTGTATGACAGCTTTCTTTTTGCCGTCTTTCTTGCCGTTGCAACTTGCTTTCCTACCATCTGGAGCATCTTGGAATGATAGTTCCTGAGCCAAGGATGCTGCTCCTTTAATTCGGTCAGCGCATAGTTCATGTCATATTCCGACATTGGTGGGATTGATAGGAAATAGTTGTACACCCACCTGCAGCCGTCCAGCGTTTGCTCTAATGCCAATTCTTGTTGTCTAGTAGGACGAAGGCGAAACTTGTAGTTGAGCAGAACGTAATCTGTTTACGAAGTTTGCTATTTAACATCTGGAACACCTTAGAGAGAGGGGGTAAAAGCCGGCGTTTAAACCGGACACCCAAGCAACAAAATTTAGAACAAGTGGATAACTATCATATAGAATGCAAGTCAGCATGAAAATTGAGGGCAGCTAAAACGACTGATATGGGACTACGACAAATTTAGATACTTGGGATCGTCTGAATCCTCAAGCACCACAAGCTGACAGTCTGCTAGTCGCGTTCCTTCAGAAACACGAAAAACATACTTAAACTCCCTATCGGCAGATGGCGCTATTTCTCCCATAGCAGCTAAATTTCCACTGTCTGGAGGAAATGGTCTCGCATCTTCATAGAGATTTTTCTCACCATCTATTAATCGAAAATCAAGCCAGCTTACAAGTTCAATATCTGACCCGCGATTTTCTACCATCACAATGACGGTTATCAGGCGACCGTCTTGGGTAGCATTGATAACCTCAAAAGTGAGATCATTAACGCGTACACTCTTTTCGCTTACAGTCAGTACAGGCGCATTAGCTTCTGAATTTGAAGTTATTAAAGCAGCTGCTATTACAATAGCGAAGAATGCACCGACAGCAATCCCTATTCCAATTTTCTTGGCCTTACCCAATATACATCCCCAGATACCAAAGGCTGAATCTCAAGACAATTACGGAGCTGAAGCTGCTGTGTATATAAGACTTCTATACGAGATTGCTTAGTTTGATGAGAGACGCCAGAATTGGCCCTCCCACATCTAACAGTCATTCCCTCTATGAGATCTGGACGTTATCCAAATTCCACCCCACATGTGTAGCAGAAAATTCTATTTAACTTTCTGCAAAAAGGTATGCCGCATATAGCACACCTCTTCTGTTTTGTGCCGGATATCTTGGACTGCTCGAAGCTGACGATTCGTCCGTACCGCTTTCTGATTTTCGAGGTCAGGTTGCCCTGTGAACTATTAAATCCAGCAACTCCCGCCACCCCGTGAGATAATCAATATGAAAAGTAGTATTTAAAATGGCGGACTGTCTACTCGACAGAACTGCATACGTGATACTGTTGCATATTTGTGATGGCTCCGTTGCGCTTAAAAATAGGCCAGCAGTGTGGAATATATGGTTCTGACAATTGAAACACGTGGAGCTCTTGAACGTATTATAGAGCAATTCGTAAGCGGGATTCCAGAAAATATCAAATTATGGCGGAATGAAAATGTGCGAAAAGAATACAAGATAAGAGATGTGGATGAATTTGTTTATGGGCATACTGTCGGTTCTATAACGACAGCATTTGCGAGTATGATATTTGCTGTGGAACATAGAACTCCTACACTACAGGAAATGGAGGAAGCTAAAACAGTGATTTTTGAGCGCATACCAAAGATCAGAGAGGCAATGCACAAAGCAGGTTGATTATTTCGCGTTCGAAGGCCAGTGGCTTCTTACTTTCCGCCGCGATTCGGCAGCGCCGAAATACGCCGATAACTAGACAGTGCCTCTAGTCGCAATAATTAATAGATACTTTTGGTCAGCAATCCTAGATGAAAGTCTTCAACGGACGGTCTGCAACCGAGGATTACATGTCAACCCATTCTCTTACATTTTCAACGCCGGAGATGACACTAAGAAAATTTGCGCTGTGGCTTGGAGAGCAGGTAAACGGTGCTGGAAACGTCCAGGTTCCAAGGGTCGAAACGTACCTTGAGGAAAAAGGCCAAAAAAGCCAGGGAGATTTTTCTCCAAATGTTGACGACTCGTTCAAGCCAACCGGAGCAGTTGCAGACATGTACGGCGATTTTCCATCCTCGCCAACAGATCAGATGACTCCTCCACAAATGACCCCGCTAAACAGGGAGACTCTGGAGCCGGAGCCAAGGTTCTGTATAAGCTGCGGTCAGAAGCTAAAGGCCAATGCAAAGTTCTGCACCAAATGCGGCGGCAGCCAGAGCTAGTTTGGCCGTTTTTCGCGCTCTTTTAAGGCCAGATAGCATTCGTTGCAGATGGTTTTGGAAAACAGGAAATTCAGCGAATAGAAACGGACCTGCCGGCAATACTCACAGGTGCGCACAACCTGTAATTGCAGCAAGCCGGATAAAAAGGATCGAAAGGCAGATAGTATATTACGTTCGCTCTTTACTGTTTGAAGCTCGTAATAACCGGCAATCCGGGAGTCGGCAAGCATACAAACGCAAAGATAGTCGCGAAAAAGCTTGATGCAGAGATAATCGACATAAACAAGATTGCCATTTCGGAAGACGCCATAGCAGAGCAGACAGACCATGGCGCAGAAGTAAACATCAAAAAACTGACTGGCCTGCTTTCTAGGAAAATGAAAAAAGATGCAGACTATGTCATTGTCGGGCACTTGGCCCCGTACGTCTTGAAGCCGGAGGGCATCGGCATGGTCGCGGTCTTGCGCAGGTCGCCTTATGATCTGGAAAAAACGCTTGAGCAAAGAGGCTACAGCCGGCAAAAAATAAACGAGAACGTTTCAAGCGAGATACTGGGCATATCCCTTTACGATTCGATAGAAACTTTCGGCAAGAGAAAGGTGGCGGAATTTGACACTACTGGCAAAAAACCAGGACAGACGGCCGATGACATTGTTGCAACACTGGAGAAGAAAAAGCGTCGGCATTCTGGCTCGGTTGACTGGCTGGCAGTTATCTCTGATGAGGACGTTCAGCGGTTCTTCAACTACTAAAAGTTCGTATATATACTGCTAAAATGCATTACGAACGGAAGGATAATGGCAGCGGTTGTTACCAGAAGATTTGGGGAGGAAACCCTTCAGTTCATTGGAAAAAAAGTTGCAGTAGAAACTTCAGATAACAAGGTTTACAATGGCACCTTGGTTGGAATTGACGACAAACTGGATGTAGTTCTAGATAACGTAGAAGGTCACGGAATATTAAAAATGATTCTAAACGGCGCGTTTGTTAAAGAGATAAGGCTCATGGAAAAGCCGTTTGACTTCAAGGCCCTGTCCGACAGGTTGTCGCGGGTGTTCCCGGGCCTAGTCAAGATACGAGAAGACGTTGGCGCGATCATCGTCATGGACAAGATAAAGGTAACACAGTTTGGAGTCGAGGAAGGCTCTGGCCTGGCTGCAGACAGGGTCAAGACCATCTATGACGACTTTATGAAGGAGACAAAGAAGTAGTGTTCGAGGTCCGTTACACGGATCTTGCTGCGCGCATTGGAAGGCTGGAGACACCGCACGGAATCGTGGAAACACCATCTTTCGTGCCGGTGGTTCATCCCGTGCGGCAGACGATAAGCCCGGCATTTCTGAAAAAAATTGGCTTTGACATCGTTATTACTAACGCGTACATCACTTTCCGGCAGTACGGAGACGATGCCAGAAAGCGCGGGATTCACGACATCATCGGTTTTGACGGCACGGTAATGACCGATTCCGGCGGCTACCAGGTCCTAGAATACGGATCTGTCGAAGTCGAGCCGGCTGTCATGGCCCAGTTTGAAAAAGATATCAGAAGCGATATTCCAATCCCGCTGGACAAGCCGACTGGCTACGGGCTTGCCTACGAGCAGGCAAAGCAGTACGTTGCCACCACGCTTGAAAATTGCAAAGAAACTCTAAAGGTTGTCGGCGACACCGATGCAATCTGGATTGGCCCCGTACAGGGTGCAGAGCATCTTGACCTTGTTGATTATTCTGCAAAAAAGCTAGACGAGATGGGATTTCAGTTCATGGCGCTTGGAAGCCCGGTAGAGCTGATGGAAGCCTACGAGTTTGCCATCCTGGCGAAAATGATAGCCAAGTCCAAAAAGGCCATACCGGCAAAGCCGATACACCTTTTCGGGGCGGGCCATCCGCTTACGATACCGCTTGCCGTAGCCCTTGGCTGCGACACGTTTGACTCTGCTTCCTACATGCTTTACGCCAAGGACGGCAGGATGATGTTTCCAAACGGCACGGCCAGGCTTGAAGAGCTGACTTATCTTCCATGCCAGTGCGCTTCCTGCACGTCGCATACACTAAATGAATTGCGGGCCATGCCCCGCGAAGAGCGGATGATAGAGCTGGCCAAGCACAACCTCTATGTGTTAAAGGCAGAAGTGGATTTTGTAAAGCAGGCGATTATGGACGGCAGGCTCTGGGAATACGTCATCCAGAAGGCAAGGGCCCATCCAAAGCTGATGGAAGCCGTGCAACTTTTCAGCACTGGCGATTTTGACTTTTTGGCTGCTGGCACGCCCATCTTCAAGGAAAAGGCTGTTTACTTTTTTGATGCAATAGACCAGCACAGGCCAGAGGCCAGACGATTTCGGGATAAAGTCGCCGGCTTTAGGTCAGCCAAGAAAAAACTTGTACTATTCCCCGAAGGAGAAGTACACCCCTTTTACTCTACCAAGGGCTTTAAGGAATTGGCAAAGAAATTCCCGGATGCCCAGATATGCACGTACAATCCGTTTCTTGGAGTCATTCCGTCCGAGATTTCAGACATTTTCCCTGCATCGCACAACCTTACCGCCAGGCTTGAGAGGCGCGCAGACGATTATCCGGAATTCCAAAGCTCGATTGGCAAATTTGTTGCAAACAACAATTTTGAAGAGATAGTAATCGTTGCAGACAGCTTTATGCAGCAGGTGGCCGGGGCGACAAAACTGGATGCGCGTATAGTAGACTATGCAGACCACGTTATTGACAGGCTCTAAGTATTTCAGAGCACCTACTCGTTCTTTTGCACTACTGCACCCTTTGACTTTTTCAGTATCTCGTCCATCTTTTCTGAGCATGCATTAAGCATTGATTGCAACTCTTTGAGATCCTTCTCGACCTTTCCTCTATCCTCCAAGTACCCCAAAAATCCAACATACATCAATTCAAAACCGCCCTTGAAGTATATTTTTCCTTCTTCTCTATTCTGCCTTATCCTAACCTTTAGCTCATTTTTGCGAGCAATGTCTTCTATGGTGAGATTTATCCTACGAGAAGGTTGTTCGACTTCATTTGAGTTGTTAATCTCAGATTTCCTAGCCATTTAGAATTCCATCACCACCTCTGGAATGTTCATTCCGCAGATGTTCAAACCCTTGATTGTTATGCCTTTGATAGCAAGATTCATGTCAAATTTACCAGAAGTAGCAGAATCTGTCGTTACGCTTCCTTTTATATTCTTGAATTCAAGTCCGCCTTTTATCTTCATTGATACTTCCTTTATTGATAGTGTTATTGAACCCTTAATTTTTGCGTCTTTGGCATCGCCATGACGTGTTACCCCGGATCCGAACATCTTTTTTGAGGTCTTTACCGTCATGTCAGTATCTGTGCGAATTTCAAGTGGACCGGTAGTAACCGAAGGTATGACAATATTCAAAACTTGTATCTTGTCCATAGTCATAGAGGGCGTGGATATATTGTTAGAATTTAGTTCTGCCATTTTCGTTTCTTCTATGAGAACATCGTTAGGATCCATCGGGTTTTCAAAAGGAATCGAATTTCCAAGATACACTCCCAGAGGGTTGGAAAGTGGCACTTCGGTGCACTTCATGTCAATTTTCTTTGCCCTTATCTCCGTAACACCTATGATCTGATCCTTCCCATTTCCTAACGGCCTTGGCGTCATTGAAAATGGACCTGCTTTGGTGGTTGGCACAAGCATTGAAAAGCTGCCAGCGTCCATGACTATGTTGCCAAGAGAATGGGTTTCCGTGAAAGTGTCAAAGTCCAGACTGCCGGATACATCGTACGTTCCAAGTGGATCTGGAAGATCTATTTCGCCCTCAAAGCTGGTTGTTGCAGAAAGTTTCATTTGAAATTCAACGTCTTTAGCCGTACTGGACTCGTAAGAAAAGTTTCCAGCAAAATTGACCATCTCAAGACTGGGAATGGAAACAGGACTCACCTCGATACTGTCTATAGTCACAGGTCCTCCGATGCTAGAGGCGATATTCGATTTCGGAATAACTATGCGAGGATTCAAACTATATGCATAGTATCCCCTGGTATGATTTAAGAATTCGCTATTGCCCTAAACCATTATCACAATTTGATATTCAGATTGATGGAGAAAGATTCCAAGAACGGGCTAAAAGAGATGGCGCTTGGATTGATAGAAATGCCGTACCTTTTTGGATTGTTGCTTAATTCGCTAAATACTCTAGTCATCCTAGCCAGATCGTCAGGGATTGTGAATTTTCCTGTTAACAATGAGCGAAGCAGTTCTCCTGCATCCTCAAATACCCGAAAGTGACGCAAGACTGCTCTTCGATATTTCTGGAAATCCTGCATGTTATCTAGAAAGATGTCTGCGCATTGCAGAGAAGGTATGATTCCTTCTCCTGCTAATGGGAAGACCGTGCCTATACTTTCGCCTACTCCAACGATTTTTCCGGAATAGAACGGTTCGCAGCGACTTGGTGGAACAAGCCGTATAGGTCTTCCAACAATCTTTATCCTCTTTGCCGGATGTTTTTTTACGAATTCGTCGATGTAATGAATGTGATTGCGATAATAATCTCCTGCTCCAATGTGCGCTTCTCCGTTCCCTAGGGGGAAATACCAGAAATAGCCGCTGTTGGTTTCAAACATTTTCAGGTAGAAATCATTCATCGGCGGATTGTCAAATTTCATTCTATACTGAACCACGGGGATTTGCAGATCGGGGTTCTGCATCTTTGGAAGTATGCCCCTGATCCCTCCCGTAGCGTCTATTACCATGTCGTATTCTTCCTCAAGACTTCTGACCCATTTGCCGTAGATTATTTTGTGGCCCTTCTGCATGTCTAGAACCATTCGATGTTTGTCAAAAGTAACAAGGCCGGTGGCGTCTGAAACGTATTCGTTGTCCCCGTATTCCATCCTAAATTTGATGCCCTCGTGTATTATGTAGTCCTGAAAATCAAGGTCGCAATTTTCTACGAAACTCTTTATGCCATATTTGCTTGTGCCCCACGCACATACACATTCAAAATTATTTTCAGTGTACCTCTCGTAGCCTGTCACCTCATGCCCGCGTCTGGTTAGCTGGTTAATTAGATACGAACCGGCAACGCCCATGCCTACAATTGCGATCTTTTGCTTGCCAGTCGGGGTCGTTGATTGCATCTATACAGCATTAAGTGTCACAATTTCTTATTGTTTTCGTATGTGCGATTTATTCTTTTCTTGCAGGTCTTTTCTTGGCCTTGCCTTTGGAACTTTTGGACGTATCTTGCCCGGACCTTTGATCTTCACGTTTTTTTATCAGAATCTGGTATGTGGTGCAAAATGATTTCCACTGCTCCTTGATCATTTGCAGTTCTTTGCGCGAGGTTTGCTGAAGAATCTTGTCGTTAGCTAGGCGATTTATTTCCATTTCAAGTATCTTGTCAATGCTGATTGATTGGGAATCACTTAGCTCTTCGAAGAATTTTTGTTCAAAAGCGTCCTCATTTTGGCTGCCTTTTCCGGACAATTTCTATTAGCACATCATCGTAATTGTTGTTATTATTGATATCGGTTAGAATAGACCATTTTACAATCCTACATCAAGTTCCTTGGCATCAAAACCTTCTAACTTGATGTTCTTTATCTGAATGTCTTTGAGTCTGAAATCCATCGTCATGCCAGACATCGAGGTCTTGTCTGAGACGATGTTTCCGGTGAGATCATTGAATTCCATTTCATCAGCCTGCATTGTAGTTTTTACGTCTATCGTTGCCCATAGCTTTACGATTCCAAGCAAGTTGAACTCATCCGAATTTTTAGTAGTATGGGCCTTAACAGAAAAGTCATCCGATAACACTTTTTCGACTACTATATCATCCATATGCAAATTGTGCAACTCAAATGGAGGAAGGGTAATCTTTGTAGCTTCAAATTCATCTATCTTGGTGTTATCTATCGATGCTTTCTGAGGTCCAAAAGGATTTTGGAGAGGGATGGTCGCACCAAATAGTGCTGGAGAAGAAGTAGGAACCGAAGTCTCCTCCATCATGATATTTGAGAGTTTCATGCTGTCTGCAACGATCTTGTCCTTTTCAGCTGGAGCAATTCGCAGGTCATCTGCCTTGAATTTTAAGGCCAGTTTTGGTATGTCTATATTCATTTTGCCAGGCGAGACTTCAACCATGTCGACGTCGACAAAACCGGTATTAAACTTGAAGAGATCCAGCGAGTCGCTTTTATTGACAGAAAAAATTGTTTCGCCGAGGAACTTTATCCGAAAACTAATCTTCCAATTGAGCCGGACTTCAACTTCAAATTTCATTTTGGTATTTTTTAGTGAGCCTTTCTGATATTCAAAATCGCTGGAAAAATTTGAAAGTGAGACGTGGTCTATTTCGATGGGGCTTATTTCAAGGTCATCCATGTTAAGGGCCATTCCAGACATGAGTTTGATTACTGAATTATTGATGGAAAAAGTTTGATTTGCCAAGTGTTGTTTATTCTGGTATCTAGTATATTATTTTGTTGGCAAGGTCACATTAACTTGTCTAATTTTTTTGCAATTGCTCCCAAGTCCACCCGTTGGTCCGTCCAGCCCTTTTCGTGGTGTTTCTCGATATTTTCGATACTGTCTGCTATCCTTCTTAGAAGCTCTACTGTTTCTGCACTGGCAAAAGGAGCCAACTTGGACATGTCGATTTGTACATCGACGTTCCCTTTTTTCTGCTTTGAGCCTGATTTTTCGCCAGAGCCATGATCACCGGAAGAACCTCCTTTGCCTTCACGGGACTTCAAGTATGATTTGACCAGCTCGTCGATAGATCTATTCTCTTTTTTGCTGATCTCCCTTAACTTTGCAATAGTCTCCTTGGAAAGCCCTAACGCATCTGAATCGTCATTATTTTTACCAGCAGGGGTGCGAGACATGCTCAGTCTGTCTATGTAATGCAGGCATATTTAATGATCAAGGAGCGTTGTATCCGATAAAAATAAGTCAAACTGAGTTAATGATACAATCAGAATAAAATCGATTGTCATCGCACCCAAAATACAAAGACGAAGAATCCCTTGATTTTGACCTTGGCGTAGACGAATATATTGAAAAGTATATCTCAAGAAACAGCGGGCCGTATTCCCTACACACTCCAGTATGGGACCTGCTTGATAGGGGAGGTAAAAGGTTCAGGCCATTATTGGCGCATTTGTGCTGCAAGACTGTTAGGGGCAAGTCGGATCCGATGATTACTTCGCTGGCAGCTGCCGTAGAATTATTGCACAACATGACACTTATCCACGATGATATTGAAGACAACAGCGATGTAAGGAGAGGAAAACCGTGCATCCACAAAATTTACGGAGTCCCCTTGGCTATAAATACCGCCGACTTTATGGCCGTAAAAGTTTTTGACATGATCCTATCAAATGGCGTTGATCATGCGACCAAGGTAAAGATCCTGCAAAAAATAGTCGAAAGGATTCTGCAGATGCTTCATGGCCAAGCTATAGAGATTGAGAGCAGGCAATTGAAAAGTTATGATGTCAACTTGGCTGTCGAGATAATGAAAAACAAGACCGCAGCGTTGGTTATGTTGTCATCAGAGATTGGTTCGATAATTGGAGGTGGAGATGAAACACAAATCCAGCTCATTCAGAGATATGCTGGATACGCTGGCCTAGCATTCCAAATCACTGATGATATCCTAAATCTTGTAGCGACAAAGAAATACGGCAAGGAGATAGGAGGGGATCTCCGGGAAGGAAAACGCACTGTGATAGTAAGTCACTACATATCAAACTCGTCTGAAAGTGACAAAAATCGGATATTGAAGAATCTTGGAAAGAAGGACACTTCAGAAAAGGAGATCAAGAAAATGATCTCCCTTATGGAGCAAAAAGGTTCAATAAGCTATGCAAGACAGCTGGCAGATTTTTATCTAAACTGCGGTCTATACTATCTTTGGTTTTTACCTGACAACGATGGAAGAAAATCTCTTGTAAAACTGTCGAGATTTCTCACACGCAGAACATGGTAGGGATTACTATCTTTTCTAGGCTATCAGGCCAGATAATTGTTAGAACCTATTTTTTCTCATCGTCACATGTACATCTGTTCAGGGTATGTCCGCAGGAGTTGCACCTGTCAGTAGAGACCTGAATTTTCGGGATCAGTCTAGTTAAATTGGAGAGTCCCGACAACAATTCACGTGGTACGCAGATTGATATTGTAATGTTTGAATCCTGGCATTCGCACTTGTCAACTTCCTTGCCACAGCAGCTGCAATATCTAGCATTAAGGCCTGGCGTCAGATTTGCCCTAGCAGTATTCTCCATATTTTACATCGGTGTACGTAGATAATAAGTCTTTTTGGCTGCTTTATAGCAGTTAGAATTGCACCAGGTTTCGATATTTCTCGTACCTTTCCCAGACATCATCAGCAGTTATTGAAAGCAGTTTTTTTACGCCAAAATCCTGGACGGCAAAAGAGCCCATGACGTTGCCATATATCACTGCCTCTTTAAGAGTCCGAAAATCAACCTTGCCGATTTTTGCGACGTGGCCTACGAATCCGCCGGCAAAAGAGTCGCCGGCCCCAGTCGGGTCGGATATCTCGTCTAGGAAAAAGGCCGGCGCTGGAAAGACCTCGCCGTCAGAAGAGAACAGGATTGCTCCATGCTCGCCTTTCTTGATTATTGCGAATTTCGGCCCAAAGGAAAGTATCTTTTTTGCGCATCGGGCCAAATTTACTTCCTTGCAGAGCAGCCTTGCCTCGCTGTCGTTTATCACGACTGCATCGGTCTTGCCCATCATCTTTACTACGTTGTCTCTGTCCTGCTCTATCCAGTATTCTATCGTGTCGCAGGCCACAAGCTTTGGGCTGGCAAAATGCTCAAGGATCTTGATGTTCTGCTTGGGGTCGTTGTTGGCCAGATACACGTAATCTGAACCAGCGTACTCGGCCGGTATGACTGGATTAAAATCGGCTATGACGTTGAGTTCCGTCTTGTTGGTAGTCCTGTTTGAGAGGTTGTAATCAAACGACGAGTCGTAATGGAAGGTCTTGCCATTTTTGACGGTGACTAGCCCTCTGGTGTCTATGCCCTTTCTGTCAAGCGCAGAGATGTTCTCTTTTGGCATGTCAGAGCCTATCACTGCAACCATGGCTGTCTTTGTAAATACACATGCCGAAAGGGAGGCAAACGTGGCGGCGCCGCCAAGTATTCGAACCTCCGTGCGAAACGGCGTCCGAGTCGTGTCAAGAGCCATGGTGCCAAAAACGGTGAGCAACGGCTCTCAGCACTCTTGAAATAAATAAATTCCTACCGGATAGTCACCATTAAATAACAAATCCAGCCTATCGGGATTGTTGCGTCTAGTACTGGCAATCACAGGGGCGTCTGGCGTTATTTACGGTATAAGGGCCCTTGAAGCTCTAAAACAGCTTGGCATAGAAACCCACCTGATATTGAGCGAGTGGGGAGAAAAGACCATCAAGATAGAGACGGACAAAGACGGGCAATACGTGCGCTCTATCGCAACAAAAGTTTACGATGACCACAACATGGCAGCGCCGGTTTCATCCGGCTCGTTTATGACAGACGGGATGGCCGTCGTGCCATGCAGTATGAAGACTTTGGCCAGCATCGCAAACGGCTTTGACGACAGCCTGATTTCAAGGGCTGCAGGCGTATGCATCAAGGAATCTCGCAAGCTGGTAGTCGTGCCAAGGGAAGCCCCGCTGTCAAAGATACACCTTGAGAACATGGCCAAGCTGGCAAGCGTCAACAATGTAGTCATAATGCCAGCAATGCCCGGGTTTTACCACAGGCCAAAGACCATGGACGAGCTGGTAGACCATGTTGTCGGAAAAGTCCTAGACCAGTTTGGGATAGAACACGACCTTTTCACCCGCTGGGGAGGCAACAACCGGATCACCTAGCGTCTATAAGGTTTTATAATCTGTTATTGGAAGTAGAATCTGTGGACCCTGCGGTGGTGAGTTGGCGTATCTAGATACAAGAAGGAGTATTCTTCCAGCCGGTCTATTGGAATGGTGATCCCGCTCCTCGCTTTGATATTTGTCGCAGTCCTGTTTGTACTGTCGTCTAGGGCGCAGCAGACAGGCGCCAGCTTTATCCTTGCAGTTGTTGCCGCGGGCCTTGTAATATTCTGGGTTCGAGAATTGCATAGGATGTCTAGCTCAGAAGAGCAAAAGATGATGCCAGAATCAGAGAAAAGAGACTGGATATATGACCTGATAAAGAACGAAAGTGAGATGGTCTTTGTTGCCGAGGTCCCGGGTCCTGAAGAACAGATAAACGTCCGGTTTACAAGCGGCATCCTGCGCATAAAAGGCGGCCAGAACTTTGCCAAGGACGTCCAGATCGAGGCATCGACCGAGATGGGCATTTCTGATTACAAATACAGAAACGGCGTGCTCACGATAAAGCTGCAAAAGATCTAGAAACCTCTTTTTACTTAATCCTGACTGCCCTGTAACGAGTACCCTCATGTTTAAAGAGTCTAAATAAAGTTATGTTATAAGGTTTTCAGCTTTGGGTGCTGTCAAGTTGTCGGCTGTTTGAGCACCATGCTCGAGCAAGAGCAACGAAAGGCTTTACAGTATCCATTATTGGTTTCCTAATGACTAGTGCCATCCATTTTGAATGAAGGGATTACATCTTTTACAAAAGCTCGTAGGCGTTCAAAGTACTTCTCAGAATTGCCGGAAGGATAAACAGCTATAAACTTGCACCCAACATTTTGAAGGTCATCTATTTTCTTGATATATGAAGATGTAGAACGCATCCCGCTGAGATGATACCCATAGGTGAATTTCTTATCACTTAGCTTTCTTGATCTACGGATCGAACGTATTTCCTGTACAGTTTTGTAGTATTCTGAAGTCTCTAGGTTAGAGGGAATCCATCCATCACCTAATGTTGCCGCGACATCAATCATTGAAGGTCGTTTAGTGCCAATCCAAATTGGAGGGTAAGGTGATTGAACGCACTTGAAAAATGCTTGATTTGATATTTTTGGATTTGTGAGAAGTGATCGGATTTCTTGTAGCCCCGTCCTGACCATATTTACCCGCAAAGAAGCATTTTTCCATGAGCCGAAAAGATCGAATTCTTTCTTGTACCAACCTGCGCCGATACCAAGAATAGCTCTACCATTAGAGATTATGTCAAGGGAAGATATTGACTTAGCAACACTGAGCGAACCTCTTAATGGTAACGGTGTAACGCATGTACCAAGTCTAACTTTCTCCGTTAGTCCTGCAATGAAAGATAATAATTCGAAGACATCAAGTGTTTGATTATTGTGTGGGTATAGGACATGATCCCATGATAAGATAGTATCAAAATATGAATCGGCTAATTCTGCAACAGAACGTATCAGTGAGAGGGTGCAGTAATTACCATAGTTAGGAAAAATAACCCCAAATTGCAACTCAGTTACCTCTTTACGGAATTCTGGCTTGTTCTTAGTAATTCTTTGATTTCATCATACAGCAGATCAGTACTAGTTTTATTGTTAGGAAAGAGTGTTTCAAGGTCAGTTTTTTGAAGTTCAGATAAGGTTTTTCGTTTGGCCTTCAAGAACTTGCCTAGCTTTATTGCAGTGTTTCTCCCCATATGAGGGAGACCCATCTCCATTAGCCCCACAGTCATAGGGTCCGAACATCCCAACTTGCAAAACTTTGCTAATTCGCGTATTCGTTTGCGCTGGGAAGCTTTCATACGGACTATACTTTCAGATATCGGTGTAACCGTTGATAAAACCCAATAAGCGTCCTCTCGTAACGACTCTTCGATAAATGCAGCATCAGTCTTACGAAGACCAGTTAGTTCGATAATCTTTTCTGTTTCGTAAGAATTGATCCAGTACCACAATACCGTTGCAAAATTAGCAGCAAGTTCAGTATCATCGTATTTTTCCATTATCGATGAATCTTGTTTAATGGTCTGTTTGACAATTCCGGCATCTTTCAAGATCTTAACATCCTTCATTATTTCATAATATGTCCGCATTTCCTTTGGAATACCTGCCAAAGATAGTACTAGGATATCGAACTGATCGCCTTGAAAATTACCATCAGCAATTTTCTTACAGTTATCGACCAAATTCTTAATACTGAATGGATATAACATCGAGTGTGTCGCAAGTCTGCCTGTAGGCTTCAGAGATAACTTACCTGCTTTCTCATCCAGAAAGTCAAATTTATGTAGCTTCATAATCTCCCAGCTTAGTCTGTCTGACAGTTTTTGTTTATATTCATCTTCAGCGGATTTCCAGAACCAGAGTTTTTTCATGTATTCTATTATGTCTGCCTTGCTTCTATCTGTCATATCCAAGAGACCAAGAATTTCTGATTGAACCGCGTATCTAGTTTGTGGTACACTCTTTACAAACTTAGTCATAGCAGACTTGAGCTGCTCTTCTCCACTTTCGAAATAGAATGAAGATAGCTGCTCAGCCTCATAGTTGGTCAAGGCGATTAGTACGCTTGTGCCTTTCGAATCGAAATCTGGTCTACCAGCTCTTCCAGCCAGATTTCTGTAGCTTGCCACAGGTAATCTACCCTTAAACATGCCTCGACGCTCCTGCGGGAAGGGGAATATTACCATGCTGAAGGGGAGATTAACACCTGCTTCTAGAGTAGTCGTAGCAACAAGAGCTCTAATTGCCTTGTTTCTTACACCGTTTTCAATTATATTTCGATATCTTAGCGGCAATCCTGCGTGATGATAAGAAACGCCAAATTTGACTAATTCTATGAGATTGCGAGCGTATAGGGGCAGTTCTGGTTCAGTATTGGCAATTTCATCGATTAGCTTCTTTCTTAGTGTTTCATCTTTGTTTCGGATCTCTCCAATATCCGGGAGAAAAGTCTCAGAAGACCTGAGAATATCACATATTTCTTGTGCAATAGACTCCACCTTTGTTCTTGATAAGGAGATTATTAGACACTGACCATCCTTCATCATTTCTTCCTGTACAAACCGAGCAGTGATGACAATTCTTTTCATTTGATCGCTGCCGGGAGCGGATATCATATGTGTAGGAGTCTTTACTCCATTCTTTTTCCATAGAACTCCGTTGCAATAGATAGTTTCTTCAAGGTCTACAGGTCTCCAATTTTTCTTGACATACTTTGCGTCTAGCCAGTCGGAGAAACCTACTACATCGGAATCATTAACCATGCCAGACAATGCAACTAATTGAGGACCCTTACCGTTGAGTTCCTTAAATCTCGTGAGTATAAACTCAAGTGGAATTCCTCTTTCATCTTCAGACATTTTATGAACTTCATCGACAATAAGTGAACCAATAACCGCACTGTCAATTAGATTCTTTTTTACAATGCTACCAAATTTTTCGTAAGTAGCAACAATAATGTCGGCATCATTTAGTATCGCATCTGACTCAGGATGTTCTCTAGTAGAGACTGCAACAGTTTTCCCGGTCTTGGAAAGCAAATCCTTCATCTTATCGCCTACTTCTTCAACTAGACTCCTTGTAGGACCTACATATGCGACCTTTCTTTCGCGTGACGCAGTAGAGGCCACTAAAGATGATAGAAATGTCTTCCCAGTGGCGGTGTTAGTACATATTAATAACTTCTTACCATCTAGAAGTCCCTCGTTTATTACTTCTAACTGTGTTGGCCATAATTCTATTCTTTTAAGTTCTACAAGTCGTTCAACTACCTGATTCGATAAAGGTAGTCGTAATATGCTTCTGTTCATTGCAGAACTAATCACCATGCAAGAGAGCCTTGCCAGCATGGAAATCCACGGATCTGCGTCGGACTCTTTAGCAATTTGCTGTAAATCTTCAATTGCTTGGGAAAGCTCTCCAAATTTAGAGGGATCTTTTTCAATTACAGCCTCCTTGTACCTAAGGAGCAGATCAACTATTCCTAGCAAAACTATTCGGTTATCTTCGTTGTCAGAGCTCAAGCCGAATTGATTAGCAGATTGAAGTCGCTGTAAGACTCTAAAGAAATCACTAGCTTCATGTTGAAGGCTTGAGAGATCTCGCAACCCGAAATCTGATATTACTTTTGTATACGTTCTTGCCAGATACTCCGAATTATTGAAGATAGATTCCATTGGAAGAATGGTGCCTTGCATCATGGTGTACGCTTTCCTACTTCGTGGGCCTTCTCCTGCTATATCGAAGGACATTCCTGTCATTGCAAGATAAATAGACTCGTATTTCTTTGCCACAAGTTGCTGAGCGCATAGGTCTTCAAGAATTTTTGCAGATTCTATCAGTACGACAGGATCCTTTTTCGTACGGAATGCACTGGCTATACCAGCTAGACTCCGAGCCAATAATGCAGTATCAAGACCGAGGTCCGGCAAATTTCTCACACATTAATTGTGTTGTGTTTTCAAGTGTTTCAACTCCGGCTATGCTAACTGTTATATCGTTACCATATTCTGGAAGCTCATCCATGCTTCTATCAAAGGCATCAGTTGTGCAGTAACTTGCATCGAGGAAGACCGACAAGTCTAACAGATAATCTAGGTTTTCCAGACTATCCTTCAGGAGTAGAAATTTAGGTTCCAGATCCGTTGTGTTACCTTTGACAGCTTCCTGGAAATTAATTGCTTCAGCGAAATCAGCTACGATTCGTGCGAGGGAGAGTAGTACGTGATTAACATCTGACTGTTCAAGTGCCTCTACACACTTGTCTTTTATTACTATATGCGCCGATGCAGATTTTATTGCATTATGGATATGTTTACTTTCGCCGATCATCAATTTAGGCTTACTCGTATGGGTATCCGAGGCGATTATATCCAATCCATTAGAATGGCTTGTTCCAGAATTTCTCCATTTGACATAAACGAGTGAGTGTCCTCTAGAAAGAATCAATCCCTCAAGTAGCATTTCACCCACAAGACCCTTTACGTCTGCCTCATCGAGAAAGACGTCAGGTAGCTTCTCGGAAATTCTTATTCCGCGCATCGCGATTTTTCGCAGTACTCTCGTGCGATAAGTATTAGCCTTTATTTCACGTTTCTTTGATACAGCTTCGGATAACAATCCTTCTAATCGAGCGATTTTGTCATTATCAAGTACACCACATATCTTAATTGCAGTGTTACGACTACCTTTGATCTTTCTTGTCTTATTGTGTGTATAGACTAGATCTAATGCGAGGCCGGCCACTTTCAGAGGTTTAAATGAGCAGAATAATAAGCATTCTCGCGGACAGGTACGAAGCTGGATACTGTAAAGCCTTTCGTTGCTCTTGCTCGAGCATGGTGCTCAAACAGCCGACAACTTGACAGCACCCTCATGCCTATTCTGGGATAGGAGGAAACAAAAAACTGTTATAGCTGGTTTCTAGCAGAATCAATGTGCTGTCTCAGGAAGTAGATGATTCCTGGTCGTTTAAAGACGCCACAAGAACCGAAACTTCCTATCTTACCCACGGTTATCATCGATATCCGGCTAAGTTCATCCCGCAGCTAGCTGCAAGGGTCATAAGAGAAAATACGCAGGCAGGAGATCTGGTTTGCGACCCGTTCATGGGTTCAGGAACGACGTTGGTAGAGACCATAGTTAACGGCCGCAGGGCATACGGTACAGATATCAATCCTGTTGCAGTCCTGATCGCTAGGGCTAAAACTACTCCAATAGAGCCGGGTAAGTTGAAACGGGAAGTTGAGGCAGTCCTTCAATATCTAAAGGCGGCCATCGTAAGACAAGAGGGACAGGCACTTCTGACTTCCGAAACTTTCGATGTTCACCTTCCATCTCATTCCAGAATAGACTATTGGTTTCCAGAGAAGCAAAAGCATGACCTTGCCCTCATGCTTGGGAGAATCATGGCCGTAAGCGACAAGGACGTACAGACTTTCTTGCTTTGTTCTTTCTCCAATATTCTAAAGGGCTGCTCGAGATGGATTATGAAGTCAGTCAAGCCTACCATTGACAAGCACAAGATTCCTGCTCCCGCATACCAGAGCTTTCTCTTACAGACTAGGAGAATGGTCAAAAAGAATGAAGAGTTTTGGAGAACAATTGGCAGTCACAAGATTGACTGTATTATAGACAATAGGGATGCTCGTAATTTAGCGTTGGAGAACAATTCTGCACAGCTAGTTGTGACAAGTCCTCCCTATGTAACATCTTACGAATATGCAGACCTGCATCAATTAACAGGATTATGGCTGGGATATGTTGATAGCCTGAAGGAATTTAGAGCGAAATTCATAGGCTCCATACAAAAGGAAGACGGAGACCTTGATCTCTGTAGCCCTCTTGCTAAAGAAACAGTCGTGGAATTGAGAACCAAAGATAAAAGAGAAGCCACCGGTACGGAACGATATTTCTTTGAAATGCAGCAATGCTTTGAGGAGATGCACCGTGTTCTCAAGAAAGGCGGTAGAGCGGCCATAGTCATTGGAGATACGGATCTTAAGAAAGTGAAGATAAGAAACGGTGAAGTATTCATTGAAACTATGGAAAAAATAGGGTTCAAGAAACACCAGATAATCAAACGACCAATTCCAAGCAAGATTCTGCCGCTTACACGTGATGAAAAGACGGGCAAATTTGCTAGAACCGCAAACGCTGACAGAATGGCATATCCCACAGAATACATCATAATAATGGAGAAAATCTAGTGCCATTTACTTTTGCCGATTTAGTGCGGTTGTACGAGAAAAAGCGTGAAAAGTACGGTACTCAAACTTTTAGGTACATTTCTGGAATTCTGAAGGAAGCAAAGATTCTTCATAAACGTCACTTTGAAGGGACAGACCATGAGCAGTCTTGGCGCGCTTTCAAAGGGAAGAACTTGGAGAAGCTTATCGTGTACATCTTGGAGAGGGAAATCAGAGAGCTTGGATTGGAGCTAGTACAAGGCCATAGCCTGGAACGAAATTCCAATCTACCTCACGCACTTGACAAGGTCAAGAGAAACCTCGTTATCGATTATGGCGTTTATGGAATGCATCTTCCTGACGTAGACATCATTGTTTTTGACCCAACGGATTCCTATGTTTTGGCTGTGCTATCTGTCAAGGTTACACTTAGAGAAAGGATAGCACAAACCGGCTACTGGAAGCTCAAACTGTCGGCGGGAGCCGTAACGAAGAATATCAAGGTATACTTTGTAACGCCTGATGAGGACGGTACATTAGTTACCAGGACTCCCGCCAAGAAAGGACGAGCAATTGTTGAAGTTGACACAGATGGCAGCTATGTCATGAGTGAAGAAAGCATTGAAGAAAGCGAGCGTGTCAAGACATTCGATAAACTCATTGCCGACCTCAGAACCTTACTTGACACTAAGCGTAAGAGCTCTTTCAAAGCTTGAACTACGATATTATTCTGAAAGCAGGTTGGGAGCTAGAAATGGATTAAAGTGACCTCTAGGCTACTATTGCTATGCCCTGGATAACGAAGAACGGTAGACGCCAGTTCGTAGGAGACTGGGGAAGCTTGTCTGATGGCGAAAGATGGCAAGCAATCCACAACCGTAACGCCGCAAGAGAGGAAGAAGCAAGAAGGTGGACAGAAGAGCCGCAAAAGAAAAAGCAACAAGCGGCTGAAGAAAAGGAGAAGAGCTAGGATGGGAAATTGGGGTGGCGCCCCGCCTTGGGTTTATAAACAAAGAGAAGCCAGTATGGCATCATCGTATGAGTCACAGATATCGACTCTCAACTTTAGGATAAAACAGCTCGAAACAGAAAACGCTGAACTCAAGCTAAAGCTGGCAGAGATTACAGCTAAGTACGAAGAGTGCAGAAAGCTATCAGAAGATAACAAAGCTCGGAAGTCTAAGACTTCAGGAAAGTAAAATGCACCTCTTGGTGCATATACTATTACTCCCGGTCGGACTGCATCTCACTCTGCAACAAAATCGAAAGATAATTATTTATGAGAAGAAAAATAAGATTTTCACAAAGTGGCGGATGTGGTTGTTTTTGCCATGACAAGACAGAGATGGACTACTGCGGCTATTGTTCGCCGTCCAATAAAAGATTCATGCGCTGACATAATGGGGTCATTACGGTCTATACTCCATAGTCTGAAAACAGATAATTATTTCCCTACCAAGAAGGCATACTACCAATACAAGATCTGTGGGAGAAAATGAGATTGGGATACATGTCAAGACCTATGTGCCAACAGAATTTATCAAAAACAGGATAGTTACAAAGAATAAGCAATTGTTGCAGAATGCTATCTTATCAGAGCATTGAGCAAGGAGTAGGCGGTGTTCAGAAAGACAAATGTTCTGTCGTAATTGCAGCAAACCTCTAGCTATTGGAGAGATGATAGTTTCTGCGTTCAACAGCAATATGAAAAAGAAGTATTATCATGAATCGTGTGCGAAACGCGTGAATGTCATCTAGGCATACGATTGTGTTGTCGCAAGCAGATTCTCTCTGAAAGATCGGATTTCTTGCAGATAGGTAATCTCAAAATCAATATTTTGATAGATCGAGCCCTGCTCCAAATGAGCGGAGCTGTGAAGTCGGAGCAGGGCTCAGGATTCGCACGCTCAGATGTCCGGTACGATTCGTATTACAGAAATAATTTAAAAAAGTTAGGTAATGCTTCACCGCTAAGTTATCGCGTGACGACAACATTCCCATTAAACATCGTCGCTTGCCAAGTTATCAGAACCCAAGACAATCCTTAAGTGGTGCTAATCGATTCTGCATCAGCCTAGGTTAACAGCAGCATGATACGCCGTCACTCGAAGTTAACAGCTGGGCGATAATGGCAGCTTCACTCTGAGTTACCAGTGTCAGAATTAGAGTCTTGCTTAAGCAATCGAACGACTTCCTCATAGAAGTTACATTCTGCCTTTTCTAGCAGCTCAGGATATAGACCTGGAAATGTGTTTACATCAACCACGTAATACCGGCCATCATGTCCCTTAATGATGTCTACACCATACAGGTCAAGGCCGACTATTCGGCCTACCCGTAGAGCTATATCTCGTTGCTGTCTATTCGGTTCTTTTAAGAGCATGTGGCCGCCCTTTTTCTCCCTGTCGCTTATTTTCCATCCTTTGATCTGCGAGCCTTCTTTTCCGTAGCCGTAAATGACGCTACCATTTATTACATTAATTCCAATCCATTCGCTTATGTCATTTGGGATGAACTGTTCGATATAGTGTATATTATTGTGGCTGGCATAGTCGAGAGTATCTACCAGTAGTTGCTCGTCTTCCCTTATTCTAACTATGCCGATTCCATAGGAGCCCATTCTTGGCTTTATCACAACATCGCTGTTCCAATCGCGGAAAACCTTTTTCATCTGGTTAACTCCACCATGTGACAAGAGTGCAATAGATGGCACAGCAACTCCGTTTCTCCTGAGGAGTTCAAGCGACTTGAATTTGTCCAAGCCAATCTCAAACGCAAGAGGGTTATTCACAACACGGACCTTACTTGCAATCGCGCGCAAGACTTCCATTGGAAATGAATTTCTTCCTTCCCTGCCCAGCTCTCCGAGCCAGAAAAAGATATCCAAATCGTCAAAACAAAAGTCATCCAGATATGCAGACCCATTCTTAATAATGGCCCTTCTAAAGTCCAGCTCCTCGAAGAGCTTGATTTCAGAGTCTTTTTTTAGCCGATCCACGAGCCGTTCTTGCACCTCTTGCAGCAGGTAGCCTGGAGCATTTTCAGATACACTGGATAATTCCTTTCGTGATGGCAGCCACAATCCTAGCGTCAACAATTCAAATTCTGGAGAGATACTACGTCCTATATCATGCTTTTTTCAAAATGTTTTAATCGACTTGAAAAAATACTTTCGTACAGCAGAGATAATCCGATTGCAGCTCGCTAAGAGTCGATTTGAAGAGTGCATTTCTGTTATGATCGGATTCCTGCAGCAGGGAATCTGGAAGAATTAAACCTGGTATCGAAGGATGCAAGAAACTATAGCCAAAGATCATCAGTTGAAATTCACCTCGTCGATTAGGCTCACAAATATCCTTCATGGTAAATAAGAGGTTTATTGTGCTTTCTACACCAGCCTTTTGGTCACAGATATAGAAGCTTCAAGAACTCACCTACTTCTACGTCTTCATACCCGCGCAGGTGTTTGAGCGTTTTCTCTTCGCCTTGCCTTATTAGCTCCTTAATTGTCTTTACAGAAAAATCGGCATTCTTAAGAATGTGTGGCGACTCCATTCTGTTTCTGGCTATCCTGTGGATTGCAAGTATCTCTGCACCGTATTTGCCGACAAGGTTTTCATACTCACCCCTTATCTTATTCACAAATGCAGGGTCCAATGACTGCTTTTCAACATTCTTCTCAAAAATATCGTAAAGCATCTCTATAAGTTCGGTCTGTCTGGACATATGCTTCCAAGCTCGTAAATCGTAGATAGTTTTGTCGCTAAACATAATATCTCTAGTTCTATCTACAATTTCCGACCTGTTTACAGGCATCCTGTTTATCTTTCTAGGATAATTCTCTACCAAGAAGACATTTTTATCATTTCTCGGTGAAGCTTCGATTATCTCTTTTAACGGAGTATTGCTTAATAAACTACCATCCCATGCATATGCCTCGCCAACTTTGACCCATGGAAATCCATATGCGGAATAAGCGCAACTAGCCAGTATGTGTTGAGGTGTTATGTCCATCTTATCGCTATCAAAGATCAAAGCCTCTGCCGTTAAGATGTTGACAGCGGTAGCAATCAACCTTGGGTTACTGTCCTCCTTTGCCTTACGAGCTTTACGTGAGAATCTGTTATAGTCAACATATTTTTCAAGCGTACTTGTCAGTCGAGAATGGTCGTAAAAAAAAGTCCACTCCGATGGCGGCAGTAGCAACGACATGTCGTCAGTTGAGCCATTAGTGTTAATTTGCAGCCATCTTGGAACAAAAAAAGAGGGCACGCCGAACATAATCGCGTTTAAAGGCGCAGCAGACATTCTCCTAAAATCAATCGTCCCTTTCTTGTAATCATAATATGGTATAAACATATCCGGAATTATCTCAAAACTGCTCTCAGCTATCTCTATCCAGAAATCTTCAAGATCCTTTGCAGGATTGCCACTTTTGCTTCCACAAATTATGGCAGCATTAACAGCTCCTATAGAGGTACCTCCTACTATTTCAAACCTTATTCCACTATTATAGAGAGCCTTGAAAACTCCACATCCAAAAGCCCCAAGCGAGCCACCACCTTGAAGTACTAGAACATTTTCAATAGTTCTAGACTCACTATGTTTTGAACATCTCTGTATATCGGCATCTGCCATAATGCTGATCTAAGCAGCAAAGTACCTAATAAATGAGGATTGCAAGACGTCTGAATCGTCACGGTAGTTCTACTCAAAGAAATTGCATCTTTTAGGCAGTTAAATTGACCGGGATTTTACTTTCGCAGTTACTTGGCAGCCTTTCTGTATCCGTGAGTAAACCCTGCGTCGTACACCTTAGAGTGCTCGTATTTTGCCGGCGCAATTACGTCGCCTACAATAATCAGGGCTGTCTTGATTATCTTGGCTTTTCTCACCTGTTCTGTAATGTCGGCAAGCGTCCCCTTGATTATCTTCTCGTCTTCCCAGGTCGCGCGGTAGACAACTGCAGCCGGCGTTTTTTCGGTATAGACGCCGCCCTTTAGCAACTCCTTTACTACGTCGCTAATAAGGTGCACGCTCAAGTAAAACGCCATGGTAGCTCCGTGCTTTGCCAGCTCGGAAATTGCTTCCCGCTCCGGGACGGGGGTTCTCAGTTCAGCTCTGGTAATTATCAGAGTCTGCGTGATTCCTGGCAAAGTAAGTTCGAGCTTCAAGTCCGCCGCGGCTCCGAGAATAGCAGTGACTCCAGGGACTACCTTGCAGGTTATCCCCTCGGCTTCCAGCTTGTCAATTTGCTCCCGGATGGTGCTGAAAAGCGCCGGATCTCCGTCATGGAACCTGACGGCCAGCTTGCCTTCCATCGCCGTGTCTCTGAGGATCTGCGAGATTTTTTCTCTGTCTATCAGGGCAGCATCATAGAGCTTGGCGTCTTTTCTTGCGTATTCCAGATTCTTTGGGTTGAAAAGCGACCCGGAATAGATTATTACGTCTGCCTGCTCGACCAGCTTTTTTGCCTTGAGCGTAATTAGCTCCGGATCTCCAGGGCCAGAACCTACAAAATAAACCGTCTTATCTTGCATTCTTTTTTGCCACCATTATTGAAAAGTATTTTTCAGCCGGCCCCTTTCTGCCGCGCTGCTGCGCCAAGTTAGTTAATTCAAGTATCTCGCCTTCCGGAGCAGAAACGTCCTGGGCTATTGCTATTGCAGCGTCATCCGGAAATCCTGCCTGACCCAGCATCTCTATCACGTTGTCAAAATACCTGCCGTCTTTTAGAAATACAACAGTATCGCAAGCGCCCGCAGTCTTTTTCACCCGCTCCAGGTCATAGCAGGCTGGAACAACAGCTATTATTTCGTCTCCCTCTGCAAGGCTAATCTTGGCCTTGTTGGCTATGGCAAAGATCGACGCAACGCCAGGGATGACCTCGATTTCAATATCCGGGTGCCTCTTTTTCAACTCCCTGTGGATGTAGATCCACGTGCTGTAAAGCGCCGGATCTCCAACAGTAAGGTAGATCACTTTTTTTCCTGATCTTACTTCTGACGCTATCTCGTCTGCATTTCTCTGCCAGTAATCTTTTAACGATTCTCTGTCCTTGACCATAGGAAAAATCAGGCTTGCTGTTTTTGTAGATTTATCGATATATTGTTCAACAACGGAAAGCGCTATGCTGGGCTTGCCTTCCCGTGCAGTAGGGGCGAATATGACCTCTGCGCCCTTGATCAAGTTTACCGCCTTGACGGTCAGCAGCTCCGGGTCTCCGGGGCCGCAGCCAACGCAGAAAAGCTTCATAGATACTCGCTTTGTCCACGGCAATTTATTATTATGGGAAAATCTGCTCGCCGGTGAACCTGTCAATTATCTTGATGGCCTTGGTCGGGCAGGTCTGCGCAGCCGAGTAAATCGTGTCAAAGTCCGCGCCTGTTTCGGACTCGACTATTGCCTTTGGGTTAAGCCTCTTGTTCTTCTCGACTACAAACACCTTTGGGGCCAGGGTCTCGCAGCTGCCAAATGCCATGCACAGCGACGGCTCTACTATGATGTGGAACCTGCTTTTCGGAGTTTCAATGTACGTGGACCCAAAGTAATAGTCGGAAACGGTTTCCACCTTCTGTCTGTCTACTTCTGGCTCTGGAGCAGCATTGGAAGGAGGTGGGCTGTAGGGTTCTGGTTCTGGAGCCTGAACATTCTCAAAGCTAGGACTGTCGTACTGGTCGCGCTTGCTTGGATCAGACAGAACCTCGTATGCGGCATTGATTTTTTTAATCATCTCTTCAGCGGTATTGCTGCTGTTCTTGTCTGGATGGTACTTTCTGGCAAGCCGACGGTAGGCTTTTTTGATCTCTTGCGGGCCAGCTCGTTCTGAAACGCCCAAAACCGCATAGTAGCCCTTGCTGTCAGTCAAGCCCTATCAATTGAGCCTGGACAGTATTATTTCTCTTTTGGAAAGCTCCAAATCACATATAGGGGTGTTTGCTAGCTTATCAGGAAAGTGGAGCAAAGTTTCAACGATTTTACACGAACTGGTTTTGCAAGACTCTTAAAGTTATTTGAAGCTGATACCGAGAGCATAGTCAAGCTGACCAGAGCGTTTGCCCTGGCAAACAAACTGCACAAGGAACAGCCAAACAAAAATGAGCCGTACATCAACCACCCGCTGCGGGCAGTCCTAATTCTAGCCGAGGAGCTGCAGATACGCGACGTGGAGGTTTTGCAGGCGGCACTTTTACGCGATGCCGGCAAGTACGAACAGATAAAAGAAGAATACAGCGAGCGGACAAACGCTCTTGTGCAGGCAATGTCAGAAGCCAAGACCAAGGAAGACAAGGCCCTTGAGGACTTTTACAGCAGGATATCCAAAGAATCCAAGGACGTACGGTACATCGTGCTGGCAGAACGGCTGGATACTGCGCGCAGCATGAAAAACAACACCTACAGAGACAAAGCCCTAAGGTTCAAAGAAGAGGCTGAAAAGTACGTCATGCCTCTTGCCAGGAACACGGATGAAAGGCTGGCCTTCAAGCTATCAATAGCCATGTACGAGATCAGGTAACTATGCACCGGCCGTCCGGTCCCTTTTTGTGCTTTGCCCAATGCCTGTTGCAGCCAACAAGCCTGTGCTCTGTGCAGCCGCAGATGGGGCAGCGCTTTATCTCTTTGTCCATGCCAAGTTTTTGACAGGGCCTGTATTTGAGGTTATAAGACGTGCATCATGCCGCCAGAAACCACATTGATGTACTCGACTGAAGCCAGCTCCTTTGTCCTGGCGACTATGGCATCAAGCCAAAGGCCGTCTATTCCCTGGCTCCAGACAGTGACCTTTTTGTATTGTCGCTTGCTGCCGTGGAAAAAGCCGGTACAGTCCTCTACGGTCATGTTGGGGTATTTTTGGCTTATCTCTTCAATAACTGCCGCGGCCTCAACCGGGGCGTAAAGGATGGTCAAAGTCGGAAATGGGATTGCTGCATTTGACTCAGCAGGCGAGGTGTCTTCAGCCATCAAGACAACGTTTACCGGCGACTATATAAAGACTCACAAGCCTATCCGCAAAGTTAATTCCCTGCATCCCATGCCATCATCTGCATGGCAAACAAAATCAAGTGCTCGCACATTCTGGTGCAAAAACAGAGCGAGGCGCTGGCGGTACTTGAAAGGCTGAAAAAAGGCGAGAGTTTCACCAAACTCGCGCAGGAATTGTCCATAGACCGGGGCAGCGGCAAAAGGGGCGGCGATCTGGGTTATTTTACACGCGGCATGATGGTCAAGCCATTTGAAGAAGCTGCATTCAAGCTTGAAAAGGGGCAGATGTCTGAGCCAATAAAGACGGAATTTGGCTACCACATAATCAAAAGGGTGGACTAGATGGACGCTCTACCTTTTAAAATATCATCTAATATGGCGTTCAATGGGAAAATAGTGGCTTGCTGCCTCTCATTGCCTTGCATTCACATTCTATGGCCGGCCAACAATTCATCACAAAATAGATAATCGTTATTTCTTAATTTCTGCAGGAATAACGGCAATTGTTCATAATCCAAAGAATAGTTGCAATTTAGTCTAGGGTTGACTCTTGGATCAGAATGTATGCCTATAGAGATCCCCGCTTTCGCAAACGCAGGATTGTCATTCTCTAAATCGCCCAGATACAGTATCCCACTTTTCTCAATGTATTTCAATTCGGTCATAACACAATCAAATCCTCTTCCCTTATCGCATTTTATCGCATAGACGTCTAGAAAGGGATGGGAGTGGTATGTCTGAAGGTAAAGACAATTCGGAAAGTATGGTTCGTACGGTAGCGCCTTTTTGACATATTCTGTGATTAATTTTGAATATTCCTTCCAGTCTTTGATATCCCTCCAGTCAAAAGTCACTCCAGCAAGAAACCCTTCCGATGTAAATTTCCTTTCAACCATTATGTCAGGGAATCTTGAAATGACGTCTTCAGATAATTTCTCGAGTGCCTTTGCACTTTTAATCAAAGTGCTGTTCTCATAAAGCATACGGTGATCCTTGATTTTAGGACGGACATCGCTGCTTTTGTCCATTACAAGGGTTTCAATTCCCATTATACATGAAATGATACCAGCGAACTGAACACGAGGAGAAAGAAACCAGTAATCCTTGCTTGAGAGGATGCAAATCGGTATCTCTTTTGATATCTCTTGTAGAATCTCTTCCAACCTTCTAGGTACCATGTTTTGATCTTTTATTCTCATGTTACCCGTAGGACACAGAGTACCATCGTAATCCGATATTATTGCAAAAATCTTCTTGCGATTAATCATAGTGCATATACTTCTTGAACTGTTATCAGTCCATTATCAGCCACCATCGCCTTTAGGGGTATAAGCAAAGGCTCCAGTTTTGATTGCTCGTCTACCACCTCTATAACCAATGGATGGTTTATTGAAATGCCTTCTATGTGAAGTGTAGAACGTCCTCTCCTGCCAAACCCATCTACTGCGTTAATTACTGTGGCTCCCAGTATCCCATTTTTCATCAGAAAGTCTAACAGGGCGTTGAAGAGTCTCTTGCCTTCCAATAGGTCGTTCTTTTTTATTCGTATGGTAAGACACCACATTTTCATCTTTACCATGCTATTATTCTCCACCTCCTCTCAGAATAAGATTCATCACAAGTCTGCCTCCAATTACCGCACCTATTGAGAGGCCTACATTGGCCAGGATGTTTATTCCAGCGTTTGCAATATACCGGTCTTCAAACATCTTGGTTGTTTCCAGTGCAAATGAAGACATTGTTGTCAGTGAACCGCAAAACCCAATCGCCACAAGCAGAGAATATTTGGAATCAAGGTTCCAAGCAAAAGTCAAGACGGAAAATATTCCCAAAATGAAACTTCCAATGGTATTTACAATTAGGATGTTTATTGGCAAGGTTCCAAAGAGCAAAGGCGAAGACGCCATCTTGTAGCGTAGAAAAGCGCCTGCAACGGCTCCTATGGCCAGAAATACAAATTCAATTCCTTTCATTTTGCCTACCCTTATTTTTCAATTCTGGTAGGCATTATCAGCTCCTCTGAAAAAGGGCGGTTCTGGATTCTATTCCAAGGCTAATGCCATAGCCGACATAAAATATACCGCTAAATTTAAAAATATATCGTTTTTCGGTACCTACCTTGTAAGGGATAAACCGCCATTGAGACACAATTCACATGATGGTATTGTTTTTCCTTATCCTTTGCTTTTGGCAGCATCTTCTACGCGTACTCCCTGCAGGAGTATTTTGGGACTCATGCGGTGAGTCCCTATACATCTGCGTAGATGGAAAATTCGTGCGGGTGCGGGCGCAGCGTGACCTCGTTGTGCTCCTTTCTTCCCTGCTCGACTATCTTTTCTACCGTTTCGGAATCAAAGACGGGCTTTAGGAACTCGTTGTCGTTTTCCAGCTCCTCGCAGGCCTCTTTCAGGCTTGCCGGCAGCTCTGTGATTCCGCGCTCGCGCCTGGCCTGTGGAGTCATCCTGAAAATATTCTCGTTGACCGGGTCGCCGATCTCTTTTTTGTTCTTTATTCCGTCCAGTCCTGCTGCCATGATAGCCGCAAACGCCACGTATGGGTTGCACGATGGATCTGGGGCCCTGAACTCTATTCTCTTCATCTTGGCAAACTTGGATCCTCTGTAATGGGCCGGGATCCTGATTATCGCTGACCTGTTGCCGTTGCTCCACGCCACGTAGACCGGCGCTTCGTAGCCGGGCACAAGCCGCCTGTACGAGTTCGTAGTTGGTGCCACGATTGCCGCAAGCGCGTGCGCATGGGCCATTATCCCTCCGCCAAAGTACCGTGCTGTCTGTGACATCTCTGCATAATCGTCGCTTTCATCGTAGAACAGATTCTCTCCTTTGTTCCAGAGGCTGACGTTGACGTGCATGCCAGATCCGTTATCCATGGCTATCGGCTTTGGCATCATGGTAGCCACCATGCCGTGCTTCTTGGCAATATTTTTGACTATGTGCTTGTAGCTTTGCGCGGAATCCGCGGCATTTACCAGCGTGTCAAAGCGGATGTCTATCTCGCACTGGCCTGCTGTAGCCACCTCGTGGTGATGCGCGTCGCAAACTATGCCAAAATTATTGGTTAGAACTTCGACGCAATCGTTTCTGTACTCCATCAGGGTGTCGCTTGGCGCGCTTGGCAGGTATCCGCCTTTCAACGGCAAGGCATAACCTACGCTATCCGTGGACCATGGCGCTTCCTGGGACGTGATTTTGTAGCTCTGGCCCCGAGACGGTGTCAGCGTGTCTACCTCGAGCTTGTTAAATACGAAAAATTCTACCTCCGGCCCCCAGTAGGACGTGTCGTAGCCCTGAGCCTTGGCGTAGTCGTCCGCCCTTCTGGCGATGCCACGCGGGTCGCGTGGGAATACTTCTGGCTTTGAGCCGCCGGCCAGAATATCGCAGATTAGCCTTGCAGTCGGAGTCGTTATCCATGGGATCGTCGCATAAGTTGATGGGTCTGGCCTGATAAGAAGATCGGATTCGTAGATTTCGGTAAAGCCCCGGATAGAAGAGCCGTCCACCTTTGGCAGGCCGTCTGTAAAATCGTCTATTTTCAGCATCTTTGAGTCCATGGTAGTATGGTGGAATCTTCCAAAAAGGCCGGTAAACTGTAAGTCGATAAATTTTATGCCGTCATCCTTGATTTTTTTCATTACCTCGTCAGCGGTATAGGTCAAGCTTTCAATCTTGCCGTTGGTTATCTTGTAAGGCACCTAGAATCTCCTATAGTGAGACTGGAAATCTATAATTTAAGCTTCTCGGCAATGATCTAAATGTCCCAAGTGACCAGAAATGAGTGAAAAAATCGAGGATATCACCATAACCGACGTCCATAACTTGCTAAAAAAAGAGGCTCACACACCAATTTTGCAAGATCTCCAAAATGACGCCTATCAAAAGATAGCCGCGTCGCTTGGAAACTTGAAGGGTCAGGGCTTTGAGGGCATCGAGGCAAAAATACGGGACCAGATGGTGGAGCTTTTGTCAGAATCTGCAAGGCTGCTGATAGAAGTAAGAAAACAAAAGATGCTCTACGGAAGCGAACCGCCGGACTACTCCAAGCTCACCGATGAAGAAAAATACATTCTTGACGGGCAGCAGGAATCCGAGGCCAGAATGCAGCAAGTGGTAGTCGCAACCACCAAGGGAAGGCCAAAAGTGCTTGAAACCATATCTGCTGAAATACGCTCAAAACAGATGATAGTCAGGTTCGTAAAGCCAATGGAGCAATTTATCGGAGTAGACATGTCCAAGTACGGACCGTTTAGGGAAGAAGACGTGGCTTCACTGCCGCTTGAAAACGCCAGGTCGCTTTTGAGCAGCGGAATAGCTGTTCAGGTGCATGCCAAGCTGTAAAAATAAATACCTATTTCGAGCAGTAAATGAACACTTGACGCATAATGGCGTGGACATTGTAGATTTTGTGCTGTACACGGTCTATCCTACGGCAGCCTTCTTTCTGGTAGGATTCATTGCAAAAAAGACAGGCCTACGGCAGGTTTTTACCTACCTAATACAAGCCGTAATCTGCTTTGTTTTTGCGGCGGTCTATTACGTCGTGATACCATTGGGCGGCGCCGACGGGCTGGCCATAATACTGGCCCTGTTTGGGGGCCTGCTTCTTTTCATGGCCAGGAAGCAAAAGATACAGCAAGAACAGCAGAATACAGGCGAAATCTAAAATTTATAATTTATTGGCATTTTAGTCTCATAATTCGTCAACATTTTAATTCTAATGCATAATGCATATCAACTGGCAATAAACGCTAAAATATTTGAATTGTTATAACTAACGTATGCAATCGACAAAGGTCGTACTACCAAAGGTGACCGACTCGATCAAGTCCGGCATCGTAGCAGGACAAGTTGCGGCGTGGGCGATCTTCGGCCTTATTTTAGCCATAGATACTAACTTACTGACACCCACTGCAACACAACCAGGAACATTTTACAAGATGATTGGAATGGCATTTGGGCAGGGTCCTGCAACAGACGTGTACCTTGGCTTTTTGCTGCACATGATCACCGCCACAGTGATAGGAATAATCTACATGGTTATTTCAAACTCCACAAGAAAGCTGTACATAAGCTCGATATTCAAAGGCCTTGCAACTGGAATCATCACCGGCGTCGTTGTATGGGGCGTTCTGTTCCTTCCGCTGAACTATGGCCTTATGCAGCCAATGCTCAACAATATCCTGGCAACTTCAGACCCGTCGTCTAGCATGTATCAGCTGGCGGACAGATTGGTGCAGCTTGCAGGAATAATCTTCACAGGTTCGCTTGCGCTGCATATTCTGTTTGGCGGCGTGCTAGGCTTTATGGGAAGAGTGACAACAGCTTAAGAGCTTGTGGTAAAGCCCACACAATAATTTTTTACGCAACAAAACATATTACAATGACGAGAGCTACTTGTAAAAATGATAAAAGACAAGATAGCGTTAATCACAGGTGCCAGCAGCGGCATCGGCTACCAGACTGCTCTTGCCTTGTCTAAAGCCGGCGCAAAAGTGGCCGCCGGAGCAAGGCGAATGGACAAGCTTGAAGCCTTGAAAAACGAGATAACAAGCAATGGTGGCGAGGTTTTGATAAAGCAGCTTGATGTGACAAAGAAATCAGATTGCGATTCCTTTGTCGAAGCAGCAGTCGGCAAGTGGGGGACCGTGGACATTTTAGTAAATAACGCAGGCCTGATGCCGCTAAGCTTTTTCAAGAATATGAAAATCGATGAATGGGACCGCATGATAGACGTCAACCTGCGCGGCGTGATTTACTCTACAGCCGCTGCAATTCTACACATGACCGCCAAGAAATCAGGCCACATAGTCAACATCTCGTCGATAGCCGGCAGAGTCGTGTTTCCAGCAGGGACAGTCTACTGCGCGACCAAGCACGCTGTCACGGCATTCAGTGAAGGCCTGCGACAGGAATTCAGCCAGCGGTACAATATACGAGTAACCTGCATCGAGCCTGGAGTCGTTGACACCGAACTTAACAGCTCTATAACAGACAAGTCGCTTGAAAAATTCGTAGAGGCAACAAAGCAGATGCAATCGCTAAAGGCAACGGACATCGCCAACGCGATTGTGTTTGCAGTGGATTCGCCTCCATACATGAACGTAAACGAGATAATGCTGCGGCCGACTTCGCAGGAAAGGTAGCGCCTGAAGGGTTTTTACTCAGGACCTTCCATTATCTTCGAGTTGACAGCAAAGCGAATCTTAATTCTTGGAGCCGGGTTTGGCGGCCTTGCAGCTGCAAACAAGCTGAGAAAAAGCCTCAGTCAGGATCATCGCATCATAGTTATTGACAGGAAAAAATCTTTCATGATGGGCCTAGTCAACCTCTGGATTCTTGCCGGAAGCAGGGGGCTGGAAGATTCCCAGACTCCAATCGATGGCCTAAACAGCAGGGGCATAGAGTACCTAAATGACGAAGCCGTAAAAATAGACCCGGATTCCAGCAGGGTCCAGACCGCGGCCCACGGATGGATAACCTACGACTACCTTGTGATCGCCCTGGGAAGCGAGCTTGCGCCGGAACGGATAAACGGCTTTGTCGGCAGAGGCTTTAATTTGTATGATTCCTCACAGGTGCCAGCTCTTCGCGAAAAACTGCTGGCAATAAAACGCGGCAGGGTTGCAATTTCAATCATGGGGCTGCCATACAAATGCCCTCCAGCCCCCTACGAAGCTGCGATGATAATCAACGACATTCTGACTAAAAATGGCACAAGAGGCACAATAGACATTGACATGTACGTGCCGTCGCCACTATCGCTTCCAATTGCAGGGCCAAAAGTCAGCGCGGACGTCGTAGCAACGATAGAAAAATACGGAATCAAGTTCAATCCTTCTTGCAAGATATCCTCGGTCAGGGACGGCGAAATAGAGTTTGAAGGCGGCAGAAAAGAAACCTATGATGTCTTGGTTGGCATCCCTCCGCACAGGTCGCCGGACGTAATCAAGAGTTCCGGGCTGACTACCAGAGAATGGATTTCAGTTAACCGGCAGACCATGAGAACCGACCGAAAGAACATCTTTGCAGTGGGAGACGTGACAGAGATAAAGGTCGGTCAGTCGGCCATTCCAAAGGCGGGCATCTTTGCCGAAGGACAGGCCAAGGCCGCTGCAGGCCAGATAATCAACGAGATAAACAACGACAAATCAGAGGCCAGCTTTGACGGCCAGGGTTTCTGCTTCATGGAAATAGGCGGCAGACAGGCCGGCTATGTAAAGGCCGATTTCTACAACCCTGACGGCCCGTTGCTGAGCCTTGAGCCGCCATCAGAGGCAAATTATGAGAAAAAGCACGACTTTGAGAGAAGTCGGATTCGCGAGTGGCTACTCTAAGGCGTCTTTCTTTTCCGGCTTGGACATGACGTAAAAGCCATGAGCTGCAATTAGAAATGCCGCCAGAGACATCTTGGTCGCAAATACAAGATTCCACGGAGTCTGGGGGTTTGGATACGGAACGCTCTTGTCGTCAAAATCAAGCACGCCTTTTATCGCGTCGGCTGTAATAAGCGAGTTCCAGACGGCAAAGTTGTAAACAAACTCGTACAGCGCCACAACAGCAATGACAAGCACTATCAGCTGCAGGATGGATTTTATCCATTTTGGTATGCCCTTGACCCTGTCGCCTCCAAGCCGGACAACGCAGTACCATGACACTACAGAAACTATCATCAGATAAGTTATCAGTTTCGCCAGGCCCTTGAAAGGAAACTCTGTGTCTACTAGGACCTCGCCTATGATGACTCTGCCTGTCTTTTGGTATTCTTCGAGGCTGACGAAAATGGCATAAAAAGTGATAGCTGCCATTACCGTGGCCGAAAAGTAAAAGACGCCTAGAAATATCTTCCTGGTCCTTCTATCGTCTTTTTCCAGCGCAGAGCGCACATTCTAGGGTAAATAAGTACGTGATATATGATTTACTTCAGGGACTTTAGCAGCCTGTCTGCAGAAAGCGTGTTTAAGACATCAGATTTCTTTGCCCAGCCGCGTCTTGCCTGGCCTATCCCAAACTGCAAAAATGCATAGTGTATAGGATGGTGCGCATCAGAATCGATGACCAGCTTTACTCCGTTCTGGACTGCCAGCCTGACATAGTCGTCTTTCAAGTCCAGCCTATTGTAATGCGCGTCTATTTCAAGTGCGGTGTGTGTGTCTTTTGCAACTTCGATAAGTTTTGTAATGTTTACAGGATAACCCTCCCTTTTGTTGATTAGCCGGCCGGTTGGATGAAAAATAATGTCCACGCTTGGGTTTTTTGCCGCCATGACAAGTCGCTCTGTTTGCGCCTCGATTGGCAGGC
>QCWB01000031.1 GCA_013114715.1 Nitrososphaera sp.
TCTTGAAGGGGACTGCGCGATTTACAGCTACTATTGTTTATGTTTGCAGGCTCAGGTAAGTAAAATCAAAGTAGAATATCCGCGGCTTTCAGTCACGTAATCCTTCTCGACTTCCTCGACTACAACCGTCATTGAAATGACGTCAAATTTCTCGCATTTCTTGGCGTCAATTACGATATAGTCGTCAAGAAAATCCGCGCCCTTCAAGCTTTCCTTGCTCAGCGACACTTCTACCGGGGAGCTTGAATTGAGAAGCAAGACCTGGTCTTTGTGGTAGTTTCCAATCCGCGCAGTCCTTCCTGGCCTTGGCAGGACCTTTAGGTTGAGCCTGATGTCGCCAACCGTATGCGTCGTATACCTGCTTGCCTGGTTTACCAAGATCTCAAACTTGAACGGGTAGCCTGCAGTATTTTCGGCCATCTTGTTGACGCCGTCGTTCATTATGATATCTATTTTCTTTATCGTGTTGCCAAACCTGTTTATCAAGTCATTTGTATTTCGCACGATGCCGTCGATCATGTTTTTTCTTTTTGCAGACTCTAGCTCCGGCAATTGGTACCTGTCTACCCAGTCCTTGTAGTCCCTGCTGATGTCCATGATAAACTCCGTGCAGGTGTTCTGGTAGTCCTCGATGCTGGTAGCCCGCTCAGAGGCACTGTCAGCCGCAAACATCGGTGTTTCTTGTCTTGCCTGGGATAAAAATCGACCTACTGCAACAACTTGGCCATCTGCATTGCATGATACGTGATTATCATGTCCGCGCCGGCCCTCTTTATCGCGGTCAGAAACTCGGTCATGACCGCGTTCTCGTCGACCCAGCCTTCCAGCGCTGCCGCCTTTATCAGGGCGTACTCGCCTGAAACACTGTATGCGCAGATAGGTAGGCTGCAGGACTGCCTGGCCCTGTAAATCAGGTCCAGATATGGTATTGCCGGCTTGACCATAATGATGTCAGCTCCTTCTGCAATATCGGACTCTATCTCGCGCATCGCTTCTCTGGCGTTTGCAAAGGGCATCTGGTAGCTTTTCCTGTCTCCAAACTCTGGGCTGGAATGCGCGGCGTCTCTAAACGGTGCGTAAAGCGGCGACGCCTGCTTGGCCGAGTAGCCCATGATTGCAACGTCGCCCATGCCTTCTTTGTCCAGCGCCTGCCTTATGGCCAAGACCTGGCCGTCCATCATAGCTGACGGGGCAACAATGTCCGCGCCTGCCCGTGCGTGGCTTGCAGCTACTTTGCCAAGCGTGCTTGTGCTGCTGTCGTTGTCTATTTTGCCCTTTGATATCAGACCGCAGTGGCCGTGAGAAGTGTACTGGCAAAGGCAGACATCCGTGATTATCACCATATTGTCAGAGAAATGCTTTCTGACTGTCTGGATTGCCTGCTGCACAATCCCGTTGTCATCAAAGGCCGACGTGGCACGGGCGTCCTTTTCTGCAGGAAGGCCAAACAATATCGCCGCCCTTATCCCGAGGTCTGCGGCTTTTTCCAGCTCTTGCACGATATCGTCAAGCGGAAATCGCTTGATGTCTGGCATCGAGCCAATGTCCTGCGGCTTTTTCAGGCCTTCCTCTACAAACAGCGGCAAAATCAACTCCCTGGCTGACAGGCGTGTTTCCTGCAGCAGGTCTCTTACGGCCTGGTTCTTTCGAAGCCTGCGGAGCCGTACGTCCGGAAAATTACTGTGATCGTTTTTTATATTCTTCATACTTGAACATCTTTGAAACTAGTTTCATCATCTCTTCGCTGTCCTTGCTGCTGGTTTCCATCTCCTTTCGGACGTAGTTCATCGGGCTTGATAGTATCCCTTCAACTATGGCGTAGGACAACTGCTCGATTATCTTGGCGTCTTTGGCGTCTGCCTTACCAAGCATCGATAGGGCTTTTTTCAACTCGCGCTCTCTGATGCTGTCTACACTCTTGAATACAGACACGATTACCGGCTCGGCATTTACCCTTTTTAACATGCCGTCGACGGACTTCATTTCAGAGTCGATTATCTTTTCAGCGGCACTGACTTCTTTTTTTCTTGAGCGCATGTTCTTTTCGACTAGCTCGGCAATCTGGTCCATGTTTATCAGTTTGATTCCGTGCAAGTGGGCTACCCTTTCGTCTACCGTGCGCGGGTTTGACAGGTCAAATATCATCACTGGGTCCTTGCGGTTCTTCATCGCGCCTTCCATCCTGTCAAATGTTACAAGGTAGTATGGAGCCGTGGTGGCCACAAACACCAGGTCCACTTCAGAGAACATGTCCAAAGCCGTGTCAAAGGGCATGGGCGTTCCTGCTACAGTCTCAGAAAAAGACCTGGCCCGCTCAAAGGTTCTGCTTGTTACTATAAAATCAACTTCGCGCTTTTTGAGGACCTTGGCAACGAGGCTTGCCGCTTCGCCGGAGCCAATCAGCATTATCTTTTTTGTCTTTAGGTCGTCAAAGTACTCGTCAGCCAGGTTTACCGCGATAGAGGCAACAGATACGTTGCCCTTGTTTATGCCAGTTGCAATCCGGACCTTGCTTCCTACTTTAACGGCCTTGTCAAAAATTGCCGACAGGTTAGCGCTTGCAAACCGCTTTGACTTTGAATATTCAAACGAGCGCCTGACCTGGCCTAGTATCTGGTCCTCTCCGACTACCAGCGAGTCGAGACCTGAAGCAAGTTTCATCAGGTGTTTTATTGCGTCGTTGCCAGTTTCGACTTCAACTCCCGACATGTCTTTTTCTGGCAGGCCTACTGCTGCAGCCCACTGGCGCAGGAGCTTTGTCTCGTCGGCCTTTTTGGCCGCGGCAAATACCTCGACTCTGTTGCAGGTCTGTATGATGACGCATTCATCGAGGCCGGCCTTTTCTAGAAACTCCCTGTGGGCCGATTCTTCGTTTTTGAAGGCAAACTTTTCAAGCAGGTGAATTGGGGCGTTTTTGTAAGTGACGCGTGCATTGACAAGCTGAACTGGAAAAGAAGGAGCGGCAGATTCGTTCTTGATGGCTGTCAATTTTTGTTTTCTACCCACTCTTGCAACAGTTCAAGCGTTGCACTTTTAGCTTCATCGGTCCTGTCTTCCTTAATAAGCTTCTGGATGCGCTCGTTTCGCAAAACGGCATACAGGAACTCCTTTCTTCTCTCGACGGTGTCTATCTTTGGCCTGGCAGCCTGTCTGGCAAACTGCTGCAGTCTTGCGTTTTCAACGTCTTCCTTTCTAATTATTCGACGTATGACGCGCTCCGCCCTGATTCGAAGCTGCCGCGCTATGATGGGGCTCTGGCCAGCAGTCGAGATTGCAACTTGTATGGTGCCCTCGATATTGATTACTGAGGCGTAAGAAAAGTCGCTGTACGCCGGGTCGTCGACTGAATAGACAAACGCGCCCATCTCCCTGCCTTTTTGGACAAGCTTTCTGTTCAGATCCCTGTCGTCGGTGGACGCCAAGACCAGGAACGGGCTTTCATACCCGTCCAGAATGCCTGCGTCTTTTATCTTTGCCTTTACAAATTCTATCTTGCCTTGCCTTTGCAAGTCGGCAAGGTACTTGTTTATCCTGCTGCTGATGACAGTTATCCTGCAGTTCTGTCCAAGAAGCGCCCTGACCTTTCGCTCGCCCTCTACGCCGCCGCCTATGACTATGACATGTTTGTCCTTGAGGTTCAGGTCAACTATCAATCAACAACACCTAAAGGTGCTGAAAAATTCGCTGGTTTGTCATTTAACCTTTCGGTTAATGGCCTGCCTTCTTTAGGTAGTTGGCGTCCACTGTCACTGGTATCTGGTATGGCGAATCAAGCAGGACTACCGTGGCTTCCTGCTTTTCATAGTCAACGCGGGTTATCTTGGCTGTCATTCCCTTAAACGGACCGGCGATTATCTCTACCATGTCGTCTACTGACAGTTCCGTGACTGTCGGCTTGCTTACCAGGTATCCCTCGATATCCTTGAATGGCAGGTCGCCTCTTATCTGGCCCCGAACATGCCTAATGCCTGCCAGAGCTTCGTAAGCTATGTTTGAATCCTGCGCCTCGACAATGATGTATCCTTTAAAGCTGTCCAGAACCAGAACGGAGCGAATGCCCATCTTTTTGGCCATGACCTTTGTGTAGAGCATATCGGCAACGACGCGCTCTTGGCCGCCGGTTGTCCTGATAGCAAAGAACTTGGAGTCACTTGCCGGCTGGTCTGCTACTGCTGGTGTGGTCGCTGGAACAGGCTTTGTCTCGACCGGCTCTGTCGATTCAGCTTGATTATCGTCAAAATCCAATTCTTCGGCATCCAGATCATCTTCCGGAGCCTCTTTTAGGGGGTCGCTCATTTAATGCCAAGTAGGGAGAGCTTATATGCAATTTATAAATTTACTTAGCCTTTGGTTATCCTATTTATGAAATTTTACGAAAGGTCATACATAACCCGTCTTAAATCCATGTTGACTTGCGCATTCTATTTATACAGAAATTTGCAGAAAAGCACACAATCTGCTGTATTATCCGGGAAAAGTAAAACGAGTTTAATAGTCAACGCACATATTGTTATTGTTGGACCGAGAACGACTTGTCACTGCTGCAATATTGATCGGTCTTTTTGGAGGTCTAGTTGGAGGCCCTGTGGTGAGTTTGATAGACTATTACGGAGATCCAGAAAGAAGGTTTTGGATGTTCATGGGTCCAGAGATCATTGGTTTTATTTGTGTAGGATTGATGGTTTATTACGGCAAATCTCGGAAGAAAAATGCGGCAAAGGCTGGAGAATAGGAGTATGTCTACAAAGCCGCCAACAATGAATCAGCAAAGCTTCTTATCATTTATCAAACGTTTTGATTCCTCAAACACAAAGGGGTCGATTTCACACTCAAGTGGATACTTCAAATCCGCTCTGAGCAGCCTTTATGATTGAATTTCGAATATGTTATTTCGTGATTGAAATGATTGAATCTGTAATGTATGTGGCCCTCGGCTTCGTACCGACCTATATCGGCCTGTCAGGAGCCTACAAGATGGCCATGAGCAAGAAATTGGTCGCTGCTAACTAGAGCGACCTTCTTTTCCTCTTTGTCCAATTCCTCTAGGCTGTCTAGTTTGAAACAATATTATTACAACACCCTCGATCGAGGGCTGGATGTCTTTTGTTCTCGTGGCCTCCAGTCAGGACTTGGCAGGTGTAACTATGGCCAAATGCCTCAAGGACATGGGCTTTACACCTGATGGCCGCCATAATGATGAGCAAGGCCAGTCACTTGGCTGCACAAATCCAGACATTTCGCTTTACATTGCAAATTCAAGCCTGCTAACTCTGGAAAGCCTGGACTCTGTTTATCCTGATGCCAGAGTCTTTGTGTTTCTCTCAAAACACCGCTCTGACAGCGGGATACCGACGCTGACCTGTCACTGCACAGGCAATTTCAACAGCGCACCGTTTGGGGGAAACCCAAAAGAAATAGCAATATCGTATCCATCCCTTCAAAAGACATACTTGAAGGTAGTATCAAACGCGCAGGCTCCTGGATATGACGTCGTCATAGAGGCTACTCATCACGGGCCAACATCGCTGAAAAAGCCGGTCCTGTTTGTGGAACTGGGCTCTTCTGAAAAGCAGTGGGCTGACGATGCTGCAGCGCAAGTCATCTGTGATGCAGTCTTGCAGGCTATAGATAATATCGAGCCATGCAAAAAGGTTGGAGTAGCAATCGGAGGCACACACTACCCAACAAAATTCAACAAGCTGTTGCTAGAGTCAGAATTCGGCCTTGCAGCCGTGGCGTCAAAGCACAACCTGGATTCCATCGACGAGAACATGCTTGCGCAGATGATTGAAAAAAGCGTGGAAAAGGTGACGCATATAATACTTGATTCAAAGGGCCTTGGCAGCCACAAAGACAGGATACTCAAACTCGCGGAAAAAGCCGGCCTGCAAATACTGAAACTTTGAAATATTTGTTGTTGCTAGTTTTTTCATGATAAAGGCAGAGGATGTCTATGATGTTCTGCGCAAAATACCGGAAGGCAAGGTCACCACTTACGGCGACATCGCCAAGGCCCTTGGCCATCCAAAGGCATCTAGGGCTGTAGGGCGAATACTCCATGCAAACCCAAACCCGATAATCGTGCCCTGCCACAGGGTAGTCATGTCAGACGGCAAATTAGGCGGCTACGCCGACGGCGTGGAAAAGAAAGTCAGGCTTTTGAAAAAGGAAGGCCTTGATTTTAAAAACAATAAAGTGGAAAATTTTGAAAAGAAAAAGGTCGTCTTGAAAAAGAATTAACGACCTTTGGCTTCCTTTGTCATCTCGCGAAGATGTGCCAAAGACCTGACCTGGCCGCCGTTTACCTTCTTGTATAGCTGCCAGTAGATATCGTTACTGATGTCTTTTCTTTCTTTTAAGACCTTTAGGTGGTAGCGCATGGACCTTACGCGCTTTACGTAGACTTCCTTTTTACCTACTCTGGTAGTCTTTTTGCCTTTCTTTGAGCCTGGACCCTTGCCATGGATCTTCCAGACGGACCTTTTTGCTTCGGCCCTGCCTCTTGAGGTTCCCTTTGGCTTGACTGTCCAGATTGCCCCGCTTTTGATGAGGCCCTTGATGTTGTCGCGTGTTATAGAGTCTGCAACGTCTTCAAGCTTGTCTGGCTCAAACCTGACGCGGTTGACTCCGACGTCTAGGATCCTTGCTACAAGCTCGCGCTTTTTCCTGATGTTGACTACCATTACTTTTTGTCCTCCTTGATTGCTAGTTTACCGGCGTTGAGGATCTTGAATCCCTGCTCAGTAGCCTTGGCGATTATCTCTTTGCGCTTCCTGCTTCCTACAGTGTGGCCAAGCCTGACTGCATCTTTTTTCGGATCTAGTCCTGCCAGTCCATTGACGTTTAAAACGATATTGTCGCTGTATCCTGACGGATGAAGGCCGCGTGACACCTTGGGGCCGCGGTAGCCTATCTTGACGATTGCAGGCACACCTGCTTTTTGCTTTCTCATCTTGTTGTCCTTGCCCTTGGGCTTGCGCCAGTTTTCTGCAAGCCTGTCATACCTCCAGCTTTCCTGCCTGATGAATTTAGGCCTCTTGCTGGAGATCTTTTTTCTCTCGGCAAGTAACTCTTCGTTAATGACCATAGCGATACGAAGCACTGGAAAACCAGTTTTCAATAAATACCTTTGCCCAAGAGCGCGGACCTGGTCTTGCACACCGAGCAAATGTCGCCGGTGGCGTCCCGGCCGCAGACTTGGCACTTGCCTGCCCTTTGCATTGGCCGCCGCATCCTGTCTGACACCTTGGTCATGGATCTGTACGCGTTGTATTTTATGCCGGGATGCGCGTCTTCCAGCGAGTTGAAGAATTGTCGAAGGTCCGTCCTGATACTTTCGTTCATGTACGGGCACTCCTCTGACTGGAACGGAATTTCTTTTTGCATCGCGTAAAAGGCAATTTCGCGCTCGTAGATCTCTACAAACGGCTTGATTTTCTTCATGCCGCTTATGTATTCGATCGGCTCTGGGTACATCCAGCCTATTCTTTCAACGTCGCCGGCAAGCAGGTTTATCATAAATGTCTGCACGTGGTCGTCCATGTTGTGCGCCGTCGCCACTACGTCTGCGCCAATCGACTCTGCCGCCAAGTCTATGGCGCGTCGGCGAAACGTCCCACACATAGAGCAGGAAGACATCTTCTCTGATGGCCGAAGCACCATTGCCTCGTCCATGTTTACTCCGAAAAGCTCCTTGTACGACAGCACTTTGCTTTGTACGCCCAGCTTGGAGCAGAATTCTCTGACGATGTCTAGCGACTCATCTCGATAGCCCTTGATGCCCTCGTCTATGGTCACAGCCACCAGGTTTTCTGGCTTGCCGTGGTCATCAAAGAATTTTTTCATGACATGCAGCAACGATAAACTGTCCTTGCCGCCAGAAACACCAATTGCAAGCTTTTCTCCGTATTTTAACATCGAGTATCTGGAAATGGTCTTTGCTGCTTTTTCCTCTATTGACCGACAAAAGCATTTCTTGCATAGATGCTCGCCGGAATAGGCCCTGAAATAGGAGCTTGGATCCTTGTGGCATTTGTCGCAGACTTGCAAAGACGCCTTGATAGTGGGTTTGCGGGATATTAACCATCAGAAATTCTTGTTCGCTGATCCTCCAAGCGTGCCTTCATGTTGAGTCTCGCCTCAAGGGCATCTTACTATAGAATTTAGGATGACTGCAGATTGTCTTTCCTATTAATCAAATCTAGCAGGAAAAACCTAAAGCAATGACTAACAAAACTGTGAAAACTCTTTAATAATAGATGGCTGACAATGGCTTATGTCGGATCCAAATTCTCCGCAACTAAGAGACAGAAGCTTAGAATTCAGATTTCCTGGAAGAGCGCAGGAAGAAATTCCAAGAGTTGCTCTTTACTCGAGGGAAGGCAAGACCGTAAAAAAAATCAAGTCCTTTGGTGACAAGGCAGACCTTTTGGAAATTTCAAAATTAATGAAGGAGGGCATCAAGTACGGCTTTGGGCCAGACATCGATGAAAGAGACGTTACAACAAGGATGTTGGTTTCATTCAGGCCATCAAAGCTAACTGAATGGTCGAACACCGGAGTAATAGAATTAAGCGCCAAATGGCGCGACTGGCTAAGACTGTTTACATGCGTCAGAGGAGATGTCCACCGATGCACGCCGCGGTTGTGGTGGCTTGACGTGGCTGCAAGAAGACCAACCATCAGTCCAAGCTTGGCGACTGCAATCAGCCGGCCGACAGCTGTAGCTACTGTAATTCCATCGATAATCTCAAGGGTACTGCAGCCAGACTTTGAGCTTCCAGTAAAATGCGCGCCCATCTGCAACGCTGTTGTCGAGGTCTATGAAAAGACGTGTTGCTGCAGATTGTGGCCGCCGTACATTGACATTATTGACCGGCTCCGAGATATCATTGACGGCTGGCCACCCATACCAGATCCAATCGGTCCAATCGAGCTGCCAGATCCAATTCCTATCCCAATGCCGGGTCCCGACCCCGCGCCGTTTAGAGAATCTCTGAGAAACGTGAGGTTGCTTCGAGCCTCCGGGGCAAAAATACCTCTTGGCAATCCTCCAGAAAAGCTGGGAGAGGACTATTACGCGCTTTCCTCGATGCCTGCAGAACAGAGACTAGCATACCTAGATGACAGGTACTACCTATACCCGATATTTTGCAGCTGCAGCACCAGAAAGGTCGGCGAAACTGCTGTAGATGAGGACGGTGAATTCAGTTTCTGCTATAGAAGGAACCTGACCACTTCTGGATGCCGCGTCACCTACTTTTACAAGGTAAGGCAGTGGCAGGGCAACCAGTGGGTCTACATATACGACGGCTCTACAACACACGAATACTTTAGAGAATCTGACGATGCCCATCTCAGGACATGGAAGGGAAGAGCCTGCGAGCCGGGAGACGACATCCCAGATATAGGAACTGAGTTCGTGATGCTGGAAAATATCGGAGTCATACCAAGCTGGAAACTGGCAAGCCCTGTCCAGGACAGCGAGTTTGGAGTAAATACTCCGGCGCCTACCGACGGGCTTGTAAGCCATAACTATACTGGCCAGCCATGGGCCCAGTCGCTGAGCTTCCGGCTAAAATTCACTGAAGGTCTGAAAGCACTTGGTGCCAAATACTACCGGGTAAGCGTCGCAGAGGCCAACGGCAACGGAGATGCGGTGGGAACTCCTCTTGTCCTTACAAACCCGATTGCCTGGAGCCGCTGGAAGTGGGTTGGAATGCAGTTGCAGACGGAATCAGTCAGCCTGGGACCAAACACGGTTGGCTCAAACGCAGGCCTATACACGATCCCGTACGAGTCTGACGCTCCAGACGGCGGCTGGCTGTGGTTCCAGTTCCACCAGTGGTGGAATACACTAGTTGATCCGGTATCCATCGTAAACGGCAAGTACCTTGTCACCGTGGAGGTGTTTGACGCGTCTGGAAACAGGCTAAAACCAAACGGATCGGTAGGCCTTGGAACAGACAAGCCATTTACCTTCAGACGCTGGACAACAGAGACAATCACCGATGCAGTGAACTTTGCAGCATTGACGCACCTGTTCCACGTCAACAACGTATCCTGCTACGGCGACATAGTGGATCTTCGCAAGAACAGCGTTCCGTCAATAGAAGAATGCCAGTTTATCCAGGGCTGCACAAACGACAACTTTTCGGTTGGCTTCTACGCGTTCCACGTAAATCGGTTCATGGCCAGCTACTCTCTGTGGTATCACAGAGGATTGAACGGCCCTAACGTCACGATAGAGACCGGAACGACCAACGCACCGGCAGGAGTGCCTCCAATACCAAGCCCGCTAAACTCTGCAAACGCCAAGCAGTCCAACTCCAAGACCTTCAGCGAGATGCTTGAAACCCACCAAAAATGCTCGTTTGCAATTGAATTGCGGGTATATCCAAAGCACACAAACGGAATGGGAATCATCCACGGATATGGAGCTTCTGACACCGCTGCGTTTGCGCTGGAAAAGGTTCTATGTCTGGAGGCGCCTCTGATCAGCAGGCCAGAAGTGATTGCTGTTAATCCTGGATTAATAAGCAGACCCAACGTGCCCAACTAGGGGCCTTCTCTTTTCTTTTTTTCAGAATTGCATTATGTGCATATTGACTGCAGATGTTAACCCTCAAAATCGGTTGCTTGTAATCGATGTTTTTCTATGCTGCACTGGCAACATGAAATGTTGTCACTTACATACGCATCTAAAAATCGCGGTTATTGTTTTTGCTTGTCCTTCTTTGAAGACTGCCACCAGTCAAGGTAGTCGTCGTGCATCTTGCGCCTTCTGTCTACCTTTGCATCGTCCGCCTTGTCCCGAAGCTCGTTTATCTTTTCTCGTGAAGCAAACAGGCCACAGCTCTTGCAAATAAAGTTCTTACTATTAAGGTCAAACTTTAACTCGCCGCCACATTCCGGACAGTAGCTTACCAACAGTAAACGCTGTCCCTTTCACAAATAAAAGTTTT
>QCWB01000032.1 GCA_013114715.1 Nitrososphaera sp.
GGGCTGATAGATATGGAATTTGCTCTCGTTAACAATGGCAGGATACCTGCTGAGGAGATATATTGCGAGATCAGGTTCCCTGAAGGTTTCGAGATCTTTGAGAAGAACTGTTTACCAGGGTCACCGCAAGAACCGAGAAAACCCATTCCAATGACATTGCTTCAAAGAATTATAAGCTCTGCACAGATTCCTTCAATGATAACAGAGCCCATTGTTCCCTTCGCCAATACCCCAAGCCAAAGGCCACGTATGAAAATTGAATTGAATACGATTAAGATAAACGTACCAAAAATTGGACATGGATTCAAGTACCAACCAGAGTCCTTTCTTGTTCAGATCCCTTCTGCAGAGAACCCGAAAAATTGAGATACAGTATGAGATCCATGCCTCAAATTTACCCGTCAGGGTCAAGAGTGTCATCCCCATTAGGTTGGAAAAGCAACATACATCTTGATTTTTCCAAACTTCGTGAGGGCTCTCTCCATCTTTAACTGTACATACTCCGCCAGCGAGCTCAATTCCTTGTTAACGAAATTCCGTGTTGACCTGCTCAAGACTTTTACGTCGCTAACCAGTCACAGGATTTAGTAATTCCCAAAAGAATGCAGGTACCAAACTATTCCCAAAAAAATATTTGCATTCCACACGATCTCAAACTAGAGGAAGTGCGGTTTTGACATATTTGGTAGCGCTTCATATGCTCCATACTCCGAAGATCCGTATGATTTTTGAATCAATGAGAGATGCAAGAATCCGATAGCAGGTAAAGAAAATTGCCAGCGAAATAATTTATGATTTAACTCTATGGCAGGATTCCCATAGATATTAGCTGGGCCCATGGCCGGTCGTCAAAGACAGACGGGTTGTGGCCCCGGATGTTCACTTTTTTAGACACGCGCTTTGTAAGGTAGAGAGTAAAATTGCCAAGTGTCCTCCAAAGCATGTTTGATGGGTCCGAAGTATAAGAGTTCAGGGCCCATCTCACAGTGCGGTAAAGGCCCGGGTGGTGTTCATGTGTATAGTCTAGCAGCATCTCTTTTGAGCTTTTAATGATATAGTGTGCATGCTCAAAGACCTCGCTTCTTGAGGCATAATCCTTGCTTGCCACGTGCGTGCCTTTCCTCAATGCTGCAAGCACCGAGTCGAGGTTATTCTCGCATTCTATCTGGTTCATGCACTTGCCTATCGTGGTCAGGACATGCGAGTCGCTTCCGGCGATCTCGGGCATCTGCTTTTCTCTTGCAAACCGGCTTGCAACGATGTTTGAGTACCGGTCTACGTTGTTGCTGTTAAAAGACTCTATCAAGTCGCACTGGACCGCCCGCTCCCTTATGCCGTTTGTAACGGCAAAGGGGTGCGCGGCGCACGAGACTGCATTTTGGCGTCGTATCTCGTCAAGGGTCTGCTCAAGGCTCATGCCAGGCTTGATTGTCTGTGAGATGCCATAAGCCAAGACGTGGCCGCCGTTGTCTATCGTAATTTCTTCTGCAGGGTAGATCTTTATTGCAGAGTATTTCTGGTGATGCGACTGGTAGTCCAGAATCTGCCGGTAGCCGTCAAGCGTGTTGTGGTTGGTTACAAACAGCACGTCAATCTCTTTTTCAAGGGCCCTTTGCAGCTGACTTGCCATTTCTACTCCGCAGTCGAAAGGCAGACGGACAGAACCATTTCTATGATTGGAAAACGTGTTATGACAATGAAGTTCAGCGTTAAGACTGTGGGTCGTACTTTTTCCCTGCTGCCAGTAGGGGCTCCGGGAATAAAAACTGATGCATCTTGTCGCTGCAAAAGGATGTGACGCGGTCGCCTGCGGACTTCACAGGATGCCAGGGTATTTTCAGGTTCTGTTAACTTATCGGATCACAGCCTGAAACTTTGTTCGTGTTAACTGTCGGCTCAGGGATAGCAAAATCGATAGATGCTATGCGAGTTTCCTTAGTTCCTCAGAAACTAGGATGTTCGCTTGTGCAGCCTCTTCTTTTATATTTTGTTCAAAACCCCACTCTGTGACTATGCCTCTATGAAAACCGCTTATGTAAAGGTAAGAGAGTTTAGATTTCAACCCCTTTTTTGATAACTTATCATTTATGTCATTAAGGACTTGTAAATCCTCATATGTCATTTCTGTCATTTACTATTCGTTAAATGCAGAAAACTTAAAGGTTTTGACAATAGCTGACTGCCAATCTTGATACCTGAACCCTACAAGTTTATCGTTAATAGCAACTACAAGATTATCGAGAACAAAGGCGTTACCGATGACTCACTTAAGCGGTATGTTGATGGATGTTTCAACGATATCGGCAGAATGGTGGGGTTATTCAAAACATGGATTTGTGTCAAATGCTTAGAGCGTGGAGCTGACAAACTAGAGCTTGACCGTAATTACGGCTGGGGCGATAACCCTCGAAAATGTAAGATATGTCATAATAATACTTACGAAGTTGCCACTTTTCAGGCTAGAGCTAGCTATGTTGGCGCGATGTTTGAATATGCATGTTTTCATGTCCTAACTACAAAATTTGAAGTTAAGGCAGCTATATCTTCCGAACAAACTCGATTGTATGATTTTGAAATAAAGAATGATGTAGTAGTAGAGGCAAAAGGTTCACCAGAATATATCGTGAATCCTGATGGTAGTAAATCCAAACTAGGAAGAGCAGGAATGCTGAGGACTGATACTAAAAAGAAGGCATTCGCGAATGCAGCAGAGTGGCATAAGCGCTTTCCGAATGGTCACTTTTTCATTATCACCAATGCCATACCAAACGAACTTCGTGCATGGCGTGATGACAAGATTGATGCCATTTATGATGTTACTAACGCAAATCAACTTCATAAGCTCGTAGATGAGCTTACCTCACATTGAGTGACTTTCAATTTGTGCTAGTAGAGTATCAAGCGTCGCACCCTTATCATTAATCATAAAGTTATCCAGAGGTATTGCAAGTTCTGATGCCCGCCCCACCTTCTTTTGTATCTCTGGTTTGTAGCTCTTATCAATCTCATAGCCTATTGATTTTCTCCCCCATGCCTTGGCAACCTTGCATGTCGTCCCAGAACCCAGGAATGGGTCGAGTACTGTATCGCCAAGATACGTATAGAATTTGATCAAGCGTCTTGGCAATTCTTCAGGAAATGGTGCAGGGTGGCCATCTTTTACTCCATTAGTAGTAGGAAATGTCCAAACTGATTTTGTATATTCTGTAAACTCCGTAGATGTAATTGTGGGAATCTTGTTTTCAGATTCGAGTTTGAAACTATCTTTGCTAAATATCAAGATGTATTCCCCAACGTCGCGGATAGTTGGATTTGAAGGTGAGCGCCATGAACCCCATGCTGTGGAGATGCCTGCACTAGCACCCTTATTCCAATATATGACGCCACGCATTTTGAAGCCAAGTTTTAGCATACGCACTGATATGTAACAATGAAGCGGAATGTACGGCTGCCTCCAAGTATCAGCCACGTTTATGGCAATCCTTCCGCCTTTACACAAAATCCGTTTACATTCTCTCCAAACCCTGTCGAGAAAATCTAAATATTCATCTAATTGTTTGTTATCATTATAAGCCACGTACTCTTTTCCAACATTGTAGGGCGGAGAGGTGACAATTAACTGGACCGATTCTTTCTCGACTTCAGACATATTTTCACTGCTTTTGAAGTAAATCTCTGGATCATAGAGTGATGCATTCTTGATTAATTCAAGAGCGGAAGTCTGATTTTCTATTGAGCGAATTGTTTCGCCAGATTGTTTTTTCTTAATTGGCGCATCTCGTTCGTCAAGAACTTTCAGTTGTTTTTCAATTTCTTTATACTGATTAAGAAGATATTCACGTTTAAGTTCTGTAGCTCTCTGTAATGCATCATTATCTTCCTTTGGTCCGCAGTAAATCTCTTTTTTCTTTTTTTCATGCTGGTCATAATAAGAGAAGTATAAATACTCTCGTCCCTCTTTTGATTTCTTAGTAGTTACTGACAAATCTCCTATGCTCCCGAGTCCATAGATTGACCGCTCACGTTATCTACATACTGGTATAAGTTCTTTTTAAACTTATACCACTTCTGGTATAAGTATTAATAATGGTCTGTTTATACCATAACAGGTATAATGCGAATGCACGCCGAGAAAAAGGTCAGACAATAGCGCAACTTCATAGTCAGGTTACTAGAATTGACGAACAGGCATACACCAGGTTTCAGGCCGTGATCCTATATGTTAACGGAACCCATTTTCAATAGGCTTTTAAATAGGCAATACGAAGTTTACTCGGTTTTTAACTTAGGCAAAAGAAAAGTACTTAATGAATCGCAGCTAAAGGAGATGGTAATGCCAGGCCAGGGCCAGCTGTTTGGGCGGGTCATAAAACTGGTTGGCGGAGACAACATCATAGTAAGATGCACAGACGGTAAGATCCGAACTTGCAGAATCAGAGGCAAGATAAAGCGCAGGATGTGGATTAGGGACAACGACCTGGTCTTGATCGCCCCCTGGGACTTTCAGACAGACAAGGCAGACATTATCTGGAGATACATCTCTGCCCACGCAGAAAAGATAAAGGCAGACGGCCACCTAGCAGGGCTTGACGCGTAAACCTATATTGTCGGCCTGCAAAATACAGCCGTGGAAATAGCGGCTGACGAGCACATCATCAGGTGCAGCATCTGTGGGCGAAGCCTGATAGTCAAAGACACAGTGAACAACGGCGTCGCGTTTCTCAGCCATCTTGAAATTGACCACAAGATTTTCTACGCGGCTGTCCAGATGACCCAGACAAAGACCATGCAAAAGAGTCAGAACCAAATGCTAGACTCTGTGCGATAGATCCTGCTTAAAATTGATGTGTAATAAGCAAAATTTACAACGGTTTATATCGCTCGGCAGAACACGAATAATCATAAGAATTTACGGCGGGTTTGGAGGATAGTTATCTTCTCTTATCTTCCGTGACTCTTGTACACAAGTGAGAAGAAAAAATGACAGACAACACTACGTTTAAGGAATTTGCGCTAGGACCAAAGATCCAAAAGGCGCTTGAAGAGAACAATTTTGATACACCATTTCCGATACAGGCGGCAGCAATCCCGCTCATCTTGGAAGGAAAAGATGTCGTTGGACAGGCACACACTGGAACCGGCAAGACGGCAGCATATTCGCTTCCGGTGCTTGCAAAAATCCAGCCAGAGTTTCGGGCAGTTCAAGCCCTGATACTCGTGCCGACTCGAGAATTGGCAGTCCAGGTAACAGCAGAGATTAGTAAATTTGCAAGGCACACGCAGATAAAAACCACGGCGATTTACGGCGGGCAGGGCTACGGCATACAGATGGACAGCCTCCGGCGCGGCGTGCAGATTGTAGTTGCCACCCCCGGCAGGCTTATCGACCACCTAAAGCGCGGCACGATAAAACTAGGCACGGTAAAGTATCTTGTGCTAGACGAGTCTGACAGGATGCTGGACATGGGCTTTATCGAGGATATCGAGTTTATCCTGTCAAAGATAGACAAGCGCGACAGGCAGACTCTGCTTTTCTCGGCAACCATGCCGGCAGAAATCCTCCGGCTTGCCAAGAAATACATGAAAGCCGACATGAAAGAGATAAGGCTAAACAAAGAAGAAGTCACGATAGACAGCATTGATCAGTCGTATTTGATAGTGCCAGAAGACCAAAAGTTCAACCAGCTGGTTGCAATTATAAAATCAAACCCTGAAAAGCAGGTAATAATTTTTGCAGCAACAAAGAGAAGGGCCGACAAGTTAGCCGCGAACATCAAGGGCTCTGGTTTTAAGGCCAACGCAATACACGGCGACTTGTCGCAGAACCAGAGAGACAACGTGATGCAAAGGTTCCGAAAAGGCTCAGACAAGATACTTGTCGCAACAGACATTGCAGCCAGGGGAATCGATGTCCCGACGGTAGAGCAAATAGTAAACTATGATGTTCCAAACGAGACTGAGACTTATTTCCACAGAATAGGAAGGACTGCAAGGGCCGGGGCAAAGGGCAGGGCAGTATCGCTTGTGACTCCAGACAGGTTCTCCGAGTTTGAAAGGATACTGAGGCAGACCAAACTGCCCATCCAGAGGCTCAACGAGTCCATGGGAATAGCTATTCCTGTCATGCATGGACAAAGACCAAACAGAAGGCCAGGCTTTGGCAACCGAAACAAAAGCCAGAGCTGGCGCAGGGGCAGAAGAGAATCAGGCCGGCGGTGAATCTACTGCGCCTTTGCCGCCGCCGGCTTTGGCGCGGCCTTTAGTTTATCAAGCTCGTCGTGCAGCTGATCGTTTTCTTCCTCTAGCACCTTGAGAGATGTTATCGCCTCGATGCTCGAAGTGCGGAGCGCGTTGAACTCTTTTTGCAGTTTTTCATAGGCTTGCTTCATCCGGCTATCAAAATCTGCAGGCTGTGGGCTTGACTTGAGCGTCTCGATAGTCTTTTGCGCAACGGCCAGCTGCTGCGCCAGCCTTGCGATTTCTGCTGCTGAACAATCCAGCTGCACTGCAAGTTGGGAGTTTTGAGCAGCAACTTTTTGGTTCTGCTGTACAAGGATCTCCAGTTCGGTGTTGTTCGGCTCAACAGGAGAAAGAAGGCCTTCCAGTATCGACGGCATCGCCTCGGAGTTGATGTAGGCTGCAGTACCAAAGTCAAGGGATATCGCGCCCTTTGATTTTAGCAGTTCGGCTACAGAGTCATCCAGGTAAAAAGAGCCAGCGTTAAACGAGTATAGCTTTGACAACAGACAGAGATTTTAGAAATTAATTAAAAACAGAGAACCCAAAAATTGTTGACTTGGTCACTGGTAATCATGCAGCGGCTTGTCTTTGTGCAGGCTCATCTTGCTCTCAAGGGCCGTTCTATGCTTCTTTAGGATGTGCTCGTTGGCGCACCTGTCGTGCATCACCCCTATTTCGCAAAAATCGCAGGACGTGACAAACTCGACATCGCCAAACTTGGCGTTGCAGTGCTTGCAAGAGTCAGAGCCGGCCTCAAAATCGGAAAGCGGCTTTATCCACGGGTCGCGAAACAAAAGAGTCATATGCAATGATATTGCCAAAAGCGGTAATTTACTTTTCTAGTTTGTAGCAGAACCTTGAGACATGACAATAACAGTACCTCTCATCCAAGGATGCGGCTCGCTATGGTAGTGGTATTCACCTTTTTCTGTAAAGGTGAATGCAAATTGTTTGTTAGGGCCTATGAATGGATGGTTTTCGTCAAGTGTAGAGTCGAACTTGCCGTTTATGGGATCGGTGTAACCATTGTCAGATATCACGCTATGAGGAACAACATCCTGATTTATCCAAACTACCGTGTTGTTATAGCCAACCACCACCTTGATCACAGATGGTTCAAAATTGTTGTTTAGCATTGAGGAATCTTTGGGTATTATTACAACGACAGATTTTTCGGCCCCAGTTGCAGCGGTTGATGCGGTCCTGTTCGCGCTCCATATGGAAAAGACCAGCAGCAGAACGATGCCAGCGATAATGCCCGCGGCAACGCTACTGCTCATCAATTATTGTCAGGCTTGCAAATTATTGAAGTTTTGTCCATCCCATTAAAATCAGAACATTGAGTGCGGACAACAAGGTAAAGCGACTACTTTTTCATGCTATCTAGCAGTTTGTACATCTGCCTATATGACGCAGAAATGTCCGCCTTGTCCTGAATGTCGGATTTTGCCTTGCTCAGTTTTTTGTCCAGCTTTCTGCCAGAGAGCCGTGAGATAGCAGATGCGCTGTCGATAAACGTCTTGGCGTATCTGCCAACATACGGGTTGTCCTTTAGCAATGCTGCCATCAGCTCAGGCTCGTCTGTCATCACGCTTTCGCAAAGCATCGATTGCAGAGAAAAAGTCGTGCCACCAACCCGCTTTAGCATAGACAGGTCTTCTTTTGAAAGGACCTGGCTGTACGAGATATTCAGAAGGTACGTCAGTCCAAGCACCACTGCAATGGCCCTGTCATGAGATGTGGCGTCGGCCATCTCTATTATGTCAGCCCCAGAAAACAGGTCTTTTATCAGGTCAAGTTCTGCAGGCTTGCTGCGCACAGGAACTAGCAGTATCTTTATTCCCTGCTCGCCGGCGCCCGGCCCGAACATGGGATGGATGCAAACCGGCTTGAGGTCTTGTCTAGTATTTTTCAGAGCAGAAAAAGTCTTGCTTTTTACAGACGAAATCTCTGCGAGCACGGCTCCACGCTTCATTTCCTTTGAGCATTTTTTCACAGTCTGCGCAGTCTTTTGCACAGGCACGCAGACAAAAACCACGTCTGCGTCCTTGACGCAGTCTTGCAGCGAGTCAGCAACCTTTACGCCGGCTGTTTCAGGCACTTTGCGCTTGTCAAAAACAACAACTGGCCCCCTCTTGGCAAAGTATCTTGAAAACCACTGGCCCATCTTGCCTGCCGCGCCTACAACGGCAACGCTACGGTTCATCTCAGGCAGCCCTCAGGACAGACGACAGTATTTCCAGGCCCCCGGCCAGCTCGTCTTCTGGCCGGCAGGCAGAAATCCGGACAAACCCAGAATACGAATCTCCAAAGCCGCTTCCCGGGGCAATTGCAAGACCCTTTTCCAGCAGGCTTTCTACTATTGGCATGTCTTCGCCAAAAGGCAGCTGCGGATAGACGTACATTGCCCCAGTTGGCTTGACGAATTTCAAGCCCATCTGATCCAGTTTTGAGCAGACAAATTTCAGCCGCTTTTCTACCAGCCGGATGTTGGCTGAAGCATCCTCCGACAGCGCGGCCATCGCTGCATGCTGTATCGGCTCGGCAACGCTCGTAACTCCAACTGCCTGGACCTTTGTCATCTTTTTGATAATATCAGGGCTGGCTATGGCGTGACCTATCCTAAAGCCGGTCATCGCATACGTCTTTGAGAAGGACGACACTACGATGCTTTTTTCGTACCCAAAGCCAAGCACGCTGTGGAACTGGCCGAAGGCGTACTCTGAGTAGACCTCGTCTGAAAGCAAGTAAAGGTCGTGTTTTTGCGCTATGGAGACTATTGCAGACAGGGTCTTTCTGTCAATGGTCTTGCCAGTCGGGTTGTTTGGATAGTTTATGGCAATCATCTTTGTGCCCCCGTTTACCAGCGACTCCAGTTCAGAGAGGTCTGGCGTCCACTGGCTCTCAAACGTGGTCTTAAGAACGCGGGCTTTAGCCCCGACAAACTCTGCACACTCTCTGTATGCCGGCCAGGCCGGCTCTATGGTTATTATCTCCTGTCCGGGTTTTACCAGGCCGGCGATTGCTGAAAATACTGCGAACCGGCCGCCAGGCGTGACTATTACCTCGTCTCTTCCTACCCCGGCGATCTTGGCTATCGCGTTTCGAAGCTGCGGCATGCCGGCAGTCTCTGTGTAATGGTATTTCTTTGAGCGAAACGCCGCTGACAGCGCGTTTCCAACCGACTCTGGTGCAGGATAATCTGGCTCGCCAACTTCAAGGTGTATCATCTTTTTGCCGGACTCTTCCAGCTGCCTGGCTTTTTGGAAAATCCCAAGATGGGTCTGCTTTGGCGCGGTAGGCTTGCGCCCCATGGCCTGGACGGTCTCTGACTCGGACAAGAGTATGCCTAGCAGCCGGAGGGCAAAATCCTTGTCCATGCCCAGCTCTTCGGCCTGCTTCATTACGGCAAGCCGGACTTCTTGCTCTACTTTCTCGTCTTTGACGTCTATGTTCATCTTGCTTTTGACGTCGCCTATCTGCTTTGCCAGATCCATACGTTGCTGGATTTTTTGCATTATGTCGGCTGTCACGCCGCGGATCTGCTGCCGCAAAGAGTCGAGGTTGTCCTTTTCCATCTACATCACTTCAATACTGTAGGGATTAGCCCAAACCGCAGGGCGTGGTCTGCAAGAACCATCGCTACTACGCACTCTACTATCGGAGGAGCGCGTGGAACCACGCAGGGGTCATGCCTTCCAGGCACGATTAGTTCAGATATCTCGTTTGTGGAAATGTCAAGCGTCTCTTGCTTTTTGGCTATCGACGCCGCAGGCTTGAACGCCACGCGAAGTGTAATTGGCATGCCTGTCGACAGGCCGCCAAGTATGCCTCCGGAATTGTTGCTTTTTGTCACTACTTTTCCTTTTTCAATGTAATATGTGTCGTTGTTCTCCGAACCCCGTCTCTTGGATCCTTCAAAGCCTGAGCCAAACTCTATTCCCTTGACTGCAGGTATGCTGAAAATAGCCTTGCTCAGGTCAGATTCAAGAGACGCAAATATCGGCTCACCCAGACCTACTGGCAAGCCGGTGGCTATGCAGTCAACCACGCCGCCGACAGAATCGCCGTCCTTTCTTGCTGCAAGTATCGCGGTTTTCATCTTTTCTGCAGCATCAGGATCAGGGCAGCGTACGTCGTTTGCGTATCGATTCTCTATTCCCTGCTCTGTGATGTTGACGGCCTTTATCCCGGCAATCTCTGATGTGTAGGCAACGATGTTTACGCCAAGCGTATGCGCAAGCAATTTCTGCGCCAACGCGCCGGCCATGACCAGAGTAGCAGTCAGCCTGCCGGAAAACCTGCCGCTGCCACGATAATCGGCAAACCCGCCGTACTTTACCAGAGCCGGATAGTCAGCATGCCCGGGTCGTGGCGTGTTTTTTATCACCTCGTACGACTTGGAATCCTGGTCCTTGTTCCAGATGAGCATGCAGATTGGAGCGCCGGTAGTGTTGCCGTTAAATAATCCTGATAATATCTCGACTTTATCCTCTTCCTTTCTCTGGGTGGTTACGGCCGATTGGCCGGGCTTGCGCCTGTCAAGTTGCACCTGCAGGTCAGCTTCTGAAAGCGGCAGTCCGGCAGGACAGCCGTCAACTACAATTCCGATGCACCGGCCATGGCTCTCGCCAAAGCTCAGAGCGGAGAATCGTTCGCCGATGATGTTGCCACCCATTTTATAATAGCTGGTTT
>QCWB01000033.1 GCA_013114715.1 Nitrososphaera sp.
AAATCTAGTTAGACAGAAACCCGCCAAGCTGACAGCACAATCTGATTAGGGTTGAGTGGTGGCTGGTGTTTTTTACAATATTAAAAAGGAGTACAAGATCTCAGTCAAATGATGCTATTGCTTTTTATTGCCAATCGTTATAGATAATGATTGCAGTGCAGTTATAATTAAATAGGGCTTTTAATGTCGAAGCTCTAATGAAACTAGCATTAAATAGGAAGCCTGCAATTTCCCTTTTAAGCGTCCTTGGTTCCCTAGCATTTGCAGGTTTTGTCTTAACAAACCCCGCAGCATATGCGCAAGAAGAAGCCGCAGCAAGTAGTAGCTCTTTCAAATTTCTGGCAGCAGGATTAGCTTTCGGACTCGCAGGACTTGGCGCCGGTATCGGTCTTGGTTTTGTGGGAGCAGCCGGTCTCGCAGCAATCAGCGAAAATCCAAAAATGCAGTCAAGCGTCTTTATCTTCGTCGGTATGGTCGAGTCCATCGCCATTTACGGTATAGTCATGATGTTCATCATCTTGGGCCAGTAGGTCCAAGCCGACGATCTTTTTTCACTTTTATTTTTACAACCAAATCTAGTTTTGCTTGGTTTGACTAAGGAAAAGATTTTAAAGAGTTCTCTTTGGAAGACATAGTACATGGGCTTAGCTCAGCTAAAGAAGGCCACTATTATTCTTCCTCGCATGGACACGCAAGATGTTGTCAGCAAGTTGGCCGAACTTGAATGGTTTCACCCCATACAAAGTACATCGGAACACCTTAACCCGTATTATGATGACCTTCTGCTTCAAGCCCAGAAATTATACCAAGATATAGACGAGGTGATTAAAGCGCTTGGGATCGCACCTGAAGCGGGCGTCATGAAAACCATGTTCAAAGGTGCCCCAAAGGGCAAGACGGATTATAATATTGAAGACTTGCAGAGCTTTATAGTTGATCTGGAAGAAAAAAGCCAGAAATTACTTGAAAACCCAAGGAAGCTAATACAGGAACGCAACACTACTGCAAAGCACTTGGAAGAATACAGTAACCTTGCCGCCGCTACAGAAATGGCAGCAACAATGAATCTTGATATAACCAATCTTGGGAGGCTAAAGTACTTTTACGCTAATGCGTTTGTTATAGATTCCACAGATGAGGCCGAAATAAGAAAAAGCATCGAGGACCTGGCCATCCTGTCAAGTAAATTAAGTGAAAAAAAATCGTCTATTATAGTATTTGGCTCTGCGGAGGACGCGGAAAGAATACTCAAAGTGTTCCGCAGCTTCAACATCAATCCTATACAGATCCCGGCGCATATGCCGCAGAATCCGAGCATAGCACATTCACAAGCAACAGCGAAAATCAAGGAACTTGAAACAAAGCTCAAAGAAATAGAAAAAGCAATTATAAAATTGAAAGAGGAAATGCTGACCAAGTTACTCTCAATTCAGGAGGCTGCAGGCCTTGCCAAGGACGTTTTAGAAACCACTCGCAAGCCAGCCGGAACAAGAAACTTTGCAGTAATAGAAGGATACATCCCCAAGGAAAAGGAGAACAAACTCAAAAAACTTGCTTCCAACTATACAGCAATAGTTGAGGATGCCAATATCACTTTAGACATGCAAGAAAAGGGTCAAGCACAGATGCCTACGCTTTTGACCAATAAACCGTACTTGCGCACCTTTGAAGTGATAACTGAAACACAAGGTCTGCCAAGGTACGGCGAGACGGATCCCACTCCCATGATCGCATTTGTCTGGCCAGTATTTTACGGACTCATGTTTGCCGACCTGGGGCATGGTCTGCTTCTGGCTGGCCTTGGAATGCTCTTCAGAATAAGAGGAAACGGAAAACTGCGAACCTGGGGTACGCTCATTGCTGCAAGTGGAACCGCCGCAGCAGTAGCAGGGCTTGGAACTGGTGAAATGTTTGGATTTCATCTAGACCATATTGCAGTCCTGTCGGACCTGTTTGCGCCGCTGCACGGAATAGTCGGTTTGCTATCCGTATCAGAGCTCACATTTGAGGAAGTAATAAAGATCCTCAAAGTATCCATTGCTGTAGGAATAGTTCACCTGCTGATGGCCTTCTTCTTGAGGCTAAAAGCCGACATACGGATGGGCAACAAGCTGGCGGTCTATACACATGATATTCCTAGCATAATACAGTATCTGGCAGTAGTCGCGCTGATACTCGCAGGCATTGGATCAGGATACGACATCATTGGCATGTTCGGCATAACAGGAGTCCAGCATACAGAGCCTGTACCGTGGCTAACATTCCTCTTCGGCAAATGGGTTACAGTAGAAGTTGTGGCTAAAGCCGGACCGCCGGTCATTATAGGATGTATCGTGGTAAGTATCATTGGAGCAAAGAAGGAAGAAGCGCACGCCAAGGCACACGGAAAAGAGCCAGAAGGCGGAGGAATGGCAGGAGTCATAGTCGAATCCTTCTTGGTCCGCATAACCGAGATGCTGGCAAACACTATCAGTTACTCCAGACTTGGCATCATGCTTTTGGTACATACGGCACTGCTTGTCACGGTCAACAATTCCTTTGAGCATGGCGGAGGGCTGGCCATCCTTATTGGCGGAAACATTGGCATCATGATGATCGAGGGTCTAATAGTCTACATCCAGACCATCAGGTTGCACCTCTACGAATGGTTCCCCAAATGGTACAAGTCAGACGGCACCCATTTCAAGAAGATCGTGCCACAGATGCTCTATACCAATTTGGTGTGGAAGGAAGACAAAAGCCAAGCGACAAATTCACAACAACGTTTCCGCTGACAGGAAGCGGAGCAATTTTGATTTAGGCTGGCACTAGTAAGGCAGGTACAGCCGCTATGCGTATGGCAACCTGAAATAAAATACTATTCGATCTTTACAAGCGTGGCCATTATCCGGTCAGCTGGAATATGTTGTTCCACGCCTGTAGCAATTGCTGCCAGGTTCCTTATCTCCAACGTCATAAGTTTAAGTGCAGCAAGAAGATTTCCAATCGTGAAAACGGTTCTAAATGCCCCCGCCGTTGCCCTGATGGATGCTCTTTCAAAGCTCGCTTCCAGCTGTGTTATTGCGTCTATATCGCTTGAAACGGTCTTGGGGATGAGCTCTCTGTACGCAGTATTGTTGAGTTCTCCAATTGCATCCTGTATTTTCTCCGTGTTGATCATTTTTTGCAGAGTTTCCCTAGTTATCCTGCTCGTAGTAGTGGTAATCAATTCATCGATTTCTTCGGCATTTAGACCCCAATACTTTGACCTGAGGACTGCCAAAACATTATAGGCATCAATGTCCACGTTCACAACTTTCTGTGAAGCCTCAAGCTTGGATTCAGAAAAGGTGCTTTTGTCTAGCGACTTGTAGAAAGCATGGTCAAGGAAAGTATCAAAAACTCTGATATCGCCTTTTGTTTTGAACGCCACTACGGCCTTTCGCGCATCTTCTCCAAACTCGCTTGTAGCCAGGGAATTGACGGCCTCCTCGAGGTCTTTGGCAACCAGCGCCTTCACTATGAGGTCTCTTCTTCCTACAAGCTCTTCAGCTCTAAGATTGATTTTGGGGAGAAGCTCTTCATAGGTCTTGCCCAAGATCTTGCCTTTGAGAATAATTTTTAGATTCCAAATTATATATTTTATAAAATAAGCATTCAGTACGCCGGAACTTCCTCCAATACTAACCATTCTTGCGTGCGTATTTACAAGATGTTCACGCAGCGCTCCTTCCACGCTTTCGGCAGAGTATGGTTTGGGCAGTTTTGCCAAGGCGTCAAGATATATCGTATTTTTCATCCTCGTGACAAGTTCTTCAATATCTCTTGATTCTGCAAGGGTCTGAAGCTCCGTTACCGATAACAGTCTTCCTCTTAAGCTATGAGCCATTACTGTAGCAAATATCTTGTTTGGCGAACTTGTATTACCCGGCATGGCACTTTGTATGTCTTTTCGTACTTTATAAAAATCATTAGGTCTGTCTAGCTTTCATATCAGCGGTTATTCATCAAATAAACTAGACAATACTTTTGAAATTCTCTTGGAAAACGCAAGTAGTACAAAATGGAGGCCGAAACCTATTGCAGCTGCCAAGGCAATGCTGAAACCCGTCTCATACAATGTGACAAAAATTCCAAGCGGTGGAAGAGTAAATATCAAGGCAAGAGAAGTGCTTACCCAGGCCGACTTGACTAAAATCTCCGGTGTGACATTCTCATACCTTTGATGCTGAAATTTTAGCACCTGTCTTTTGTGACGGCCCTGATAACTCAACCTATGAATGTTGCAAGAATTTTCGAAATATTAACATTAACCCATAATAAATTGGAAAATGATAGTATCATAAAAGACAGCAATTGATTCTGCACTCCCTGTATGTATATGATTTTACAAAACTATGCCAATAAAAACAAATTCTTATATTATTTTTGAACCAAAATCACATCGATGTTGTCTAATGTTTCTACAATTTTATGTTCATTATTATAGTAATTAACCTTGCAGCATTTTTCTATGTAATGTACAAAGAAAAACAAGAAACAAATTAAACTTTATTAGAATGCAACCCTATACTAAATAAATGCAAACATCATCGCTTTCTGCCGAAAAGACCGGCGAGTTGGACCAAAAGTTTGGAAGATTGATTGACCAGTTTGAACAAGAGGTAGCACCTTACGACCGGTTAACCCGTTTTGCTGCAATTGGTACCTTTGGCGGCGTAATAGTCTCAATTCTGGTACCGATACTGTATCTACAGTTTGTTGCAAATGTCAATCCGTATCATGCTTTTATGTCCGGTCCTGCCATGTACTTTGTAATTGGTGGAATAGTTGCAAGCAAGATAGTGCCCAGGCTACTGATGGCATACTCCAATCACAAGAAACACGAGCTGTCCAGAACAAAATACAAGCCTATTACAGGTGTATGCATGTGCGATCTTTACCAGTTTAGAACTCATCTGCAAAAGATGGAAAAGGCCAGTGTGGCTGCTGAAAGGATACGACATGCCAAACTTGCAAACTATTACAAACAAAAGATGAATTCCTGACCGCAAGGAATTTTACACGCTGCATTTAACTATCGCTAGTTTCCATTGGCTAGCCTCGAAAAAATCTATTACATGCGCATAATTCTTGGCGTCATTGCAGGCGTCATTGCAGGCATCGTTATTCAGCCAGGCACGGATCAGACAACAGCAGTGGGCACAGCTTTGGCAATAGCCGTAGTCTTGTTCATCGTCTCGATTGGAATCAGCAAGAACATGACCAAAAGCCTGCCAAAGGAGGTAAAGAAAAAGGCCTCATACGACGGCATTATCCCATTCATATTCCTGAACCTAGTAGTCATGATAATAGTCTATACCGCGCTGCATCAGGACCTAGTTCTAAAATAAATACAGGCCTCTGGATAAAGCGGGTATGTGGGATTTCCGCACGCCGGGCATTCCTGATGAGCTTTTCGATCGCACAGAAGACGTCCCAATAACAAAGGAAGACGTACGGGCCCTTGCGATAAGCAAGCTTCGGCTAAAGGATGGCTTTTCAGCTATCGACGTTGGCTGCGGCAGCGGCAGCATCACCGTAGAGCTGTGCCTGCAGACAAGAGGCAAGGTGTATGCGATTGATTTTGACAGCAACGCGGTAGAACTTACAAAAAAGAACCTGAGCAAGTTTGGAGTCAACGCCGAGGTTATTTTGTCCAAGGCGCAGGAAGCACTGCCTTCGCTTCCGCAGGTAGACGCTATCATAGTCGGCGGGACCTGGGGCGATACAAAGCAGGTCCTCCAATTGGCCGTAGACAGGCTGAAGCAAGGCGGCCGGATAGTCATCGACACGATACTTATCGAGACGATGTACCATTCTCTTTCTGCGATAAACGAGATGAACCTGAAGGAAGTGGACGTCACGCAGGTTACAATAGCCAAGGCGCGCAAGGTGACGACTGGCACCATGATGCTGTCTCGAAACCCGGTTATGATGATATCAGCTACAAAAGCCTGAGAATGGCGGAATCCAGGTACTGTCTGTCTATTTCAAAGCCAACAAAGGAGACTCCAAGGTTCTTGCAGGCAACAGCCGTCGAGCCAATCCCGACAAAGGGGTCAACTGCCAGCCTTGCCTTTCCGTGCAGCTTTATGCACATCTCTGGCAGCATGACAGGAAACGTCGCCGGATGCGGCCTGTCTTTTCTGCTCTTCACAGTCTTGTAGGGAATGAACCACGTGTTCCCGCGGTCCCTTTTATCCTGCTTGGCGGTTTTCCACCTTCCGATGTTTGTCTTGTCCTGATACGGTATACCGACTGCCAGCTTGTCAAGCTTGACGTCGCCTGTCTTTGTAAAATGGAAAATATACTCGTGGCAGTCGTTTAGGAACCTCTCGCTTACTATTGGCTTGAAATGGCCAACAGCAATATCCCCTGTTATGTTCGGGTAGTCTCCTGTATCCTGCTTGCTAATGGCTATGGACTTGACCCAGTGCAGCACGTTTTGCAGGACAAAATCCCTTCGCAGGACGTATGCAACATCCCAGGCTATCCACTGATCCTTTGGCTTGTTGCCGATATTCAAAAAGAACGAGCCGTCGTCTGCCAGAACACGCCTTATTTGCTGGCCTATCCGTCCAAGCCACTGCAGGTATTCCTGACGCGGCCTGCTGTCGTCATACCTGCCGTAGTTTATCCCGATGTTGTACGGAGGCGAGGTCACCACAACATCGACTGATTTTTCCCGCAGGTCTTGCAGGCCAGCAAGACAGTCCTTGAGGTAAAAAGTTGCTGAACTATTGCCGTACTGGACAACTCTGTACGGCGTTTCTTTTTGCATCGATTCTACCAAGAGTGCCGGACAACCATTTATCCTTAGCGCAGGCCTGCCAAAATTGCGCGCCTGACCATGCCCTGGCCTATCATCGCGCCCAGAATTCCCATTGCTGCGGCCGGCGCAAGCAAAACAGGGTACAGTGGGCCCATCAGCTCAAAGTAAATTATCGCAGTCAGGCTGCCCCAGACGGTCTTGTTATCCATGACTTTGTTGTACGTGTGGGTTATCAGCGGGTAATAGAGCATGAAAAAGGTGATGCCTACTATTGCTCCTGCCATGTACAGTGACTTTGGAGACCTCCATCTGGCCAGAATGGCATCTGCAACTACAAACGGGATTACTGTTGCAATGTAGAACGGTATAGTTGAGACAAGCGCCTCGTTTGGAATAATGGACGTAAACGTGTTTATGAACAGAAATATCGCCGCCGTGGCAGACAGGATCCCAAATTTCCTTCCTGTCAGCTCAGACGATGTATGCGATATTGCAGCAGTTATCAGCGGAAATCCAAGCGTGGCAACAATAGCGCCTGCTATTGGATGTGGATTGAAATTAAAATAAGCCGTGTTAGAAAACGGCAAAGAAAACATGTGCACTGCGCCGGCGGCAGAAATCCAGACGGGAAGAATTGCAACAACAATCAGGGCTGCCGGCAGGACCTTGCTTGCGCGCACAAGGCCGATTATTGCGGCAATGCTGCTAGTGACCATGCCGCTAACAAGAACAGAGTGCGGCGGGCTCAAAAGCCCGTCAAGCCCAAAGGTAGAATGCCAGACAAAATCCACCGGCCCTGCAGATAAAAGAAGCGCAACGCCAGCTATCAAAAATTTTGCAGACCAGTCAAACTGTCCTGCGGCTCGAGACGCCGATACCACAAGAGCCATTCCTGCCAGAGCTGAAGCCACGCCGGTGTAAAGCACTGCATGCGGCGGCGCAAAGAACGTCTCTGGCTTGTTTAAGAGATGGTTCGTAACATCCCACGTGCCTCCAGAAGCTGCTAGCAGGATTCCAGCGCTTACAAGCGTGTATCCAATAACCAGCCTCCGGCTTTCCTGCATCCTTGCCAGGCTTCCGCGCTGATAGTTCAACAGCTACGGATTGCACACCCTGCTTTTTTAAGCCTTTGTCACGTTGACGGAATAGACAGACACAAACTCGTCCTGATGATCGATGGTGCCATTGCTTGGCCAGTGCGCCTGGTCGCCGTTGTGGGGAAGGCCGACTGCCTTGACGAATATGACAAACTCGCCTTCTGTTTGCGGCTTTATCGATAATTCGATGCTAAAAGTCTCGCCACTGTTCCAGGGCCTGTTTGAAGCCTCTATCGAGGGATACTGGGCCGGAACCAGCCTCTGCGCGGTGTATCCGGCGCCAATCGCCCTGTCTTTTTTTATGAAAAGCGGAGTCTGTCTAAAGTCATGCTTTTGCACGTCAACAATGCCGTCGGTGCTGCTCAGGCTGGGAAAGGCAATCGAGAGTATCTGCATGTCTGCATGCTCGCCGCTGTTGGTAGCAGAAACCTGCAGGCTAAACGACTCTCCAAGAACTACCTGTGTTTGAGACAATTTTACATCTGTGACTATTGGCCCTGGCCTTGTTGGGTGGATTGAGCCCAGGTAGGATTGCGGCAGCAAATACACCGACAGCACAAAAAATACAGCCAGTGCGCCGGCTATCGCGCCAGCCAAGATGATTGATTTTGTGTTAAAGCCAGCTCGCCATATCTTTGATGAAAGGCACTGTTTAAATCTCTTGTCCGCAAGTCCTGTATATTGGACAGCTGCGATTCGCGAGTCAAGGCCTACAGAAACGGCAAGACCTTTGATCAGTGCCGGCAGCAGGCAAGGCAAGCGACTGAAATTCTCGCAGCAGAGATCATCGCGGCAGGCGAGGTGTCATGGTCCAGGGTGCTGGAGGCTTCAGGACACGACGAAATAGTCTACAAGCTATGCCTAAAGTACCTCCGGGAGAAAGGATACGACATTGGAAATTATCAGCTTCCGCGAATACAGCCAGCTAGAAATACAACTTAAGACAAGTACCTGCATTGAAGGCTGCCCAGATCCTGGTGGTTGCAGTTGCTGCCGCAATAGCGGTGTATTTCGCAGTGAATCTTGCCGGCGATACCGGCAAGCAGGTCGGGCAATTTGCCGGCACAAGCAGCATAGTTCTTGACAAGCGCGGCGACGCAGTTGCCCAGATGCAGTACCAGTCAGACGTAGAGCCAGAGGTCAAGGCGTACCACGACATAGTTGCAGCTTCTGTCAAGAAAATCGACGGCGCTTTTCTTTTTACAATAGACCTGGCCGGCGATCCGAACATGAATGAAAAATACGAGACCAATTATGTCTGGCACATCATATCTGACAAGACGTACACTGTACTGATGCCAAACTTTGCAGCGGATTCCGGCTTTGCTTCAAAAGGCTGGTACCTTGCCGTTTACGATAACACTGACTCAAAATACGTCCTTGAAATGACGAAAATATCTGATATGCCGCAAGACCGCGTCCAGTTCCCGGTAGACGCGCAGCTTATCGGTAACCCAGCTTCTTTCAGCTACTGGGTCAGCGTTCACGTCCGAACAGATAGCAAGAATCTTGAAAAGCCGCCTGACTATTTGATGGATTTTGCGCCATAAGGGGGAAGGTTATGGCGCTTGGCGATTCTGCACCAACGACCTGTTACAGCCTTTGCCGTTAAAGCCGGTGTATGCTTCACATACTTTTCGATGCAGTTTTGTTTTTCTTGCCGCCAAGCGCCCGTCTTAAGCATCGGTCTTCTGCATCATCACCATAGTATGCAGTAATTAGTATAAAAGACTTTTGTTTTGACAGATAATAATAGCGAGTAAGCAACAATGCCAATAATCTTACTGATCATAACAGACTTGATATAATTATTACAATCAACACATCTATAGCTCGACACTAGCCGAAGCCGAAGTAGTGGACCCGCTGATGCAGGTTTCGTTCTACATCGTTGCTAAAGACCATCATGCAAAAACTGCATGCATACAGGCCGATCTGCTCCATGTCGCCTCTCCGGAGGATGGCCAGCTCTGCCGGATCTTCTGTGTTTTCTGCAACCACGTAATCATCAATCTTCCTGTCAGAAAGGGCTTGCTCAATCATCGATTTTGCCTTCTGGACGTCTGTCTCGTTTTGCAGGACCAGAACGCCTCCGTCGACAGCAAGCTTGAAGCCAAAAACCTCAAAAATCATCTGTCTTAGCTCTTCGCAGCGATGCGACACGACAACCCTTATCACGGACAGCAATTCAAAAGAGCCATCTTTAATTCAATCTTTTTATGGAAATAAGGCCTAAATCTGCCTGCTTGGAATTTTCGCTGTCTGATTCTGTAGAAGTCAAGCTGCTTTATCCCAGCACTCCTGTCTTGTTTAGGCGAAACGATGGCCTTCCAATAAAGCTTGCAGTCAGCGCTGCTATTCTTGTCCGGTGCGCGCATGGCATTTCGCAGCAGCTTTTGATAAAGCCGTCAATCTCGTGGATAATAGACGGCCCGGCAGAGCAAAACGGCGCATTCAAGATAGGCGACGCCGATTATGCAGAGTACCATGCCCGGGATTTTGGCGAGTCTGCAATCTATTTTCCGCCATCAGACAAATCAGAGATCCAGATTCGGCTTTTGGTCCGCGGAGTCTGCACCACTACGGCAACGATGCTTGTAAAGCTAAAACGCGACGGCTCTATGTTTCGCGCTGATGTTTCAGTCGGCCAGCAGCCGGCAAAAGAGCAGCTGCAGAAATGCAGCATGTGCGACATCCACGTCTTGGTAGAGAAACAAAAAGCAGCAATACAGAACGACGGCTACCTGATGACTGACGAAAACATCAAGCTGAGGTCAACAGACGATGGCAGAATATGGCTGCAAATAAACGGCCAAAAACAGCTGCTGAAAGGATTGAAACCTCTTGCCAGCCTGTCATGGGAATGCAGTATAGGCAAGCTGACTGCAAAGCAAGGCTACGACGTTGTCTACCGGACGCCGGCAGAAAAAGACCTCTCTAAATCTCCTGCAGTGATAACGTTATTTGAGGACGGCAGGCTACTTGAGCAAAAGAAATTCTGGCTATTGCGCAAGCCTTCAGTGATGCATTGC
>QCWB01000034.1 GCA_013114715.1 Nitrososphaera sp.
CCAACAGGGCAAAAGGCCTTGCCAATCTTTTCTCGAATTGCCTTTTCATCGTCGTGGACAAGTATCCCGCTTGCCGGCTTGCTCTTGCTCATCTTGCTTGATATCATGGCGTCGTCTGCAGCATTTTCGTCAAGACCTAGTTTCACAGGCTCCGATAAGCCTGGCAGCAAATGATGATGGACGCAGACCGGGACTTTCCAGCCCATCTTTGGAAAGACTTCGCGTACAAGCATGTGGATCTTTCTCTGGTCCATTCCAGAATGGACTATGTCCAGATCCAAAGCATTGATGTCTACTGACTGCATCGGCGGGTAAAGCAGCTGAGACATGTCCATAGACTCGCTTTCCTTTCTGCCCATAATGGTCAGCGAGCGCATGGTCCTTGCAAGGGTCATGTTCTTGCTGAACCGGACAAAATTCTCCCAGTAGCCTGGCGTGTTTTTGTACAGATTGCTTCCCATCACTATGTTGACTCCGGGGCAAAAGAGCCGGAAAGCCTCGGCATAGTATTCAGATATCTGCTTTATCTTGTTCCAGTCGCCGCCCAGCTTGTCGTTGATGTAGGTATGCCAGTCAGCTAAAAAGACCGTGCAGTTTATCCCAGCCTTGATAAAGTCGTTTATCTTAAATCCGGTGACTACAAGGCTTCCGAGATGAAGGATGCCAGAGATTTCCAGGCCGATGTAATGCTTTGGCCTGTCGTTTGTCTCAAGAAGGGTCTTCAGCTCCTCGTAGGTTATGACCTCTTCTGTGGGCTCCCGCATCACAAGGGCGATGCGCTCTGAAACATCCATTCTGACTCCAAATCCAAGTCATACAGCCTATAAATCTTCTATCCCGATTACAGGGCTGTGGTCTTCAAGCCAGGTTTTGTGGCTTTTAAAGTCAGGATCGAAGGTTTCGACAATCTTCCAGAATCTCTTTGAATGGTCCATGACTAGGATATGCGCCAGCTCGTGGATTACCACATAGTCTATCACGTCTGCAGGAGCCGCGGCCAAAAGCAGGTTGAAATTCAGGTTTTTCTTTTTAGAGCAGCTGGCCCACCGCGATTTTTGCTTTTTTATAGAAAACTTGTTGTATTGCAGATTCATCTGTCTGCTCAATTCAGGCAGCCTTGCCGCAATTATCTGGGCCGTCTGTCTTCTGTACCACCACTGGATCTGGACTTTGTAGCTGCGCCTGTCTGGAACGTGGAACGTAATCAAGTTCAGGCTTTCAGAGACGGTTGCAAAATCCGTCCTGTCTTTAATTATTTTGAATTCAAACTTTTTTCCCAGATAATAGATTACTTGCTCGGATTCGGCGTGGCCGGCTCGTTGCCGCAGGCCAGAATAATAGTCAGACGTCTTTGCAATCCAGTCTTTTTTGCTTTGTACAAACTCTTGCAGGCTGTCAGGGTTATAGTTTTCTGGAGCGACAGCCACTACGCCTTTTATGCTTGATACCAGCCGCAGCCTTTTTGCTCGGCTGCTTGTCCTGACAGATATGTTAAGCGTGCTGCCATTGTCAAGCGGCAAGACAAGATTCAAGCTGGTCAGGATTTGGCAAGCTGGTTAAAGAATATTATGGACTGCACAGCATCATCTGCGATGCCAGCTGCAAGCAGAATACGGCTTTCTCAACTGCCAGAAAGGTTAAAGCTGCTCGACATCGACGAAGGATTGAGGATAGAATTTGCAGACCACAAGATGTTTGTCAACAAGAACCTGTCAGGCTCGTTTGTGGTCCAGTTTGACAATAAGAAATGTCAATATCTTGATTCTGCCAAAATCATCAGGCTTGCAAAAAAATCAAGCCAGATCTGGGCCTACTAGATGACGCCGGCCTGCCGCAGCTTGTCTGGCAGGTATACTTCGGCCAGATACTTGAAGCCGTGCTTGAAAAACGCGTCCAGCTCGCATTTTTCTTTGCGCTTTAGGAACAGGTCCAGCTCTTTTTGCCACTGCTTGTCCTGAAACCAGGGCTTCTTTTTCATGTCCAGCGCGCGGTTGATGTCTTCTTCAGATGCCGCAAGCCGTGCTACCTCTGGAATGTTGTATTCGTAAATGTCGGAGAACATCATGCCAAGGACCTTGGCATTTGGAGTCACCAGCCGGTCGCTGTCGTAGCTTAGAGACTCGCTTCCTATCTTGTAGCGAAGGGCAATCCCAAGCCCCCAGGGGTCGGCATCTGCAAACACGACTACTGGCTTTTTCCACTCCTCGTTCAGGGTTCTAGCCATCATCCTGGTGGCCCGGTCCGGCTCGCCAGAACCGGTCATCAAAATCGCGTTGTATTTCTGGATAAATCCTGACTTGCGGATGTTGTTAAGAACCGTGTCCTTCTCTACTAGCATGACAAAGTCTGCCTTTACGTCGACTATCTCAACGTCGCGGATGTTTGTAGGGATAAGCTGCGAAGTAGCCCTGCTTCCCAGGTTACAGTCTATTACGTCGCCGCCAACCCGCAGAGTTATTGGGCCGGAGATCATACCCTTTGGCTTTGACGTGACAGAGAACTCTTCTCTTGGAACGCCAGTCAAAAGCTCCAGGGCCTTGATTGCGTCGTCTGAATCCTCCTGACCCCTCCAGAACTTTTGCTTGTTCTTTTCATCCCCAACAGTGCTTAGCGTGGCATAATACATGCCTCTGATGGTGCTTTCCATCTCCTCGTCTAAGAGCCGCCGTACGGCGTTGGCCATCACCAGGTATTGGGCAAAGGTGGGGATTTTCTTTGTGCTGTCCGGGCTTATCTTGACCATCTTGTCGCCTATCGTGAGCATCTTTTTCTTGTCTGACCAGACGGTGTTGTCGTAGCCTACCTTTGGCACGTCCAGTACAGGCATGGTCTTTTGCTGCATCAGGTCCGTGCTGACGTCCTTCATTATCTGCTTGACTTTCTTCACTACTTCTTGGTGGCGCGTGTCTTTGACTGGCACCTATTTCACCTTCTTTTTCGGGATTACTGCATCAAGGGTCGTCTGGAGGTTTTCCTTTGATTTTGAGCCTTTTTTCCTTGCTGCGTTGATTGCTTGATCCACGCTTACTTCTTTTTCAAGCCGGTTGCCAGTTATCTCGTCTTCCTTTTCCTCGGCAGGATGGCCAGTTATTTCGCCAGAAACATGCTTTTCGGCAAGCTCTGTAAAGGCCTGCTCCAGTTTCTTGGAGTCAACCGAGATGGATTCTGATATTGCGTTGACTATTAGCGGGATGTAGAATTTGTACAGATTCAGCCGGCTCTGGGCTTCTTTCATCCGAAGCTCCTTTCTTATCTGGGCGCTGACTTTGCGGTACAGGTCAGACAGACAGGCCTTCATGTAGCGCTTTAGATCGCCTTCTGAAGCAATGCTTTCCTTGCCGGCGGTCTTGTACGGTATCTTCGTCGAGCAGATGTGGAAAAATATGTGCAAAGGCAGCAGCTCTACTGCCCTGTCAGACTTGGCGTCCGGGTTGGCAAACTGCTCCTTGACCTCCTTTTTGGATATGCCCATCTTGTTAATCTCGACTTCAGAGACTACTTCTCTGGCTACGTCAGAGCCTTCATCGTAGAGCAGCGGAATCTTGTTTGCAAATCTGTGCAGTTTAAACGACGAGATATCGCCGCCGTAAGCTATGCCGCATTCCACTATTGTTGGCCGGTTATTGATAACGCAGGTCCGCGAAGAGTAGTCTGTGAGCGACGGCTTTAGCACCTTGACTGATATCTGCGGCGAAGAATTCCCGTCTGGCTGATTTTCAGACCGGCTGGAGATAATCGTGTATTCAGAAGTCATGCCTGCAGTCAGGATCTCCTCTCCAATCGGGCTTAGATGGTCCGTGTTTGGAGTGTGGAACTTTGTCTGCTTGCAGACGTTTACTATCTTTATCAGCTCATGCTCGTCGTATTTATCTGCCTGCTTGTTTTCAACGCCGGCGTTTGCGATTATCTCTTTGGCCTTTTCTCCAGACATTTTCTGGAAGGATTCAGAAAGCACGCCCTGCAAAGTCGTCTTTTGGTTCATGAAATTCATGATGGCCTTTTTTAGCGTCTTTAGGTCCATGTCCGACGGGTGCGGCAGGACTTCTTTTGCTGGCTCGGGCATAACGGAGGTCCTCCGGTCAAAGACCACCTTGCCCTCGTCGGTCTCAAACTCTAGTATGGCGTACGGGTTGACTACGCTTGTCTGGCTGATGTAGTCGTAGATCCTAGTCTTTGTTATTGGAGACAGCCGCGCACGCAGTATCGCCTCTATTCTAAAACCTGACTGGCCAGACACCCTGCCCTCGCCAAGCTGCTTTTTGGCAAGAACTATGGGCCTGTTTGTGCTAATATCCGTCCTAAGCTCAAAATAGTATTCCGAGTCGTCCTCTGAGGATTTTGACCAGACCTTGAGCGGGTGGTCTGTGTCCTTTGTGGAGAAGGCTGCTATCATCTTCAGGCCGACTCCAAAAAGCCCGCGCTGCTGCTTTTCGACGTACTTGCCAGAAGTCAGAAACGAGCAGACGGCAACTGGCACCTTGTCTGACGGAATGCCGATGCCGTTGTCCTCGCAGGTAATCACCCACATGTCGTTTGCAGAATCCAGGTTCTTTAAGGAAAGCGATATCCTAGGCAGGATATGGTTATTCTCGCAAGAGTCAAGCGAGTTTTCTATCAGCTCTCTAACAGCCATATACAGGATCCTCTCGCCGGTAAAGCCGGCAAGAGCAGAATTATCTACAAAGAATTCCGATTCGGCTTTTTTATCATATTTTACCTTGCCGCGGTGAACCGCCTGAGACTGCGATGCCGGAATATGGGATTTTTGGCTGGCAGCAACCTCAGCGGTGGCCTTTTGTTTCAAACGCTGAGAGTAGGGCCGGTAACTCAATTTAACTTTTTATGGAATTTATTTTGACCTGCCGTGTTCAAAAAGTTGATTAGACCTCTGAGCCGTATGGCGTGCCATGGCTTTTCAGCTCCTGGATTTTGAAGCCCTGCAGCTCGATTAAAAACCGCTTTTTGCCCTTCTGGACGACGATAAAGTCAGGGCCAGAGCCCACCACCGTTCCGTCTACAAGGTCCTTTAGATTCAACACTGCAAGAATCATGGATCTGTTATTTATAACCAAGCTATCAGAAGGTTCTGCTCAATCTTTGGATGACGAAAAGGGCTGTTAGTGTAGGATGCGGGGTTTGTCGAAATGACAGGTCACAATCAGCCTTTGGATTTCTCCAATTGGTTATAACTACCAAAAGGAAATGCCGTCTTTCTTCTTACGGTTTTTCTTAGAACCTGTTATACCATAGGCATCGGATAAGGGATTTCGGTATATACCAAATGGGTCTTTCTCCTTATGATTCTCAGAATTTCGTTTCTTGTTTTCTTTGCGTGTTTTATGATCATGACAGTTTGCGCATATCGCTCTCATGTTATCGAGATCATTAGTTCCACCTTCAGATAACGGCCTACGATGATCATAATGTGGCCTTATTCGTGTGCTGAATTTGATCTCGCATAATGCACATTTGTAATCCTGTCTGGCGATGATTGTCATCTTGTCGTGGGCAGAAAGTTGTTTGCGCTTGGGCTTATCGCTACCGAAGAAGCTCAATTTGCATACTCCTTCTCGAGGATGCAAATAAGCATTTAGCTTTCCAGACTTGCATTCCGAATCACCGTTATCTACTTATTTCTGTCTCCAATCGATATTCGCGGCTTCTACGGGTGTCTGACCATCTAGCTCTTCGTGTGGTTTAAAGTAGTTGTGGTAAATCTGATATCCTTTCAGTACGATGGTATCTCTCTTTTTCAGCTCTCCTAACCTTCTCGCGATGGCATACCTCACCGTTCATGCACTCCATCTTATTGTTGTTCATGTCACCCTGTAGGTAGATGTGGCCTGCCAGAATATGATTTTAATATCCAGCTCTGCCACTTCAGGCAATGTTCTTGCAGGCCTCATCTGACTTGATGATAACGCTTGTAGGAACCATGGCTGCAGTCCTGACGACTTCGAGTTTTCTGCCCCAGATATTCAAGGCCTACAGGACAAAAAAGATGGACGATGTCTCGCCGTACCTCATGGGGTTGTTTGCAACCGGAACCACGTTCTGGCTTGTATACGGAATGTTCAAAAACGACTTTGTAATCATTGGTGCCAATGCATTTGGAACGGCGTTTAACGTCATCCTGCTTATCCTAAAGCGCCTCTACAGCCGATCGTCATAACTCTCGTGCGTGAACTGGTACGGGTTATTTCGCTCACTGGCGTTTACCACAGCGATGGCGTTTCTCACCAGCTGGTACGTGCTATCATGGCAGGGGCACATGCAAATCCTCGTGACGGGCTTGGAGTTAAAGGTCTCCTTGTAAAAGCCCTTGCAGACCCCGTGGTTGTTCTCCAGGCAGTCAAAAGATTTCATAGATAGTGATAGGGCTGCAGCATTTTAAATTCTATCTGGCAGATTGATATATTTCCAAGCTGCCAAGAAAGCCAGATTGGCCAAGAAAAAAGAAGTTTCAATCAAGACAGAAGGCAGTCTTACCGTCTCGGCGGGCAAGAAGTCAATGTCCCTAGACGGGACTGTCCTGAGCATGACAAACGAGTACGGAAATACCGTAACTTTAGGGATTGATGCGGGCAGCTTTGACGGCTTGTGGGACTTGCTCTGGCAGTTTGTCAAGGACAGACAGCACTAGCCATATATTTCGCAGGTCGGCAAGCTCTACGCGGTGCTTGTAGATACTTTTAAGGCCAGCCTGGACCCGTCGGTATATCGGCTGTACAGAAGGTATCTTTATTCTAGGTACAGGGCAACCGAAGAACTGTCACAGGGCGAAGTTGTACACGAGGAGGCAAAGAAGCGCCTTGCAAAAATGTCAGAGAAATTTCGGCAAAACGCCGCGTATTTCGACCCTGGCGCGCAGCTTGCTCTGACTGTCCACGGCGTAGAGCTGAAAAGTCCAGTCGGAGTTGCGGCAGGCTTTGACAAGAACTGCGACCTGTTAGAGCCGATGTCGTATATTTTTGGGTACCTTAATCCCGGCAGCATACTATTGAATCCGAGGGAGGGTAACCCGCAGAATCCGAAAAAAGACACCGTCAGGCTGGTTGTTGACGATGACCGCGAGGCGATAATAAACACCCAAGGGTATCCACAAAAAGGCCTGCAGTATTCCCTGGCAAACCTGAAAAAGTTTTCCGAAGGGCAAAAGGGACATGCAAAAATCCTGCTGAATTTTTCTGGGATCACGGACATATACACGGAAGACGCGGTGCTTGATGCCTGCAGGGAGATAATCCACCAGACCCTGCCTTACGTGGACTTTGGATTTGAGGAGAACAGGACGTCGCCTAACACGGATTTTAACAAGACAATCCAGACGCCGGAATTCACGAAAAAGATAATCGACTTGATGAATTCCCACGCCCCAGGCAAGTTCAAATCATCCAAGATTGCCCCCTATGGAAGCCTGCCTCCAAATGAAGAAGAAAGAAAATCCAGATTAAAGCTAATCAAGGTATTTTATGAAAACGGCGGCCAGGCAGTCACAATAGGCAATACAAGGCCAGTCGAAACAAAGGGTTTTGCCGGGAAATTTGCCAGACCGCAGGCCGGAGAGAGCGGCAAGCCCCTTTTTCCGTACATGCTTAGAATGGTTGAAGACATCCGCGAGGCCTTTCCGGACCTAACAATCATCGCCTGCGGCGGGATCTCTAGCGGCCACGACGCGTGGCAGGCGTATGAAAAAGGAGCTACAATTATTCAGATGTATACTGCCCTGACGTTTCAGGGATTTGGCCTGGTAAGGGAAATTCACGATACCCTGAAACAGAGGCTTGGCGGCTATACTTTGCAGGGATATCTTGATAAGCGGGACTCTGGGCTGTAGCAAATACTAAGTTGTACCCGCATAAAATACAGGAAAACTATTAATTTCACTTCAATTATTTTCATTTAAAAAGGGATTTAGGAGATTGACAAAGTACCCTAAGGTAGTTCTTTCTGCTGACCGAACGCTAATGTCTCCGTATAGGGGAATTTCTCTGGCATCTTTCTTTGGCTGCGCTCCGGCACTAGACATGCACAGGAGTCATGATTCTTTCTGGTATCACGTTCTTGGAAACCAGGTAACTCCAAAGATTTTGTTTGACTTTATTTGCAACCCCATAGAGCACACAAACGGGTTTGCCAATTATGCCCCGTACGGCTTGAGAAAGGTCGAGGCTGCACTTTTGCGCGACGGATACAGACGAGAAGATGTGGTCGTTGCACACCCAGACCACATTGAGCAGTTCATCGGTCCAGAAACAGAGGTTGTTGGCACATACGAGATGGACCCGCTAGGAATGGGGCCTGTGACCATGACATTTACCTACGGTCGCAAACAGACGTCTTATGACGAACTCTACAACCGCGACTTACATCACCGAATAACCGCAGCCAAAAAGAGGACTGGGAGCAAAGCCAAGGTGGTAGTCGGGGCTTCTGGAACTTGGCAGTACAACTACGACCCAGCCAAGATTGAAGAATACGACTTGTATGGCGTTCTGGAAGGCGAGCTTGGAGGCATTGGCCCAGAGATTGACGGCGCGGCTGGTCCGTTCTTTGATGCTCTTATCGGCGGCGAGTTTGACATGGCAAACCCCTTCAAGAAGAGCCAGTTCAAAGTAGAGATAAAAGAGTTCGCCAGAGCTGACAAGACCTACCACGGCAGATTCATCCATTATTGGAACGAGCCGTCAATCGACGAGATACCAAATATTGTTGCGCCTAGCATGCACGGCATGGTTGAGGTCATGCGTGGCTGCGGAAGAGGCTGCAAGTTCTGCGATGTCACATTAAGGCCGCTTAGGTACTATCCGGTAGAAAAAGTCCAGCAGGAAATTGCAATAAACATGAAGTACGGCGGGCTTAGAAACGCCTGGATACACAGCGACGACATTTTTGTTTACGGCCTTAACCCGAGAACTACAAAGAACATGCAGCCAAACAGGGAGGCAATAGAGGAGCTTTTCAAGGGCATCATGGCCATGGGAATAGAGCACACCAACCCGACCCACGGGACGCTGGCTGGCGCTATTGCTGACGAAAGGCTGCTTACAAACGTATCCAAGATAATAAAGTCAGGTCCAGACAACCACATTGGCATACAATGCGGCTTTGAGACCGGTAGCACCAGGCTGATTGGCAAATATGCAGACAGAAAACTTGCTCCCTACAAGCCAGACGAGTGGCACTGGGTAGTCAAGCACGGCGTAAAATCTCTCAACGAGCATTACTGGGTGCCGGCATTCACATTGATCATGGGCCTTGACAACGACGAGACGCCAGAGGACAGCTGGGAGACCATAAGGCTTATCCACGAGCTAGAGAACGAGCAGCCGGATTCAAAATTCACGGTCACGCCACTGACTTTTGTTCCAATAGGCTTGCTTGAAAAGTCAGACTTTTTCGACATCGGAAACACCATGGACCCGGCAAAGCTTGGAGTCATGTACAAGACGTGGCAGCACAACTTCAAGTACGGAATCCAAAAGTTCATGTCCAAGATAGGCCGTGAGAACATGATAAAGAACCTGTTCTTCACCTCGCTTGCAGGAAGCCTTGGCGGAGTCCCGCTCACGGCAATGGAAAAATATGCAAGAAGAAAGGGTCCAGAGCACGAGAAGGTCATAGAAAGGATAAAGGCCAGCTACTGGTAAGCTTATTTAGGCCAGTGCGGCAACCAATTCCTGCCGGATGAAGGACTATTTTGAGATAGACAGGCTGGTAGACGAAATGGCCAAGCTTTACTCCACTGCATTTGCAACTGCTTGGTTCAGGATAGAGAACAAAAAGCCTACAAAGGAAGAGTACAGGGCCAAGGTAGTGGAATTCATGAAGCATGCAGAGTACAGCATGGCTGCATTTCCCGATAACCCTGCGGCAAAGGAGTTTAAAGAGCATGCAAACATGAAGCTAAAAGAAGAGGTATCTAAGGTTCTTGCGGGCGAGAACAAGGAAGTCGAGAAACGCTACAAGTATTTCATCGATTATTCTTGATCTCCTTTCTTAATTGAGCAAGAAAAGACTTCATGAAAACAGTTCTCTGCCTGGCAAGTTTTTTACCAGTCTTTGTATGCATGGTTTTTTCCAGATTCAGCAGCTTTTTTGAAAAGTGGTCCAGAGTCCATTTCATGTCATCTAGCTCACGGTTTTGCTCGCAGAACGGGTCCACAGGATTGTAGAATTTCCTGTTCTCAAGGCCGCCTACGCTAAAAGTCCTTGCTATTCCTACTGCGCCAAGGGCATCTAGCCTGTCTGCATCCTGCAGGATTTTTGCTTCAAACGTGTTTGGAATCAGGTTCTTTGAGTAGCTGTGCAGCCTAATGCAGTAGCATACCTGGTCTATCTTTTCTGCCGACCAGCCTTTTTCTTCTAGGATTCTCTGGGCAAGGTCTGCACTTTCGTCTGCAGACTTTGATCTTTTGGAGCTGCCCTTTGGGTATACGACCAGGTCGTGGAGCAGGGCTGCAGTCAGCAGGATTTCTAGGTCGGCGCCTTCCTTTCTGCCGATAAGCTCTGCATTTCGGCAGACGCGAAGGATATGCTCGTAATCGTGGGCAGGGTCGGTATTGTAGAAACTTTCCTGAACCTCTTTATGCAGGAGTTCTAGCATCCGAGTCAAAGTCTTGATTTTCATGGTATTAAGCCGAACGATAATAGTTCATGTAGAATAAAATTAAAAGGAAAAAGGGGAGAGTGGGTGCTCTTTAGATGACTTGCCACGGTCGTGTAGCGAATGTTACTCCGAGACCAGCGCCGATGAGTATGCATTGGTAGACAATGCTGCCCATTGGGATTGGCTTCAGAATTGGGTCGCCACTGACGTTCACAGTCTGACCTCTTGCGAGACCTGGACCGATGTGCTCGGTGTTAAGCTGTGTGTGTACGTGGTAGGTTCCTGGCTCAAGCGCCTTTACC
>QCWB01000035.1 GCA_013114715.1 Nitrososphaera sp.
CGTCGACCTCGTCAGGCGCCTGCCGAAGCGCAAGCCCGTGCGCATGCGCGTCGCGCGCGCGCAGAAGGTGATCGGCATCGTCAACGTCCGGCTGGCAAACACCAAAGTCAAGCGGCAAGACAAGACCAGCTTGGTGAAAAAGGAAGATACCCTGATCCTGCTTATGGACGCCGGCTACTGAACCACGTGTATCAGGTCTACCAGATTTCGTTTTGGCTTTGGCTGCAGCATCTTTTGTGGGTAACCTATGCACAGTATCGATGTCGGGACAAGGTTTGTGCCAATCGCTTCCATCACCTTTTTTTCGTCTATCATGCCAATCCAAATAGTGCTCAGGCCAAGGGCATGCGAGGCAAGCTGCGCGTATGCTGCAGCCAGCGTCGCGTCCTGGACGGAGAACTTTTTGATAATCTCTTCTGGAAAGCTCATCTTTACCCGTTCTGGGTTCATGCAAAACACGAGCACCTCTGGCGCGTTTACGTACGGCTGCCTGTTTGCCGCTTCAACTAGCTTTAGTTTTATTTCAGGATTCTTTACATGGAATATCTCAAAGCCCTGAAAGCCGCCGGCAGTAGGGGCAGTGTCTGCCGCAGCGTATATCATGTCCATCTTCCAGTCCTCGACTTCCTTGCTCTCGAATTTTCGCTGTGAGCGTCTGTTTAGCATCACGTTAAACAGGTTGGTCTGCAGGACGTCTTCTACGCCTTCTGGGGCCTGCTCGATAACCTCTTTTGGATATACCTTTTCGCTGTCCTCGCCGGAATAGAGCCTGGAAAAGAGATCGGACGGATTCATCCCTATTGATTACAAAGCCAGAGAAGAAAAAGCTTCTGCTACTCCCTGATTGGCAGCGTGTTCAGGATCTTTTTGTCCAGATCAAAGATCCTGATTAGGTGGTTGTTGGTGTCTGCGATGTAAAGCATGTTGCCGTTTTTCTTGACGTCGCTTGGCTCGTAGAGTCCCAATGTATCGCATAAAGGATCGTTTAGGTTGCACATCGTCTTTTCTGCCTTGCCTACTACTGTTGAGACCTTTTGGTCTGTCAGGTCCACTAGGCGTATGGCGTGGTTGTAGGTATCTGCTACGTATATCTTGTTGCCGTCGCAATGTAGGCCAAGCGGGTGCTGCAGCTGCGCCGCATCAAGGCTTCCGTCAACATGACCAAACTCAAAAAGGCCAGCGCCGACTGCAGTCTGCACGGTCTTTTTGTTCAGGTTCAAAAGCCGGACTGCAGAGACTTCGCTGTCTGCCACAAGCAGGTAATTGCCGTAGACAGACAACCCGCTAGGCTGGGCAAACTGCGCTTCTGCAAACGAGCCGTCTATTATGTTTTCATAGCCGCTTCCGGCAAATGGACCTATCTTGCCAGACTCTGTGTGAAAAGCCCATATTTGGTGCAGGCCGGCCATCGCCACAAACACAAAGCCGTCTGAATGCGCCAGGTCCCAAGGAGAGCTTAATTGCGTTGTCCTGCCTTGCTGAGAGCCGGATATCCAGTGACCCTGAATGCCGTTTCCAGCCAGCGTCTTGACTGTCTTTGAAGAAACGTCTATCTCCCGGAGGGCATGGTTTTCAGTGTCTGCGACATAGATTTTATCGCCCACCCAGCAGAGGCCCTGCGGCCTGAAAAACCGCGCCTCGTCAAAGCTTCCATCCCGGAGGTCCTTTGCCATTCCGCCTATCTTGTGGATGATTTTGCCATCCAGACCGACAACCAGCACGCGGTTGTGGTTAGAGTCGCTAATTGCAATCATCTTTGCATCTGGAGAAAACGCCAGTTTGCCAGGGTATGAGAGAACACTTGGCTGCTTTTTGGCAGGCCGGTCTATCTTGACTGGAGATAAAGCCAGCGTGCCAAGGGCGCGGTGCCTTTCAAGCAACACGCCTATCACGTCGTCAAGCGCTTCGCGGTGCGCCTCGCCGGCCTGATGATATACAACGTTTCCCTTTGGGTCGATAACAATAATCGTCGGCCAGGCAGTCACGCCAAACGACTGCCAGATCTTCATATCCCTGTCCGCTATCACGGGATGACCTATTTCGTACCGGCCAATAGATTCTCTGATATTTTCGGCCAGTTGCTCGTTTTGGAACTTGGCAGAGTGAACGCCAATTACCACCACTGGCTGGTCGTGGTATTTCTTTTCTATCCAGTCAAGAGTTGGAAGCGTGTGCATGCAGTTTATGCAGCAATAGGTCCAAAAGTCAAGCACGACAACGTGGCCTTTAAGGCCGGCTAGCGAGAGGGGCTTCTCTGTGTTTAGCCAGTCAAAGCCCTTTGGGAAATCTGCAGTCTTGGCAGGCTGGTGGAACATGCTTCTGTCTCTATCACAATTGGATTTAAACGGTTTTGATGTCAGCAGACAGATATAAGAATAGTTGCGCGAATTGTTAAACTATCCAACAAATGCAAATATTGGTATCAATATGACAGAATTGGTATTTTTGCAAGCCTATTTTAGAGAAAAAGACGAGATAGAAACACAACACTTTCTAATCGTAGAGTATGGAAATAGAATAAATATCCAAAAATACAGCAATCTAGACATGGAATGCGCAGTTTATGATACCTACGTCACAAAGAAAGACGGAAGGATAATGCACTTTGACGTTGTAGTCGAAGCAAAAACGCCGCACGAAAAGGCAATCGAATACGGACACCAATACCTGCAAGCAGCAGGTCAGGCTGGCCAGAAGATGACTTCTGAAGAATGCCAGTTCTGCCACATCCAAGAAGCTCCGCCGTTCGTGGAAAAGTCCATAAAGCAGCAGGGCTACTGGATCCAAAAAATGGAAGGCTGCCCAGCCTAACTTTTTTTATTGTTTTACCCACTTTTCTGTTCCAGCGATTTCGTCTATCTTGTCCTCAAGCATTATCAGCCTGTCAGGACCAAATCCGTACCTGTAGACGCTTTTTGTCCCGTTTTCCGTTGTAATCGAGGTTGTGGTTGACGGCAGGTCGGAAACGTTTGCTTCATACCTGTCTCTCAGGTTATAGAATCTGGCATCGTAGAAGGCGTTTACAAGCTCCTGTACCTGCTCTTGCGAAATTTGCGCAGTCTGCTTGCCTGTTACTGCCACAAACTGATGCCCTTCGTATTCGACCAGTCCGTTTCCATGGATAGTCACCTGATACGCCGGACAGGCGCCAAAGCAGACAGTCCTTTCCATGGTTATCACCACGTTTTCGATGTTTCCGTTGTATTGTGCTTTTACTGGGAAAAGGGAGATCGCCACAATGAGCGCAATCCCGACTCCTACTCCAACAGCTGCGGCTCCGCCACTCATTTCATTTCGTGTACGTATGGGTGGTTTTTTAGCTTTCCACAAATTATAATTAAGGCAGAACCTTCTGTTGTTTTGCAGCAGATGAGCGATTACAGCGTCAAGACAGACGTGCAGAGGATGCCCACGATAGACGACATCATAAAGGCAAGACAGATACTGGACGGCACGGTAAGAAAGACTCCGCTTCAGAAATCTGCGACTTTTTCCAAGCTGGCAGGAACAAACGTGTTCCTAAAACTGGAATGCATGCAATTAACAGGTTCCTTCAAGGTCAGAGGCGCCTTTGTCAAGGTCAGCCAGCTATCAGATAAGCAGGCAGAGAACGGAGTTATTGCGGCATCAGCAGGCAACCACGCGCAGGGAGTTGCCTACGCCTCGGCAATAAAAAAGATCCCGTGCACCATCATCATGCCGCAGAACGCGTCGCCGGCAAAAGTTGCTGCGACAAAGTCTTATGGAGCCAGGGTGTTGCTGCGGGGCAGCAACTATGACGAGTCCTGGGAGGCCACGCAAACCATAGCCAGGGAAGAAGGTTTGACGATAATCCATGCTTTTGACGATCCAGATGTTATAGCTGGTCAGGGCACGATAGGCCTGGAGCTGCTCGAAGACCTCCAGGATGTGGACAGGATATACCTGCCGGTTGGAGGCGGCGGGCTTGCAGCCGGCGTTGCCATTGCCGTCAAGGCCAATAGGCCGGACATCAAGGTAATCGGAGTAGAATCAAAGGCTTTTCCAGCGATGAAAGAATCTTTGCAAAAAGGCTCGCTTCAGTCGGTAAAATCAGGCTACACCATTGCCGACGGAATATCAGTCAAGCGTCCAGGCAAGCTTACCTTCGAGATAGCAAGCAAGTACCTAGACGACGTGGTCCTAGTTGACGATACTTCGATAGTAAAGACCATGTTCCTGCTGATGGAGCGGGCCAAAATGGTAGTCGAGCCGGCCGGGGCTGCAAGCCTGGCGTATCTTGTGTCAAACGGACACGACATGAAAAAAGACGAGAAGGTCATCTCGATTCTGTCTGGCGGAAACGTCGACATGTACTTGCTTGGCCAGGTCGTGGCAAAGGGCCTGATGCAGATGAGCAGGATGATAAAGCTCTTTATCCTGCTTCCCGACAAGCCTGGCGCGCTCAAAGACGTGGTGGACAGTTTGGCAGAGCTCAGCGTCAACATCGTTGAAGTGGAGCACGACAGGCTGAGCTCAAACATCCCGGCAGGCACTGCTGGCGTATACCTGAGCTTGGAGACAGAGAACGAAAGCCATTCTCAAAAGCTGGTCGAGTTCCTAAAGCAAAAAGGAATAGAATTCAAGATTGTCAGCTGACATAATCATATTGCCGAAATCCAGCCTTGTCGGCAGTGCCGCCGCCTAGCTTGACTAGGATGAATTCCCTGTGGGCGTTTGTTACCGACTCGTTAAAGTCCCGCTCGTTTCGGTGCAGCTGCTCATACTGGTCAATGGAGAGCTTTATTCTGCTTCCAATTTCGCGCTCTAGGTCCATGTCCTTGACTACCTCCTTGTAGGACGGCTGGATTAATCCGCTAAACACCATTGCGCTGCTGCCGCTGCCATACGAGCCAAAGCCGACTCTTTTACCTGCCAAGTCGGTTCCCTTCTTGAATTCAAACTCCAATAGGCTTCGCAGCCCCATGTACATGGAGGCAGTGTAGAGATTTCCGATAACTGAAGAGGCTTCCAGAGAGCTGGCCAGTTTTTTCTCGTAGACCTCGTTATAAAATGAGGTCTGCATAAAGCTGCGCCGGAATTGCTCGTCTGCTTTCATGAATTCAGTGTCTGCCAGCACAGATTCGATTGTTCCACGCGGGTCTTTTGGTGTTGGTTCTTGCATGCCGACTTCCTTTATTACTTGCTTCCAGCGCGGAAGATGCCGCCACTCATGGCGCAGAAGGTATGCGAGGGCCTTTTCGCCCATCCTCCGGTATGGAAGGTGGACCGCGAACAAGTCGATGTAGTCTGTCACGGTCTCGCCGTCCTGCAGTTTTATCAGGCCGGTCTTTAGCGCCTTTTCCTTGTACGCGTCTAGGGCTTTTTTGACCTGGATAAGGTAAAGCAGGTTTGAATATCCGCCGTTAACGAGAGGGGTCTCCTTTCCAAACGGCCGGTAGAAATCGTATTCGTTTTTGATAACCGTTGAAGCGACCTTGGGATCAAAGGCCATCAGCCGCGGATCTTGTTTTATCAAGAGCGCGACGGCACCAGCGCCCTGCGTGTATTCGCCTGCAGAGCCGATGTCATATTTTGCGATGTCGCTTACAATCACGATTGCAGCCTTGTCGTTGTTTTCCTCAGCCCTTATCCAGTTGGCGTTGTCATGTAGAGCATAAGAGCCGCTCACGCAGGCAAACTTGCATTCAATTCCGCCGGCGTGTTCAAAAGAACTCTCGCCGTAGACTTGCTCGAGCATGCCTATAACAAAAGAGTTCAACGCCTTTGATTCATCAAGTGCCGATTCTGTAGCAATATAAAGACGTCCGATATCCTGCGGATGCATGCGGTTCTTTTGCATGAGTTTTAGGCATGCATTGGCAGCCATGCAGGCAGGGTCCTGATTGGTGTCGGTAATGGCCATCTTTTTGATGCCTATGCCGTATTCCAGCTTTTGCGGCTCGATTCCTCTGGCCTCTGCAAAGTCCTTGTAGTCTATGTATAATTTAGGGACGTAGATAGCCAAGTCGTCAATCCCTACAACCGTCATGAAGCCTGATCCTACGGTTAGTCATTTAAAGGTATTTCTAGGATATCTTGACACACAAACTCTGATTTTTTTTACAAACATCAGGTTTAAATTGGCTTGATGTGTCAGTGAACTTACATCGACCAAACCGATGGGGAACAAACGTCTGGCGAGCGCGGTCAAAAGCTGCGCCTCGCTGGACAATTAATAAACTATCATTATCTCGATTTCGTCATAAGCGTCTTTTACAGCCAGCAGAAACAAGTCGTCTTCGTATATCAAAAGCCAGTCCTTGACTCCAAGCACAGGGACTTTTCTTACTAATTTCTTGCCGGTTTCATTGACAGTGGTAACGATATACGCGTGCGCAGGAAGTATGTCTGCAAGCCGAAACAACGTTTCTTGCAGGTCGATTCCAAGCCGGCCGCCTTCGATGTTGATGTTGACTGTATCGCCGTGCCTGTTTTCCACCTTGGCAGTCACGTAGCTCTGGCCCACGTTAAACTGCCCGACATTTAGCAGGACTCTGTTTTTGGCAGGTATAGAGTCCGGGATTTCCCGGAACAGTTTTTCAGACAGCCCGTCGTGAAACTGCATTTGTGCGAGCAACCCGCTGAATAACAACTATGGCGCCAAATATTCCGGCTATGGCGATCACAATTCCAGCGGGGAACTCTGGCACGACTACTATGCCTCTTGCAATTCCGTTTCTCGAAGTGTCCGGAGCTCGGCCTTCTTGCAACAGTTCCTTGACCACGACTTCTGCACGATACGTCTCGTCGGCAGGGAAGGTCATTGTCTGTGTGTCAGAGCCGGCCTTTGCCACAAGGTCGGTCTTTGTGTAGACTGCATTGCCATCCTTATCCAGCATTCTGATGTCATATTTTACGTCCTCTTGCAATTTTGCGTTATCTTTGAAAACATCAACAAACGTCAGATTCAGTGTTGTCTCTGAGCCAGCACCCAGCTGTTTTGGCTCCCAATCCAGGAGCACGTGTATGCCGCCAGAATCCGAAGCTATTTCAGAACTGGTAATCTCGCCAGAGCCACTCGGGGCGAGGCTGAAATCCATGGTTGGTGTTTCCGCCGGAACCGTGCCTGCTATGTCAAGAATGCTCTTTTTGTTTATCAAAAAGTGAATTATTATCTCGCTCTCTGAAGTAAACGGGTCTACAGCAATCAGGCCGCCGCGGATTGGAACTCCATTGACATACCCCTCAAAATTGGTGGCATCGCCCACACCCGTGAAGGACCTTGGAATCTTTACCTCCTCATGTACGAAAATATTCTGCGCGGAATTTATTCGATCAACATTCCAGTCAAAGGGCATGGACCAAGAAAAGGTCTTGCTCGAGTTGTTGAACTTGAAATCCTGTACCTTGTCATAATATGATATTACCGTGGTGTCGTAACTTTGCCCGTTATCAGAGACGGATTCTGAAAAGACATCTCCCACAGAAAGATACGTATCGAAAACCGGCTGGTCTTCATCTAAAAAGAGATTTCGGATGTTATCAACCGTCAAAAGCCGGATGTTAAAATGGTATAGCCCGCCTTCCTGCAGCAGCGGCCCGCGAATGTTGATTGTTCCGCCAGGATCTGCTTTCCAAGCTCGCAAATAGTCTTCTTGTGTAGCAAAGACCTGGATTGGGCCGTCTGTAGGCTGTATCTTTAGTGTAAGCAGCCCGTCTTCGGCAAGATAAGCGTCGCTTGGCAGGACGGCAACGGCATCCTCACCTATGCCCTTTTTAACTTCTATGATAAACGTGGTGAACTTGATGTTTTCGTCAGTCTTGGCATCAAACAATCGAAATTGCAAAAACGCATCTTCTTTTGTCTCGGTAGTCAATATCGGAGGATTTATCTTGACAAACAGGCTTGCTTCTCGGTCTCCGATTGAGGCAGGCGGCAGATTTTCCTGAAACAGACCGTCTGCGTGTGCGTCTTGCATCGCTAAAATGGGAACAAAGAGGACAGCGGCTAGGCTAAGCGCTAGAATCTTGACTAATTTCATAGAATCGACTAGGAGCGCTTAATATTTAATCTTGACGGCTGCACTGCAACGGTTTAATTATTGCCAGAGACAATTAGTTCCTGTTTGTCCAAAAGACAGACAGTCGTTATTCTGTCAATAGCTGCAGTAGCAATTGCGGTGGCATTTCTGGCAATGTCCAGGCAGCAGGACGTAACCGTGGCGCAGAATAATCCAGGCAATGGTTCTATTACTATCATTACCATATCAAGCGGCTCGCTGCTAAGCGGAGCTACCTACTCTATAAGCCCAAACCCGTTTACAGCAGAAGGCAGCCTTACAATCCAAGACAACGGCAAGGACGATTCTGATTCTACGGCAGGATTGATTGTGCTGTCTGGCCTTCAAAACGGCAGGTTTGTAGTCACGCAAAGCCAGGCGCCTGCAGGCTACGACAGAGACAAATTATCCAAAGTCATCGACATAAACGATGATTCACAGGCTGTCACATTTTCAAATATTGCGTCGGTTGCCGCTGCAGACAAAACTCTGCCAACAAGTGTTACCTATACAGCCAAGTTTGAATGCGGCAGGATTCCAGACAACCGAGGTCCTCTGAGGCCAGGCCACTACGACACGGACATTGGAATTTTAAACAAGCAAGAGTTTGAGGTCAGGATGACTTGGCAGGCCATTGTAAATGACGGCAGGACCAGCAACTTGATTCTAAAGACGCTGCAGCCGCAGACTGCAACTGGCATAGTCTGCCAGGACTTGAAAAAAGCGCTTGTCGGAAACGACGAGTTTTCAGAAGGTTTTGTGCTGATAAGCGTCCCGCTTGACTCTAGTCTGCTTGGCGCCATTTCAGGCGGCTCAACCGTTGTAAGATCTGGCAGCATAGACATACTGGACGTGCAGGTGTTTTACACTGCCAATGCCCTTGACTCACTTCCGCATGAAGTGCTGGTAGACAAGATTGTCTTTACAATAAGTGCAGACCCTAGCGGCAAGATCCCAAAAGAAATGTTGAATAAAACATTGGATGTCACGGTCAACTCTGACCTGAACCAGATCTCTGATCCAGAGGTAAGAGTAAGAGAACAGATTGCAGAGAAATACGGATTGTCAGAACAGCAAGCAGTTTTGCTAGAGATAAGGATAGACGGAATCAGCGTCGGAGTCGGAACCATGATAGACGACCACGCGCTGTCGCTGTCCCGAGTCCCACCGCAAGCTACCGGGTAATCGCTGCTAAAACGTTATATGCATCCGTCACCTGTTTTTTTGCATGGCTAACTTTACTCTTCCAACATTGCCTTATTCGTACGACGCATTGGAACCGCACATTGATGCAAAAACAATGGAGATTCATCACTCTAAGCATCACCAGGCTTATACTGACGGCCTTAACAAGGCTCTTGGCAACCTTGGCCCAGAGTTCCAGAGCATGGACGTTGTCGACATTCTAAAGAACATCGATACAGTCCCGGATGCCTCCAGAGGCGCAGTCAACTTCCACGGCGGAGGATACAACAACCACACGCTTTTCTGGAACAACATGAAGAAGGGCGGCGGTGGCGAACCATCTGGCGAGCTTGCCGACGCAATAAATAAGACCTTTGGTAGCTTTGCTGATTTCAAGACAAAATTCCAGGCAGACACTGTTGCGATTCAGGGCTCAGGATGGGGATGGCTTGTTAAAAACGCGTCCGGCGGTGTGCAGTTCATCACCATGCCAAACCAGACCAGCCCGTGGACCAGATGGAAAGCAGAAAAGCTGACCCCGTTGCTAGCGCTTGATGTGTGGGAACACAGCTACTATCTCAAGTATCAAAACCGCCGCGCTGACTATGTAACAGCTTGGTGGAATGTCGTAAACTGGGATGAAGTGGCAAAAAGGTTCAAGCAGGCCTAAGCTGTAGCCAGTTTCTCAGGCACAGCTCCTTTTCTTTGTTCAATTTTATTGTCTGCATGTTTTCAAAGAACAGACGAACGTGATCTTTTTTGTAAATCCGCAGATGATAAACAGGCTTTCTGTTTGGCCGCTTGTCATGTTGAACTGAAAATCCAGAAATGACTCATCTATGTGTGTATTTATTTTTCCACCACTGCTCATCGATTAATGGGCGACATGAATTATGAACAGATTTGATTCGTATTTCTGAGCAAGGTCAATAGCCATTTCAAATGCCTTGTCAGAATGTTTTGAGCCATCTACTGCAACGAGAATATTCTTAAACACGAAATTGAAATGCTTGCCTGTCTGTATAAATCATATTGCATTTTTTGTAGATGCAACAACACTCTTTTCTGGATGAATGTGCACTTGAGGCGTCATTCGTAAGAGACATAGTCTTCTCCCAAAACCCCACCGGCAATTTTTAACTTCATTATCTCATCTGCACCTTCGTATATTCTACAGACCCTGTTGTCTACGAGATGTCTTCCAGGACGATACAAGAAAGACCATCCTCTTCCACCCAAGATCTGGACGGCCCTATCGGCAGCATCGTAAGCCGCATTTGCGCAGAATAGTTTTGCTTCAGCTATTGCAAGGTCTGCCGTTCTCATTAATGGGTGGTCTGTCAGGTCGTTATCTGACTTGTCTTTTATCTTTGTAGCTCGGCGTACCATCATTGCTGAAGAACTTTGATGCACCTTTATCGCTGCGATATGCTCTTGAATCAACTGATGTTTTGCGACAGGCTTGTTGTGCTGTATTCTTTCTTTAGAATATTGCACAGATTCAATCAAACAATCCCTTATGCTTCCAACGCATCCTGCAGAGACTCCAAGTCTTCCATCCATGAGCGCTTGTTTTGCTATCTTCCATCCGTCACCTTCTTTGCCAAGAATGTTTTCTTTTGGAACCTTGTAGTCCTTTAATTCAAACATCCCGGTGTTAGTTGTTGGGGTGCCCATCTTGGACGCAAGGTCC
>QCWB01000036.1 GCA_013114715.1 Nitrososphaera sp.
AACAGGGCATGTCAATAGTCGCTGTCGTCATGGGCTCGTACGTAGAGGAGAACTTTTTACAGCTAGTCAAACTCGGCACACTGCCAGGGCCTATCGACACCAAGATCGTCAGGCTTGCAATAATGTTCTCAAAGCCAACAGACATCACAAAGTATCTGCTAAAGAAATTCGACATCATTTCAATCGTGACAGAAGACGAAACGGACATGCTCCTGAAATTCAAGGAATACTACGCTAATATAGCAAAAGGCATGTAGAATCCTGCCATGGATTTTCTTTCAAACCTAGGAATATTCATTGGCCAGAATGCCGTGATTGATTTTATCAACCAGTTTTTTTCATGGCTAATTCCGGAAGAAGGCGTGACTCCCGGGCTCATTCTCAACATATCGCTGCTGGCCATTCTTGTTGTGTTCGTCGATCTTTTCCGAAGCATCAGCAAGGGTTTTCTCTTGGGTCTGTATGAACTCTACAGACGATACAGGCCGCTGGCGCTACCTACTTCTAACTTTCCAAAAATATCCATACTGATACCGGCTCACAACGAATCTGCAGCTATTAGAAAGACGATACAATCCATACTTGATAATCCCTATCCAAATAAGGAGATAATAGTAATAGACGATCATTCAAAAGACAATACATACGAAATTGCCTCAGCCTTTTCAGACAAGGGTCTTATCAAGCTGATAAAGCGCATGGAGGGAAAAGGATCCAAGTCTGGTGCAGTGAACTATGGCGCGGTCTTTGCGACAGGCGACTACATGATAGTAATTGACGGTGATACCGTGATAGAGAGGACCGCGCTGTCAGAAATGGCACGGCACCTGTCTGCACCTAACGTCATTGCTGGGCTCGGCATAGTCCGGGTTCTTGGAGGCGACGGCGGAGTGAATAACCTCCTGACAAAACTGCAGGAATTCGAGTACCTGATTGCCTTTGAGATAGGCCGGAGATTCAACTCGCTTTTTAACCTGCTCATAATCATCCCGGGAGCCTTTAGCATCTTTTCTACGAAAAGCGCAAAGAAGGTGGGCCTTTTTGACAAGGACACCATCACAGAAGATTTCGACATTGCAATCAAGCTCCACAAGGTAAAGGGCGATATTGCATTCATCCCAGAAGCCCGCGCTTGGACGTACTGCCCAAATAACCTGAAGGCCTGGATGCGGCAGAGGATCAGGTGGTCGCACGGTCAGCTGGCAGTGCTGGCCAAGCATAGAGATGCAAGCAGGCAGGCATACCAGCATCACCTCCGGCTATCCTTCTATGATATGGTAGCCATAGACGTGGTGCTTTTGTTCCTTAGACTGAGCGGCTTTGTAATCCTGCTGTTCTCAAACACACAGCACATCATATTCACCATGGCCTTCATACTCTTTCTGTACCACATCAACGAAACTATATCCTTCTTTACGTCGATAGCGCTTGCCAAGGACAAGAACAAGCTGAAATACTTCTACCTGATCCCGGTGATGGTCTTGTTTTACCGGCCGCTGTATTCTGCAATCAGGATTTATGCGTACATAAAGTGGATCTTTGGCTCCGAAATAAAGTGGTAAGCTCCAAAACATACATTAAACAGGCGCGTCAAGACCTGACGTGAGCAGCGCCCAATCCACAGCGGACTATGAGACCTTGCTAAAGAGACTACAGGAAAAACTGGGCAACACTGCTGGCAAGGCAAAAGCAAGACTTGAAATCCCTACCCCGCAGATTATCTGGGTAGGCAAGAATACCATCTTTCGGAACTTTATGGATTTTCCAAAGGCATTGAGACGGGATCCAGAAAAAATCCTGCTATACCTGAACAAGGAGCTTGCCTCCGCAGGCTACATTCAGGGCGAGCGGGTTATCTTTCTTGGGCGCAAGACGCCGTCGTCTTTCAACGCACTACTCGACAGGTACGTAAAGGATTACGTCCAGTGTCCGGTATGCGGCAGCCCCGATACTAGGACTGAAAAGAGCAAGAAATTGGGCTTCCTTCTCTGCGAGGCCTGCGGTGCGCGCTCTTCAATAAAAGGAAATTATGCCTAGCGGCCGGACATAAAGTCCGATGCATGCAAATTTCTAATCCACGCATCAATAACCGAAATATCTTCGGCTTGCTGCTTTGAGCCTATCTGCGCATTTGTCAGCCGGAATTCTGCCACCCGCTTTTTGATGCCATGGTTTTTTCCGGCTACATGCTGACTCACGTCAACAAGGTTTACCATCTCTTCGCAAAAGTTGCAGCGCAGTTCCATTGCATCCATGGCCGATTAATGCGGCCTTGAATTATCTGGCAAAGCATCAAGCCTGCTTTGCAAAATCGTGAGCTATTTTTGATCAGGTTCCGGCTGGCGTAGGTTATCTAGCACGTACTTTAATTCTGGATCGCTTGATAGCTGGTCCAAAAATCCCCGCACTATTTGCCTAGTTGTTCTGTCTGCAGTCCCTTCGCCGCGATGCTGCGAGTTGACAACGTAGTCATAGACAAACGGGCTGATGTAAATTGTGCAGACGTCTGCTATCCAGCTGAAAAGCGAAGCCGTGGTCTCGTCTTTTAGCATGCGTTCACGTTTCTCCTCAAAGGTCTTGGCGATTATCCGGACGTTGTAAAGGTATGTCTTTTTTCCTGTCTGTTTGTCTTTGCCGGTGAACAGGACCGCATCTCGGTCATCATAGACCAAGCCAAAGGACACGTTGCTTGGTATCTTGATGTGCTTTGATTTTGGCGCATACTCGAACAGCTCGTTCATCAAAGCCGTGAGAAGAAGGTAAAACCGCTGGACGCTTTTTTGCTTCTCCTCGTCGTTCTTTTTCAGCAGGCCCAACGCAATCTCAACAATGGCAGCCGAATTAAAATGTTGGCTGCAATAGCATATTTCTGCAATCCGGCAATTTTTACTGCCAATATCTTCCTCATGTCAAGTGTTTTCACTCACAAATTTGATAAAATTGACTATGGGCCGTAAGTAGCAACAAGGCACTATCTCATCATGACAGCCATAATGTCGCTTCATCACGAAGCTCCGAAAAACAACTTTACAACCGGCCAGAGCTGGGGCGCGCTGAGAAAGGCATGGAAGGGATACAGAATCGCAAAAGTACAGGGCGATTCCAACAAGATGAGAGAATACGCAGGCAAGATCCGCAAAATCCAAGGCGAGCTGGGCGTAAGCGTTGCATCCTTCCCGCACCTAGGTATCAACTAAGTGCGAGGAGTTTTCCTTTTTTCTCTACCCGTAGATTCCGCTGTTTCCAGATAACTGCTGCTTTATCTTCATCTCTATCTGCGGTTTTGGCATTGCGCCGATCATCACGTCGACTACCTTGCCATTTTTAAATACCATCATAGTCGGGATGCTCTGTATGCCAAACTTGTTGGCTATTATCTGGTTCTCGTCGACGTTTACCTTACCAAATACGACCCTGCCGGAATAGTCTTTTGCCAGCTGGTCTATTACCGGGGCTACCATCCTGCATGGACCGCACCAGGGAGCCCAGAAATCCACAACCAGTATCGGGTATCTGGATACTTCAGCATTGAAATTGGAATCTGTAAGCGTCAGCGGCTGCTTTATTGCGGACAACGCTGCCTTTTCCGCAGCTGCCTTTTGCAGGTCAGCCATCTTGCGCTGGTTTATTGCCTCTATCTCGTCATCAGACATGCAAGCCAATACGCGAGATTAACAGTATTATTCTTTTGGACGATATGTATTATTATCTGCCAGAAAATAGAGACATCTGTCGTGACGGAGAAAACCAAAGTAGAGCCAGTCGAGGACGCGATAGAATCTGACAATCAGATATCGGCCCTGCAAAAAGAGCTTGCAGCAGCAAAAGAGTCTGCAGAAGCAAATCTGCTCAAGCTGAAATACCTCATGGCTGATTTTGACAACTACCGCAAGCAGATGGAAAAGCAGGCTGCCCTGAAAATAGAGTCCGCCAAGGGAGACCTTTTGCTAAAATTCCTCAACATCCGCGACGATTACCAGCGTGCAGTGGAGATGGCCAGGCAAAAAAACAGCGACCCTATGGTGGTAGAGGGGCTTGAAGGCATACTAAAGAACATGGACTCTTTTCTATCTTCTGAGGGAGTGCAGCATATCGAGGCAGTGGGCCTGCAGTTTGACCCCAACCTGCATGATGCAATAGCTTATTCGTCTAAAGACGATGTTCCAGATAACCAGGTGACTGCAGAAATACGGCGCGGCTACACCCTTAACAATAAAGTTCTGCGGCCAAGCATGGTAGAAGTTTCAAGGAAGATAATTACAAATACCGATACTTCCAATCAATAGGAAGCATTAGGAGCTGAAAATAATGGGTAAAATTATTGGTATTGATCTTGGAACAAGCAATTCTGCCGCTGCTGCAATGATAGGCGGCAAACCGACAATCATTCAGGCAGCAGAGGGCACATCTGTCGGCGGCAAGGCGTTTCCGTCCGTAGTCGGATTCACAAAAGAAGGCCAGCTTATCGTCGGCGAGCCGGCAAGGCGCCAGATGATCTCAAACCCTGAAGGCACGGTCATTGCTGCCAAGCGCAAGATGGGCACGGACTTCAAGTTCCGCGTATTTAACAAAGACTACACACCGCAGCAGATCTCGTCGTTTATCCTGCAAAAGATAAAACGCGACGCAGAGGCCTTTCTAGGCGAAGTCGTTGACAGGGCCGTCATTACCGTGCCGGCATACTTTAACGACAACCAGCGCCAGGCCACAAAAGACGCCGGCGAGATTGCCGGTCTACAGGTAGTAAGAATAATCAACGAGCCGACAGCTGCCTCGCTTGCCTACGGGCTGGACAAGGCAAACAAGGATCTGAAAATCATGGTCTTTGATCTTGGCGGCGGAACGCTTGACGTCACAATAATGGAGATGGGTGGCGGAGTCTTCCAGGTCAAGAGCACGTCTGGAGACACGCAGCTTGGCGGCACGGATATGGACAACACATTAGTCGAGTTCGTGCTTGGCGAGTTCCGCAAGCAGTCTGGAATCGACATTCGAAATGACAAGGCAGCCATGATGCGTATCAGGGAAGCCTCAGAGAAGGCCAAGATAGAGCTGTCAAACGTCGTTCAAACCGAGATAAACCTGCCGTTTCTGGCCTACGACCAGTCGTCTGGCCCAAAGAACCTGATAATACAGTTGACCAGGGCAAAGCTAGAAGATCTCATGAGGCCAATAGTTGAAAGATGCAGATCCCCGATGCTGCAGGCCCTGCAGGACGCCAAGATGACGCCGCAAGAAGTAGACAAGATAATCCTTATCGGAGGCCCGACGCGCATGCCCATGGTACGCCAGTTCGTAGCCAACGTCATGGGCAAGGAGCCGGAGCGTGGAGTCGACCCGATGGAGGCCGTGGCCATGGGCGCTGCAGTCCAAGGAGCCATCATCGCCGGAGACGTGTCAACCGACATATTGCTAGTAGACGTGACCCCGCTTTCCCTTGGAGTCGAGGTTTTAGGCGGCCTCAAAGAAACGCTTATTGAGAGAAATACCACGATACCTACCAAGAAGAGCAAGGTGTTTACAACCGCGGCAGACTACCAGACCGCGGTAACCATCCACATCGTGCAGGGCGAGCGCCCAATGGCAACAGACTGCGTTTCTCTTGGCATGTTCAACCTTTCCGGGATTCCGCCTGCTCCAAGAGGCGTGCCGCAGATAGAGGTCACCTTTGACATCGATGCAAACGGCATACTCAACGTCTCTGCCAAGGACATTGCCACGGCAAAGGAAGCCAGGATAACTATTACTGCAAACAACAAGCTGTCCAAAGACGAGATAGAGCGGCTAAAGAAAGACTCGGAGCAGTTCTCCGAAGCAGACAGGAAGAAAAAGGAGGAAGCCGAAGCAAGAAACGAGGCCGACAACCTTGTCTATGCTGCAGACAAGCTGGTCAAGCAGGACCTGAAGGACAAGATTAGTCCCGAAAATGCAGAAAAGGTAAACAAGGCAGCGCAGGAGCTTCGCGACGCCATATCCAGCAACAACTTTGAAAGCATCAAGGCAAAGGTCCAGGAACTGAAAAACATACTTGCCGACGTCAGTGCCGAGGCCTACAGGAGCGCCGGTGCCGCGGCGTCATCAGCTGGCCCCGCAGGACAGGCTTCCGGAACAACAGGAACCCAATGAGGATAATTGGAATCAAATCACCGGTCTGAATCCAGATGACAAGCAAGAGGGATTACTACGAGGTACTTGGTGTCCAAAAGGGCGCAAGCAAAGACGAGATAAAAAACGCCTACCGCAAGCTGGCGTTGCAGTACCATCCAGACCGGAACAAAGAGCCAGGCGCCGAAGAAAAATTCAAGGAAATTTCAGAAGCCTATGCAGTTTTGTATGACGATGACAAGCGCGCAAAGTACGACAAATACGGCCACGTTGGCGGCGAGGAAGTTTTCCGAGGCTCTGAAGCCAATTTCGAAGAAGTCTTTAGAGACATGGGCTTTGGGGGCTTTCAGAGCATCTTTGAGCAGATGTTCGGCGGCCGGGGTGGCTTTGGCGGAGACTTTTTTGGCTTTGGCGGCCGAAGAAGGGGCTCTGACATCATCTATGACGCGGACTTGACGCTGCAAGACGTCCTGCACGGCAAGAAAGAAGAGCTTGAACTGCCAAAACTTGACAGGTGCGACAAATGCAACGGAACCGGCGCAGAGCCGGGCACAAAATCAAGGAAATGCACAGTTTGCGACGGCCAGGGCCAGACGCGCCGCGTCTACAGCCAGAACAGGTTTTCCACTTTTGTAACCGTGGAGCCGTGCCGGACCTGTCAGGGCAAGGGGCAGATAATTGACAGGCCATGCAGCAACTGCCGTGGCTCTGGGCGGGCAACTAGGAAAAAGAAAATTCGAATCGAGATCCCGGCAGGCGTGGAAGACGGGATGGCAATGCAGCTGCGCGGAGAAGGCGAGCTGTCAGAACACGGAATCCCAGGCGATCTGGTAGTTAGAATTCACGTCAAAAAACATCCTGACTTTGAGAGGCTAGAAGACGGGCATCTTCTCTACAATCTTGATGTAAAATTCACGGATCTTGCGCTTGGAACAGAGCTTAAAATACCGACGCTGGACGGTTCTGAAAAAGTAAAGATCCATCAGGGAACTTCTGCCAGCGGGCTTTTGCGTCTGAAGGGAAAAGGCCTTCCAAGATACAACTCCGGCGGCAAGGGCGACATTATCGTCAAGCTAAACGTAAAGGTTCCGACCAAGCTTACCGACCGGCAAAAGTCCCTGCTAAAGGAACTGGACCGGGAGCTGGACAGCAACTAAACCCTTTAATAGAATTTTGCACAATTCGGTATCATGTCTTCACCATTTGATGAATGGTTTGCAAAAAAACGCCGCTCGCTGTTTCCAGATGTCGACGAGATGATGAAAGAGATGGAAAAAATGATGCAGGAAATGTTCAAAAACGCAGAGCAGCAGGTTCCAAAGAACCTGATAAAAGAAAGAAAACTCGATGACGGCTCTGTAGTCAGGGAGATGGGGCCAATAGTCTACGGCTATTCAGTAAAGATTGGCCCGGATGGAAAGCCAGAGGTACGCAAGTTTGGCAACATCAATGCATTTCCAAGCATGCTTGGCGGCGGCCTGGCGGTAAAAGAAGAGCGCGAACCGCTGATAGACGTTATCAAAGGTAATGAAGACCTGAAAGTTATCGCTGAATTGCCCGGCGTGAGCAAAGAAGACCTGCGCCTGACTGCAAGCGAAAACTCGATAACAATAGAATCTGTAACCAACCAACCGCATTACCAAAAGACCGTGGACTTGCCAGAGCCGGTAGACCCAACGACTGCAAAATCCGCATACAAAAACGGCATCCTGGAGGTCTCCTTCAAGCTAAAGAAGAAAGGCAGCGGCGGAGTTTCAATCAAGATAGACTAACACAAAAGGATATTATTCTAGTCGCTGTCATAGCACCCCGACAAGAGCGGGGGTCGCCCAGCCCGGTCAAAGGCGTGAGTTCAGTTATCTGACACGACGCTCAGATGTTATTCTGACTGGGTCACCTCATCCCTTAGGGGTTCGTGGGTTCAAATCCCACCCCCCGCACCTTTTATCAAACAATACTAGGCAATCTTGAAAACCACCAACACACTACTAAAACATGACTCTGCTATATTATTTGGAAAACTAGACAATTAGTCTGTGAAATATTTCTAGCAGCCATTTGTGGGGACTTAAGTATTATATAGTTAGGTGTCTTTTCATATAAAACAGGAGGCTTTTGCGTGGGCGACTACGAAGTACAATCAAGATCTGCAGGGGAAGTAACTTCGTGGAGTGAAATCTCTAACAGGGTGCGGCTTCTGCCATGGTGGCTCAGCTACAACAGGGGAGCCAACTACGAGTCCTTTCTGAAGGACAACATAATCGAGCTCGGCCACAAGGTTGGATTTCAGGATCGCTGGCTAAAAAATATCTTGAGGCATGCTGTGTCAGAATTTTCAAAGAAGGGCCTTGGCGCAGATTATTACGGCTATCATAACATTGACCATGAGCTTGAAGCCGCCTTTTTCACGCTTTTTGCTGCGAGCAGCCAGCCAAAGAACATATTCAGTTCACGGGAGCTGTGCTATCTTTTCGTGGCGGCCTTGTTTCATGACTACGACCCATCAAAGGAATTCGACAAGCCCAACGAAGACGCAATCGAAAAGGTAATCCGAAGCGACCAGAAAATAGCGAAATTCATCGATGACGTGGGCCTTGACATCAATCTGGTGATCTCTCTTATCTACAGAACTGCCTACCCATTCAAAGGCGAGATAGCCGAGAACGCCCTTGCCAGGATGAACCAGCTTTTTACTGATGCAAAGATTCCTAAATCGGACCTTCAGACAAGGAAAAGGTACATCGACCTTGGATGGTTCCTATCCGTGGCAGAGCGCGTGGCAGGATACGCTCTTGGGGACTTTGAGCGCGCAGTAGACTTGGCTAGGCGTAACGCCCATGCACTTTCCTGGCATCCGTCAGTAATCAACAGAAATTCTGTCAAGTACTTTGCAATGCTAAGGGAGGAAAAGGAGATGCTTGACTGGGTCCTGCAGGGCATCTCAGAAAAGCACAGACAGAACTTTGAGAACAATATCCGGTACTTTGAAGAAGCTTGGCAAAAAGAGCAGAATACAAAAACCCCGGACCTGAAGCTGGCCTTGACAGTGGAAAAAGTCAGCGAAAACTCTAGCACGGTAGACGAGATTCTTCAGCTATACAGGGAATCTCCGATACTATTCAAAGTTGATGAAGATGTGTTCAAGAAAACCCTGTTTGACAAGGACTCGATATTAATAGTCCTCCGGCTGGATTCAGAGGACCGCACGATAATCGGCTACGCCAAGGGCGGACCGGTAGAGAAATACAAGCTTCGACCAGGAACGTCTGACCCAAATATAGGAAAGGCAAACACCGCTTATCTTGAAGGCATCGGAATCCATCATGCATACTGGGGAGAAAAAGGCGGTCATGATCTCAGACTAGCTTTTCTTGACCAAGCAGGCAAGCTTGGATACAAGTTTGTCACTGGCTACGCACACCGTGACGTAATTTCTCAGAGGATAAAAAAAGGCGAGCAGATAGAGACAGTTCGGAAATACGACCCAGACAACCTTGACTATTACCGGATGATATTGGGATAAACATCCTTCTTTGGTAGTGTAATTGAGCGTCATTGACTTTTCTGCCTACATTATTTATTGGACATTGACCAACTCTACTTTTTCTTCGCTGTCAATTACTACAAGAACAACTGAGCCTACCTCGGAACAACTGAGTTTATACTCCTTTAATTCCGGGTCTATCAGACTTCTCGTCTGAATGCAATCTGTGAATGTTCCAAATGGAACTGACTGCTTGGTCTAGAGAAACAACCTCAGCTACGTCTTCTGCTTCTCCAGGATAGTACCAGAAACAGACGTTCTAAAATGTCCAGATTAGCCGGAGATTATTATCTTGCCCTTCATTCCCTCTTCGGAATGTATCGTGCAGTGATATTCAAACACGCCTTTTTCGTTGAATGTGTATTCCCACGACTCGTTGCGCTCAAAAAAGCCGCTATCAAGCTTGGTCTGACCGGATTCTGTCTTGTACACGCCAACAACGTTATGGAGAACGTTGGACTCGTTTGACCATTTTATTTTCGAGCCTACGTCAGCTATTACTGCATCAGGCATGTACATGTTCATTCCGCCAAAAACGATATTTGGCTGCAACGTCTCTCTGATAACCCGCTCCTGTTCATGCTGGATGTCGGTAACCTTGCGCTTGTCTAAATCTACAAAAACATTCCATATCTTCTGGTGAGACTCGCCGGCCTTGCCTTGCAACATCTCAAAACTTGCTGGTGTTGAATAGAATTTGCCGTCAATTATCTGCCAGTTGGCTGTTATTATCACCTGTCCAGCCGAACTGTGGACGACCTTTCCGTCCTTGTCCGCATAGGCCGACGGCTGGACGGCGGCTATGGTTATCGCGCTTCCCTTGACGCTATCTAGCATGTCTTTTACCCTGTTGTCTTGCATCGCCACCTCAAAAGACTGCTTGGCAACGTCGTTTATGGCATAGATGTAGGTATTGTCGGCTTCAGTTGGCTGTTTTATCACTTTTATTTCTGACTGCATGGAGACTAGGGATAGCGCATTAAACTCCTCTGCATGCTCTTCTGGCAGAATCTTCAGATTCAGAATTATCGTAGCTATAGTTACAGAGACTGCAACAACCACTGCAAGCCAGACAAAGTCTTTTTTCACTGTTATCAATAATACACATGATTTGTTATATACTGTACGGTACAAAGCCCGGGTCTGATTTTAATAACCA
>QCWB01000037.1 GCA_013114715.1 Nitrososphaera sp.
CAAGAATTTGAAAATATTAATAATGTAATTAACCGGCTCGCAACAGCTATAGAAGAATCTAAAGAACTGGCTATTAAAAAAGGAGTATTCAGGAAAGAAAAACAGCGGGAATATGTGAGCAAAGTTAAAAATTTCAAATATCGAGTTGGAGGACCAATGCGTTACGAAAGCTTAAACTCTGCAAAAATAGTTTCCAAATGGAAGGTGGAATACGATAGACTCAATGAAATCAGTTTAATTAAGGAAAGATTCGATGAAACGTGTAAAATAATTCATGAATCTACTACTTTCGACGAAAAGTCACTGCTGAATCTTTTAGATATTTTTGTATGGAAAATTGCGAAGTCTGTTCTTAATCCAGATTCAGAATCAAAAGAGGAACTAATACCATCTTTAATCAAAGAAATTACAAAGCAGCCACTTCATTGGAAATATCAAGTTTGGCTTAATGGGATATGGGTTCAAGGCAAACTCGTACAAATGAAAGACGGATTAACATTTAGAAGACCAACCGTGACTGATTTGAAGGAGCTTCAAAAATACCTTCGGTGGGAAACCAGATCCTCATCCGGCACTTGCATATTAGAATTTTCTGCCGACGAAGACAAAAAATCTCAAGTGGAGAATCGCGTCCACAAGATCATTCAATTGATTAGGTTGTACGGAATCTGTTGCGTCTATGATAAGAATACCATACTTCAATCCGATTCAATTAACGAAGAGGAAAGTGTGAGGATAGGTAGTGGGAATCCTTATTATGAAAATTACTTTCTTGTTATTTCTCAAAGAAATTCACACAGTCTTGAACAATTTCTTAATTTTATGAATAACCTTCTTCCAGAAGAAGCATACGTGCCTAATTCAAAGGAAAGCAATCATCTGGTAATTGCCATTAGGCGGTTTAATGATGCACTTTTGAAAAACGAGCAACTTCAAATCAAGATAGCTCTGTCGGTCATGTGTCTTGAAGCACTATATGGAGATAATAAATCCGAACTATCTTTCCGATTTAAGAATAGAATCTCCAAGGCAATGGGCATTCTGGGATGTGATGCCAAAAAGGTATACGAAATACTTGACAAGGCCTATGAAATTAGAAGTGATTATGTACATGGCGATAAATTCGAGTCAAGAGATGTGGAAAGTGTTGATCTTCGAAGTATTTTAGATTATGCAAGAATATCTATTCTCTTATTCTTGCAATTGAATAATTTGGGACATGATAAAAAGAAATTTCTTGCCATTCTGGACGATGCGCTTTATGATAAGGAACAAGATATTGAACTGCGCAAATTGTTAAAGAAATGTAAATTTCTTAAGACATCATCCAAACAATTTCAAAAACATTAGCTTGATTATGATTTTTGACCAGTTAATAATATGGTAGAGGTGTTCTTGGTTTACGAAGGTTGTCTTGACAAATATTTCTAAATTCGAGTTTAGAAATATTGCTTGCAAATCAGCAAAAAACGAATTCAATCAGCAATGTTTTATAGATTGCACTGTCTTTGATAGCAAATGAACACCAGGGCTGCGGCGCTGTCCATCGCGTTTGTTATCATTGCAGGAATTATTTCATTGTCGCAATTTGGAATTGCCAGAGCAGAAAACGTAGAGTTCGTAACCAAGTTTGACGGCTCAAAAGGTGAGCTTCCAGAAAGCATGACCATGCTTGTCGGTCGGACATACGTAAGCATGGCTCCGCAGGTGCAGGCCTACAAGATAGACCCTGATGGAACGGTCGCGCCCTACGGCGTTTGGCCAAAGGCAAATCCGGGAGAAGCGTTTTTGCTTGGTGTGACTATGGACAGCAAAAAGAACCTGTATGCAGCCCTGCCGTCATTTAATGAACAGGTAAAGACAGGTGTGTACAAAGTCTCCTTCAAATCGACGGAAGCAGAATTGTTTGCAACGCACCCGGACATGAAATTCCCAAACGACATAATATTTGGTAAAAAGGGCCGTATGTTCATATCTGACAGTTTTGACGGAAGCATCTTTGTTGTTGAAAAAGACGGCACCGTCAACAAGTGGATATCAGACGACCTGCTAAAGGCAAGCAGCGCAAACTGCTCTGAAACAAGGCTTGGAATAGACGTTGGTGCGAATGGTCTTGCATACTACAAAAACAACATCTATGTTTCCAACACCCTGGCGGCAACAATCCTAAAGATCCCGATAAACGATGATGGCTCGGCAGGCAAGATAGAAATCTTCGCCGGCCCGGACTGCAGCGCCCTGGTTGGAGCAGACGGGATCGCCATAGACAGATACGGCAACATTTTTGCGGCCCTTAACCTGCAGGATAAGATAATCAAGATTTCTGCAGACAGACAAGTGTCGATAATTGCAGATCAGGGACTGGACTTTCCTTCAAGCGTCAAGCTTTCAAGCAAGTCTATCTATGCAACTAATTTTGGATTTCTAAATGCAACAAACGGCCAAGTTCCAGAAGTAGGAATAATAAAGATAGAATTGAGCACAAACAGCTACCAGTAAATCGGCTTTTTTGGCCTCCCGGGACAGGGGTACAGACGCTATTTTTTGGCAGTTGTTGATGGCAGAATCAGAAAACCGAAAACCGTCATAAGCCGGCAAACAAAAAACAGTTCAAAAATGGGTCCTTTTCTGGAATGTCTAAAAACCAGCCCCGTTTTTTTACCTTTGATTTCTACCATTTTGACAAAAGCAGTTCAACAATTGCGCTGACCCTTTTTGAACAGTTGATTGCTATTTTTTGACTAGCCGGCAGAAAAGCAATTTTTGCTATCAAAGCCAATGAAGTATGCCTTTGCGTATCTCCGCGTAAGCACGGAAGAGCAGACAGTCCAGAACCAGAAGATTGCATTGGAAAAATGGGCTCAGGACAACAACTACCAGATCCTTGACTTTTTTGAAGATTCCGCAGTTTCCGGCAAGGTTCCGGCGACCCAAAGACGCGGTTTTCAGGAGATGCTAGAACTGGTCAAGACCGCTTGTGTAGATGCAATTCTGGTATACGAGCTGTCAAGGGTAGGCAGGACCTTCTGGGATACCCTGGACGCCATAAAGGCAATAGAGCAATTTACGCCGCTGATTTCCTGCTCTGCGCGGGAATCGTTTTTGCAGACTACAGAGCCAAGCGTCAGGAAGTTGATGATAGGAATCCTGACCTGGGTCGCAGAGCGAGAACGCGAAATGCTGGTCCAGAGGACCAAGGACGGCATGACAAGGGCAAAGGCCGCTGGCAAGGGCATTGGCAGGCCGCAGAAAAACCTGGACAAAAACAGGCTGATTTCGCTTCTCGCCGAAGGCCAGCCAAAGGTCAGGATTGCCAAGTCGCTGGGTGTTTCAAAGGCCACCCTGTACAAGGAGCTTAGACAAATTGGCTAGAGTTTTTGCAGTTTGGCAGTCAATTCCAAATAGACGTCGACCATCTTTTCCAGATCTTCTTTTCCCACGGCAAGCGGCGGAATCAGAACAAGTATGTTGCCCAATGTCCGGAGATGGACGCCGCGTTTTAGCGACTCTTTGTAGACAAAGTAGTTTATCCGCTCGTGCTTTACGTTAATCAACGGCTTGCCGTCTTTTTCCAGCTCGATTCCTGCAAGCAGGCCCTTGTGCCGGATGTCAGCTACAATGCCAAATTTTTCGAATTCAGTTAATCTTTTCTTCAGGTATTGGCTGTTTTGTTTGATTTGTTGCATCAGATTACGCTTTTCGTAAAGTTGCAGGTTTGCAATTGCAGCGGCGCAGCCTACCGGATGTCCGGTAAACGTGTGGCCGTGGTAAAGTTGTTTGTTGTCTGAATAATTGCCCAGAAACTCGCGGTAAATCCTGTCATGAGTCAGAGTCGCCGCCAATGGAAAGTAGCCGGCAGTCAGGGCCTTGCTAAAGCAGACGATGTCTGGCCGCGATTTTTGCGCCAGGTATTCTACCATATTGCCAAGTCGGCCAAAGCCCGTGGCTATTTCGTCTAGTATCAGCAAGACGTCGTATTTCCTGCACAGTTCAGATATCTTGTGCTGAAAGCCGTCTGGATATATCACGACTCCGCCGGCAATCTGCGCGCCAGACTCCATGACAAATGCCGCGCACCTGCCGTCCAGTTTTTTCAGGGTTTTTTCTGCCTTTTCAAGGCACGATTCCACTAGTTCGTCTTGGTTGTCAAAACCGCTGCCATGCAAAAGCGGGCTTGGCAGTTGGTGCACCTTTTTTAAAATAGGCTTGTACGCGCCAAAAAACTGCTCGATGTATCCTACGGACATGGCCCCAAGCGTGTCGCCGTGGTACCCTCTTTCAAGTGAGACGAACTCTTTTCTTATCTTGCCCCGGTTATGCCAGTATTGCAGGGCCATTTTCAGCGCCACTTCAATAGAAGAAGAGCCGTTGTCCGTGTAAAAGACCCGGTCCATGCCCTTTGCCATATTCACCAGTTTTTCAGCCAGAAATGCCGCCGGCTCGTTGGCAAGACCAAATAAAGTTGAATGCTGCAGACGCGACAGCTGGTCCTGCATCGCCACAACTACTTCGTTTGGCCCATGGCCCCAGACGTTGCACCACATGCTTGCAATTCCGTCCAGGTACCTGTTGCCGTCGCCGTCAACAAGGTAAAAGCCGTCGCCTTGGACAATCACGCGGTTGTCCCAGCTAGAATAGTCGCGCATCTGTGTATAGGGGTGCCAGACATACCGCTTGTCAGCATCCTTGCTGTTCAATTCAGTTAAATGCAACCTTTTGCTCTATCTAATTATTTCCATGCGCGGTGTCTTTATCACTGGAACTAGCACTGGAGTAGGCAAGACGATAGTGGCTGCCGGACTTGCCGCGGCCTTGAGAAAGAGAAACGTCAACGTCGGTGTGATGAAGCCTTTTGCCACCGCGTCAAAGAGATACTCGTCTAAATTCAGGTCCGAAGACACGGCGATGCTTGCCAGGGCAGCAGACGTAAAGGATTCTGATGAAGAAATCAATCCAGCTTTTTACGAACTGCCTGCAGCTCCGCTCATGGCCGCAAAGATGACAAATAGCAGCGTCAACATGCAGGAAGTTCTGTATGCGTTAAAAAAATTGTCGATAAAGCACAGTTTTGTGGTGGTGGAGGGAATCGGCGGAATCATGGTGCCGCTGACAGAAAAAGAGACAGTGGCAGATTTTGCAAAGCTTGCAGAGATGCCAGTAGTCATTGTAACTCATCCGCTGCTTGGAACTATGAACCATACAATACTGACTGTAAACGCATGTCGGCAATACGGCCTAGATGTCAAGGGAATAATTGTCAACATGATGCCAAAAAAGCCAAGCCCGGTAGAAAAGGCCACGCCAGAGACCATAGAGAGGTTTACAAAGATCCCGGTTGTTGCAACCATACCGTTTTCAAAATCACCAAGTTACAGAAAAACGGCAAGTCTATTGGAGAAACTGGCAGCAAGTTTAACCATGCATTAATTTTAGGCCACTGACGCCTTTTTCTGATATAAATTTCTGAATATCAGCCAACAACGACGTATATTGTAAGCCTTCGCCCTGTAATTTGTAATTTTTGTATTCTGTCGCAATACTGTTCGGCGATACAAGCCAGATGTTTTCCTTGTGAGGCTGGATTGCTTCTGCCTGCCTCATCTTCTGATCAGCGTCCTCATTTTTTATTACCTGTATAACCAGTGCCTTTTCTGGATTTTTTTTCAGCATCTTTACGGAGGGCACTATCACGCTGTATTCTACAGTATCTACGAAGACTTTTCTCTCGGACGGCAGCATTACCGCTGTTAGCATAAAGTGGAGAAGTGCTTCACACATCACACCCAGATTCTCAGCGTTGGCCTCGTTGCCAAGCCTTTTTGTGCAGGTTGCAACTATTTCGCTGCAGTATTTTGCCGATGCCTCTGCAATATTTGCGTTAAGTTCACAACGGATCTTTTGCTTGCCTACCTCGTCTATGACAGAATACAGCAACTTTTTGACATCCTGCACGGATTCTCGATGCAGAGTAGGTTTATTAAATCTGATTGCTTAGAAAGGCCGTGACCAAGGTAACGATTGCAATAGGTTTGCTGGCTGCTTCACTAGCGCTTTTGATAATTTACGGGGCAGACGCATCTGTGGCATCATCTAGCCCAGACAACAAGGGCTTTTTGCCGCTAAACGAGTCCGTGAGAGGCAGCGGCTTTGGAGGCGGAGCTGTAATCATGTCGATAATCGGTTTTGTAATCAGTCGCAAACAACCATCACCAATTGTGGTGGCGTTGCTTTTCGTCAACGGTGGCCTGATAATAGCAGGCATGCTTGTTCTGATTGGACAGGGCGCACTGGCTTCAGAAAATGCAGAGGGCGCAATGCGCACGGTCGGTTCAACAATCGCAATGGGCGGCATACTGGTCGGTCTGGGTGCCTGGAAGGCTGTAACAGACAAGCGCGTGGTTCGGAATAAGGAACAGCCGCAGAGATAATTGACCACCTGTACACGATGCAGCATTGAGACAGACAAGACATACAGCTGCGTCCACACAGAAGACAAGGAGATGTGCGTTGAATGCTACCAGGAGATCCACTGGCTTTTGACTGACCAGTAACTTTTTTTAAGTATGGAATAACTCTGTGATGTTGTGAAAGCAGTAATACTAGCAGGCGGCGTTGGAAAGCGCCTGAGGCCCCTGACTGACGAGAGGCCAAAACCAATGATAGAAGTGCTCGATAAGCCTATAATAGAGTGGCAGATAAGATGGCTTGCAAGCCACAATATCAAGGAAATCATCATCTGTGTGGGCTACCTTAAGGAGCACATCATCAACCATGTTGGAAGCGGAAACAAGTTTGGCGTGCGTGTAGGCTATGCAGTAGAAGAGGAGCCGCTTGGGACTGGAGGAGCCCTGAGAAATGCAGAGAGCCTGCTTGCCGGCCACAGCGAGTTTTTCATGATAAACGGAGACGTGCTAACAAATCTGGACCCAAACATGCTGCGCGACGGAGGCGGAGTAAATGCCATTGCCCTTGTGCCTCTGAAAAGCCCGTTTGGAGTAGTCGAGGTGGAAGGCTCTTCTGTCAAGAGGTTTGTTGAAAAGCCAAGCATACCAGACAGGTGGATAAACGCTGGAGTCTATCATTTTACCCGAGACGTGTTCCCTCTTTTGCCGGACACCGGCAACATCGAGGTAACAGCCCTGCCTGCGCTGGCAAATCAGGGCAAACTGCTTGCCACCAAATACGATAAAGTGTTCTGGCGGTCGATAGATTCGCACAAGGACATTGAAGAGGCAGCCAAAGAGATCAAGGAAGCAAACATATGAGAATAGGATACAGCCTTGGTCCTCTTCTTTCAATAAGCGAAGTTCTGGCCTGTGCGAAAATGGCAGACCAGAAGCAAAACGTCGATTCAATCTGGATGCCCGAGTCATGGGGTAGGGAGTCTTTTTCCACCCTCGGAGCAGTCTCGCAGGTAACGAGCAGAGTGCGGCTTGGCACGTCTATAATCAGCATCTTTGCAAGGACTCCAGCCACGATAGCCATGGCGGCATCAACTCTGGACATGCTTTCGGCCAACAGGGCAGTGATCGGGCTTGGCACGAGCACAGAGGCAATAGTCGAGAACTGGCATGGAGTGAAATTTGAAAAGCCGGCAAGCAGGATGAGAGAATACGTCCAGTGCATCAGGCTGATGCTGACCGGCGAAAAGGTGAACTTTGACGGCCAGTTCTTTACGATAAAAAACTTCAAGATGCTGCATAATCCCGCTCGCAAAGACACGCCGATCTACGTTGCGGCAGTAAACAAGAACATGGTCGCACTTGCGACAGAACTGGCAGACGGCGCAATTTTCTATCTGCGGCCAATTGACGAGTTGAAAAATACGGTATCAGATATAAAGTCAAGGCGCAAGGATTTTGAAATTGCGCTGTCTCTTATCTGCGCGGTCTCAAACAAAGAGCCGCAAAAGGCAAGGGAGCGTGCTGCAAAGACCCTGGCCTTCTATATCGCGGTCGGCAAGTTTTACAGCAATTTTCTTGCCGAAAATGGCTTTAAAAACGAGGTCGAGGCAATAATTTCGGAATACCGGAAAAACGGCGGCGATTCTGCAGCCAGGCGGGTTTCAGACAAGATGCTTGGCTCTTTGACTGTCTGCGGCTCTGCCGAAGACTGCGTCAAGTCGCTTGATAGGTTTATCGCGGCCGGAATAACGCTTCCGATTCTGCAGGTCAACCCTGTATCTGACGCAGAAGGTTCATTTAGGGAAATGCTGTCAACCTTCTAGTTTGCGCAGGGTAGCTATCGCGGCATCTGCAACATCCCGGTTTGAGAAGACGACAGACAAGTCTATCTTTGAGCTGGCCTGCGAGCCGTGTATCGATATCATCAAGAACAAGGAGATTGGAATAGACGCGGTCTTGCTGTCCACCTGCTCCACAGAGCAGTACAGCTCTACAATAGTTGCAGAGATGCTTGGTTTGAGGCCAAAGATATCGCACCGCATAGACAACCTGTGCAATTCAGGGACCAATGCAGTTGCATCAGCATACTCAATGATAGCCGCCGGGCTTTGCGACTCTGCTCTCGTGGTAGGCGCTGAAAAATCAGACAGCACTGGAAACAGGCTTGTCTGGGACGTTACTAGAGGCGCGTTTAACTTTCCAGTCCACTGGGCGTCAATGTTTGCAAAGGCCCACATGTCAAAATACGGCACGACAGGAAAGCAGATGGCTGCAGTCTCGGTCAAGAACCGGAAGAATGCAGCCAGGAACAAAAATGCTCTGTTTCAAAAGCCTGTGAGTGTTGAAGAGGTCATGTCATCAAAGATTATTGCAGATCCAATCAAGCTCCTGGACTGCTCTCGTGCCTGCGACGGTTCGTCTGCCCTTTTGCTGGTCTCAGAGCAACTGGCACGAAAATTTGAAAATCCTGTCTGGATAAAGGGCATAGGCCAGCAGACCAACTCTGCGAGTTTTGGCAAGGCCGCAGAAAACCTGTCGTCTCTTGATACTGCAAGCCGCGCAGCCAAAGACGCATATTTGATGGCAAAGACAAAACCTTCCGAGATAGACGTTGCAGAGGTCCATGACGCGTTTACCATACTTGAGATAATGGCCTACGAGGACCTTGGCTTTGCCAGAAAAGGAAAAGGCGGCCAATACGCAGAATCCAACAAAATCGCGATAAACCCTCGAGGCGGCATACTGGGTTGTGGCCACCCGATTGGAGCCACAGGAGTCGCGCAGATATCAGAGATAGCCATGCAATTATCAGGAAAGGCGTCAGAAAGGCAGGTCAAGGGCTGCAAGACAGGCCTTGTGCACAACCTGGCCGCGGCGGGCTCTTCTGCTACCGTGGTGATACTGGGTGCATAGCATGGATGAGTTTGCAGAAAATTTGAGAAAAGAAAAGTTCCAAGTACCTGTCTGCACCGTTTGTAAGGCAAAGTCATGGCCGCCGTCGCCTTTCTGCCAAAAGTGCCTCTCAAGGACTGTTTTTCGCAAAGTAAAGACAGAAGGTATCCTGCAGGAATTTGCAACTTCGTTTGTCAGGGACCACGAAGGTGTTTTTGGGATTGTGGACATGGACGGGATAAAAATAATCGGCTCATTTGCCACAGACAGACTGCAAAAAGGCATGTTGGTAAAGATGACCAAGTGTGGCATAAAGTCAGGAACACCGTTCTACATTTTTGAGCCTTTGAGATGAATGCTTATTAATGCAGAAATTCGTACAAGTCTTAGCCATATGAGTTATGACAGGTTCATCGACGAAAGGCTGCTTACGAGCAGAGACGCCCTAAACCGCATGCAGATAAAGATGAAGTTAGTCGAGATAGACGAGGCTGCCAGGGACTTTTCCCAGCGCTTTGGCAACAGGGTACTTGTCAAAAAAATCCTGCTCACGATAAAATACACAGAGACCCAGGAGGTCGAGGAAAAGGAGCTTGACATCGAGGAGCTTGAAAAGAGGATGAAAAAAGAGCGACTTTACAGCTCTTCAAACAGATGGGTGGCCCAGACAGATATAAAGAACAACTACGTCGTTGCTGCAAAGCATCTTGACCTGCTTGCCGATGCCCTTGCGCTAGACGTGGTAAAAGTATAATATTTCAAAACTAATTCAGACTTCAGAAAGCCAAAAGCATGTTCGTAAAAGATTGCCTTGGAAGTCTGGATGGTAGTTTTATGCCCCAATTGTCAATGCGCTACTGTCATGACAGCAATATTTTTATCAGTTGGGAGGATAGTGCTGTTATGGCCGAGAAAGGTTTCAAGGTAATCACGGTCAAGGAAAAATATTACAAGTCAAAGATTACTACAAGAGTCTCATTACCGAAGAAATAGACAAAGACGGATTTATCAAGCAAGCACGACAGATTCAAGAAGAGACCAAAAAATCAAAAACCAGAAAGATGCGCCCGCTTGCAGTAAAGAAGATCTGGACTCCAGAGACATAGACCAATAATCATGATTTTTGCAAGTTGGAATCAAAAATGATTTGCTATTGACAGCAACATATGGATTTATTATTTTGACGCCATTCTCAAGGAACACAATAGCGTTCGTAGATTCATCGAAGACATCATTGACAGAGAATCTATAGCCACGAGTACTGTGATATTGCTTGAAGTAGCACATTACCTGTACAACGTTTCATCGG
>QCWB01000038.1 GCA_013114715.1 Nitrososphaera sp.
GGTAACCCAAGCGATGCAATCCCACCAATGGGCAAGAACAGCATTGCACATCCAAAGGTTAACCTCCACGGCTTGTACACTGACGAACGTGCTGAAGAATTAAAGTCCCAACTAGGACTATAAACCTCAATTTTTATTATTTTTCTTATTTCGTATAATGATTCATATTCAGTATAACGAGGCAACATCTTGTGAGTTTAAACAGCACAGTTCTGATCTGCGATCAGGTTGACGCAGTTCTAAATGACATTCTAAAGAAGAACGGCCTGCAGGTAACGTACGAGCCGCAGATAACTCCGGAAGATCTGGCAAAAAAAATTGGTGACTATGAGGTAGTGATAGTTAGGAGCAGGACTACGATAACTGCGGACCTGATAGGCAAGGCATCAAAGTGCAAGATACTTGCGCGAGTCGGAGTGGGGCTTGACAATATTGACACCGATGCTGCAAAGGCAAAGAACATCCGGGTGATTAACGCAGTGGAGGGCGCAATGAATGCAGTGGCAGAGCTGGTAATTGGCCTGATGCTATCCATGGCGCGTGACATTCCACGAGCTGACAGGGAGCTGCGGGCAGGAAAATGGATAAAAAAGGAACTCATGGGAACTGAGCTTGCAGGAAAGTACCTTGGAATAGTCGGCCTTGGCAACATTGGAAAGAGGCTTGCGCGACTTGCAAGGGCGATGAACATGAATGTAATAGGGTTTGACGTCGTTCCAATTGATCCGGAATTTGCAAAGGAGGTGGGCCTGATGAAGGCGGATTTGGACACATTATTGCAGAGCGCAGACTATGTCTCGCTGCACGTTCCGCTTCTTGACAGCACCAAAAACCTGATCAATGCGGAAAGGATGTCAAAGATGAAAAAGACTGCAAGGATAATCAACACATCGCGCGGAGGAACCGTCGACGAGGAGGCGCTGTACAATGCGCTGCAGTCAGGCAATCTTGGCGGGGCAGCACTTGACGTATTTGAGAAAGAGCCGGCAATTGGCAACAAGCTGGTTTCACTTCCGAACTTTATTGCAACGCCGCACATCGGCGCGCAGACAAAAGAAGCGCAGTCGCTTGCTGCAAACGTGATTGCGGAAAAGGTAATCCAGATTCTTCGCGGCGTAATCTGATTTATCTGGAAAATAAGTTTCTGGCAACTGTATGCAGATCGTATTGTGGCATCTATGATCGTTAAATGGCCATCTGCCTTAAAATCGTGCATCAATCATAATTCATCTTGCCTTAATTGTGATTTTGGTATTATGGTGTGATGAAAAAGTTACCCTTGGAAGTCAGAGGAACGATTGATAATTTTGTGCCATTTTACAAGAAGTTGGATGAGACTGGTAAACTCTATCAATCCATTGCTGACACTATTGAACTGATTCGATGGAATCCAACTCTGGGGAATCATGTGGAGCATGACAAAATCCCGTCATACTATATCAAAAAATTTAAAATTACAAACCTGTTTCGTATCGAACTGATTGCACATTGGCGATTGTTGTATGCGGTACATTCCTTTTCTGATGTGGGAATTGGAATTCTCATCCTGGAGGCACTTGATCATAAAAAATACGATCTTCGATTTGGCTATAATTAATGATACTCTCTGATATGGTACAAATTTGTTATATACTGGATTGTACTATTGATTGACATGGCTAGCAGCATGTACTTAGAGGATGGGGGGCACGATCCGCGCCTTGCAAGTATTCTGATGGTGGAAGACGTTCTGAAAAAAAAGCACGAGTTTGCATCAAAGAGTGCGTTACAGAGAGCATTGCCAAAGACAATGCAGACTCGCACATTCAACAGAATTCTAAACTATCTTGAAAAGTCAAACAAAATTCTCTTCACCAAAGACCGCGCAGTTATTTGGATATTCTCATCTGATCCAAAACTGAGAAAAGTATGGAAAAAGTCGATTCCTCTTTAGACGCACCAAGTGGGAGGATGACGACGGTAAATTCCGTTCATCTTTGGGGTGTTGTGTTGGCAATTCTATGTGCAAAACAGTGCAAATTATGATTGCATCCTGACTCTTGCTATTTCATAAAATTGGCTCCGTCATGTTTTATACTTCCATTCGTCTTCTATGTGATATGGGGCTGTTTTCAAGAGGAAGCATTGCATTTGAAAAGATAAAACTGTCTGACTCAAAGATTGCATCGGATGGCCACGCCACGATAACGCTCAACGTGAAAAACCGCGACCAAAAGTTTGACGGACTGGTTGCGGTGCTGGAGACGGACGACCTTCAGGGCCAGTACCTGAAAATTGATGCGCCGTCGCTGAGCCTTCCGGCGCTGGACTTTCCAAACAGGAACACGGGCGACCACAAAATAACGATAACGCCGTACAACATACCTCTCAGCGAGATGTCATTTAAGATGCGCCTAAAAATCATGACAGGCAGTACTGGCAAGCCGGCACTTGAGAAAAAGTTCTCCCTGACTGTGACCAAAAAGCAGTAGATTTCTGCTGTGCCAAAACTGCGAACCTTTTTGACCAAACTATCACAATAAAGTTATCCTGCAATTTATCATAAAATCTGCAAAATCTATATCGAATTGGACATGGCTATACCAAAAAGTAAGCATAAAATACAGAATTTGGGTGGATTGGTATAGTTGAAAAAGTTACTAGTCTTTGCATTATTGGCATTTAGCATTATACTACCGTCCGGCGCATTTGCCGAGGCGGGCATGGAGTCTGTTGAGGTAAACGGAAGCTCGTACGACGTAAACTATGACGCAACGGGGCTGACAGTACTTGGAATGGACACTGCAATGTCGCCGCCGACTCTGATAATATTTGTAGAAACAACTGATGTGTCTGGTACATTGGAGGTAACACTTGATAGGGCATTCTTTGACTCTAGGACGGATGACGCAGACGATGACTTTTTGGTACTTGCAGACGGCGGATTTGACGTTGAATTTACAGAGTCTGCAACTGAGACTGCGCGCGTTCTGACAATCGACGTTCCATCTGGGACAAGCTCAATTGACATTCTTGGAACAACATTTGGCGCATCTGCAGCAGAAGAGCCTGTCGAAGAACCAGTTGAAGAGCCAGTAGAGGAAACACCGGTTGAAGAGCCAGAAGAGGTTCCAGAGGAGCCGGAGATGACATGCGGTCCTGGGACGGTTCTGCAAGACGGCATGTGCGTACTAGAGCAGACAACACCGGTTGAGGAGCCAGAAGAGACTCCAGAAGAGCCGGAGACTGGCGAAATGACATGCGGCCCTGGAACCGTTCTAAAGGATGGGGCATGCGTTCTAGACCAGACCTGCGGGGCTGGCACCATACTAGTTGACGGACAGTGCGTACTGGACGAGTCAAAGCCGGCACCTGTGGAAAAATCAAGCCGCGGAATGGCATTTGAGTTTGCAGCGCCTCTGGTTGCAGCATTTGTAATTGCGTTTATCATAATGATAATCCTGTGGGCAATAGGCAAAGCCGGCAGAAGCAAGAACTAGGAAACTATTTTCTGGTCTATCAAATACTGCATTCCGTTTAGAAATTCTACATCGGCTATCTTTTTGTCCAGCCACCACTGGGCGTTTCCCCTATACCACTCTGGGATCTCAACTGCGTTGCTGAGTGTGCCTGGAAACGTTATGATTTTGCCGTCTGTGAGGAACTTTAGCAGCGAATAGTCGGATAACCCACCGCTTGACCACTGGCTGATTACCACATTGCTTCCAATTGGCAGGACCATGTTGCCAGAGTCCGTCAGGGTGAATGCTGTCTTTGATTTTTCTCCGTCGTATTCTAGTTCAAGCTGGTATTCCCCCTCGCTGAATATCTCGGAGCTAAATGAATTCGGGGCAGTGATTGTGGTTACTGCATTTTTTATCTGGACTGGGATTGGCGAGCTTTTTACCCCATCCGGCCCCACTATGTATATGGTGGCAGCATCCTTTGTCACCTTTGATACGGTTATGGTGAATGTCAGATAGTCGCCATACACATATGACTGCTTGTCCGTGCTGACTGTGGACTCTGCAAACGCAATCTGGAATGAGAGCAAAAAAATCCCAAAAATTGCTGCGTACTTTAGCACGAGCTGCAAATAATATTTTGCAATAAAGGCTTATCGCTTGAGCTGGCTCATTGCCTCGCGTATCTTGGAGTCGTCCTTTATCCCAAGCCTTGCAAGCTCTGCCTCTATTACCTTTAGCGGGTCTGGCGCACTCGGTGCGTCTTTCACCGTCTCTATTTCGTCCCGGATGTGCGCAATCTGCTCGTCCTTTTGGCGGATCTCCTCGTTTATCTTTTCAATCTGAGTTGCGTGATGCGACAGCTTTTCCCTGAGTATGTTCTGCTCTTTTTCCATGTGGGCAAGTAGCGACTTTTTGTCGTTTTCGGTTATGTACTTGCAGTTTACCTTTTCCAGCTCGTCCCGCGGCTTTATAGAGTTGTTCTGCAGTGCTGCCACCTCTTCTTTGAACTTGCGCTCCTGCTCCTTTAGCATGTTGATTTTGTTCTTTTTTTCCACCAGGTGGGCGTTAATGAACTTGAGGTACTGGTTTGTGTTGTTCATCTGGTCCATGAACTCCTCTGCCTTTTCCTTGACTGCGCCTGCCTTGCTTGCGGACTTGTCCTTTCCAAAGACTATGGTCCTGTCCGATACCGATAATGGGTCAAGTGCCTCTATCTTGGTGCCTGCCCCAGTTATGTGGGACCACTCGTCGTCCTGGGCTTTTTGCGCGTCTTCCTCCTCCTTGGTTCGTCTGTTGATGTATTTTTCAGCCAATGCGTACCCTACTACCTTCTATGATATGATTTGGCAGTTGTCCGAAACAGATGAGCTCAAGGCAATGTTTATGATGTGTCATCCCATTACACCAAGTGAATTTCGCACGCCGGAATTCCTGCAAGTGAAAAAACTAGGAGAATCTGACGCTTGCAGACATTATTATACCAAAAGGGATCAGACGGCACCTTAGACATATAAATACGACCCTGATAGGTGCCGTAATGCTGAGCAACCAAGACGCCGCATGGCTGAAACTCTGGAGGGAGAACTCGCCTGAAATCAGAAAGAGGGCCATCCAGTGGAGAAAACAGAACGCATTTACCAGAATAGACAAGCCAAGCCGAATACAAAAGGCAAGGCGCCTAGGCTACAAGGCAAAGCAGGGAATGGTGTCAATTCGAGTGCGAGTTGGAACCGGCGGCATGAGGCGACAAAGGCCTGTTGCAGGAAGAAGGCAAAAGCACCTTGGTGTGAACCACATGAAGGCAGAGGTAAACATGAAGCAGGTTGCAGACAGAAGGGTTGCAGAAAAATACAAGAACTTGAAGCTGCTCGGATCGTACTTTTTGTACAAGGACGGATTTCACTACTGGTTTGAGGCAATCCTTGCAGACAAGGCGCACCCAAGAATAGCAAAGGACAAAGAACTCCGCAAAAGAGTCATCCCGGCATAAATTGAAATTTCTTTTACTGTTAATTCCATTACTGGTACTTCCCGCATATGCCGATCCATTGTCTGACAAGACCGGCTTTAAGGCAGGGTATGATGTTGTGTTTGATGGAAGGACCTACACCATTGAGACGATATCCAACTTTGACATAAAAAAAGTGTCAGTCGAGGGAGGGAATCTCGTATTTGAGATATCGAGCAGCCTACAGAACAACTTTGGCGAGATGCAGATTCCGCAGAATGTCACATCGAATAATGCAAAGTTTTTCGTAGATGACACCGAGATATTTCCAAAGGTCCTGCAGAATGACAAGATACAATTTGTCACACTAGAGTTTGCAGGAAACGGCACGCACACACTCACAATAGTTGGCGAGGCTGCACAAAGCGCGCCAATCGAGGAATCAATAGACGAGCCAGTCGATTACCTCATGATAATTGCACCTGCAATCATAATTGGCGCAGTTGCGGCAATCACTCTGGTTCTTAAGAAAAAGAAACCTACTCGTTGAGCAGTTCCTGAATCATGGGCTCGATGTGTCCCATCTGACCAAATGACACGTCCCGCAGTATTCCATTTCTGTCGACTAGTATGGTGGATGGCGTTCCGCGCAGCGAAAACTTGTCAAATGTCTCAGCAGAGTATTCCTTTGACTTGAAGTACTGCTCGACTCGCGCAAGAATCTGCCTTTTGTAGTCCTCTGGCTGCTCGTCAAAGTCGGGAATCTGGCTCTTGATGAATGATGTCATCTTTTCGATGCTTGGGGTGCCCGACTCCTTTACCAGCATGTCCATTCCAAGTGGGAACGGTATCTTGTACGGTATCTTTCCGTCGGATGATTTTCCGTACTGGGAGAGCGCCTTTTTTGTCTCGCCTACCGTTTCTCCGGTATTTACCAATAACTCCAAGTTCTCAACTGTGTTCTTGTCAAAATCCTCAAACGCCGTTGCAATTCCAAGCACCCTTACGCCGCTGTCCTTGTACTTGTTGTAGATGTTGATTGCCTCAGGTATTCCGTACAGAAAACACCCAGGGCAGTTCACCTGGAACACCTCTACTAGGACTATCTTGTCCTTTTCCTGGTCTATGTTGGTGGGCATTCCCTGGACCCACTTTGAGACTCCAAGGTTTGGCGCCTTTTGTCCTATCTGGGCAATCATAAAATGAATGGCAGTCATTTCACTTTAAAAGGTAACTGTTGGGATTCGTCAAGTAGAATAATATACAGAGAATTTTTCCTGACGATCAGAAATGGACGTAGTACCTGAAAAAAGGCTTGCACTGTTTGCGGAAATGGAGGAAAGATACGAGAAAAAAGATGTAGATTACTTTGTTAAACTATTGGACCATGATGATTACGTGGTAAGAACCAGGGCGACCTGCATTCTGGTGGACTTTGGGGGCGAGGACAAGATACCGTATATTGCAAAGGTTCTCAAAAATGATTCTAACGAGCTGGTGCGACACGAGGCTGCGTTTTCTCTGGGACAGATGGGCTATCGCAGCGGAATTCCACACCTGGAGGACGCAACTGCCAACGACCCAAGCATGTTCGTTAGGCACGAGGCGGCAATTGCGCTTGGAGTGGTCGGGGCAAAGGAGGCAAAGCCAATTCTGGAAAAGGCGCTGTCCGATCCGAGCGAGCCTGTGGTGGAATCAGCCGTTGTCGCCCTATCGAATCTCATCTTTATGGAAAAGCTCTCAAAGAACGAGAGATTTGCCAAGCTGACCGGCGGATAGGGCTAGTGCGCTTTTATCTAGAACATTCATTGTCTGAGTGGCTAGAAAGAAATTCATCCTAAATCTTCCTTTTAGGCAAATCCGAAAATCCGACTGCGGCAAGCCGTTTGCCAATGATCTTTCCACCATAAACAAAGTAACATTGTGTGATCTCGTGCCTGAAAACAGGAAAAACAACTACGTCTTTGTGTATGATGTGAATGGCGACGTACTCGCATTTTTGGCATTCCATGACACTGGCACTCATTTTCATCTTGATCTTGCTGAAACCAACAGGATGTTTGAAACCGATCTAAAGCCTGGAAGAAAACTCGTTTTACTGGTGGAGGAGATCTCAGCGCATCTTGGTTATGATAAAATAACTCTGTATTCCGTTGAAAACAAAATATCGCTCTACAAGTGCCTTGGCTATCGGAAAACCGGCAAAACCTTGCAGGATGACGTCTATGGTGTGCTGACTGAGATGGAAAAGCCGCTCAGTTAGCGACCGATTCTCTTCGAGTTTTCTTCATTTTGCTTTTTTGTCTGTCTGGCGACTCTTTATGCGGCTTTGTTCTGACTAACAACGGATCATCTGGAGCGTAATTGATGCGCTCTATGGTACTGGCAATTTCTTGCACCGTTCTCAGCCTGGTCTCCAAAAACTCTGAATAGTTCATCTGTTTTCCTGCTGCCAGCAATGCAATCGTGTCGTCCAGTTCCTTGCTGAGTGTGACGGTTCTTCGGTGTTTTGTCATACTATTATCATATTATGGTAATCATATAAGCATGGTGTCATACGGCTGTCAGCCTGTATGATTCCCTCAAAGTAAAATCCTACTGACTTTTGGTTCGCTTACATTCAATGAAAAGTGTATTAGATTAGGGGAGTAGTGAATCATCATGCAGGAGAATCCAGTCCGATCTCTGATCGAGGATCTGGGAAGGGAGCTGTCACAAAAGCCGCAGGCAAACCAGATATTTCCATACGGAAAGCTTCAGGGAAAGGTAATTGCGCCTGAGAACTTTGTAGAGATAAAAAACGTGGACAGGCCCAGACGGATTGCGTTTGTGGACGGAGGGGACGGGGTTTTGGAAGAGTCGCCCAACTTTATGATTATAGTAAACAGGGTGTATTTTTCCATGTTTGAGGGAAAAAAAAGAGTCAATGCGTCAAAGCTCAAACAGCGAATAGAGTTTTTCTCGTATGTGGTGTCCGATGTGACAGACGGGGCGGACAAAAAATCAATCTCGTACAATACGAAATTATTTGCATATTCAAAGTCGGACCTTGCGTATCTGCCAGACGAGCCGGACCTGGCATCAAAGACTGAGAGCAGCAACGTGCAAGAGTCAAAGCTCATCTCGCTGTCAAGGAGGTTTGCAGAGTGGAACCTTGCCGCATCTGTCGTATCTGAGGAGCTGACAGAAGGCGACATTTTGGTGATGGACGGCTCGCTGCAAACCGGGTACAAGAACGAGTCAAAGTATGCAGCGAAACTGTACGATCTTGCGCAGGAAAAAGGGGTCATAATATGCGGGCTGGCAAAGACAAGCAGATTGATCATGGAGTCAGGCGAGCCTCTTTTGGCAAGGATTCAAGAGATTGCCGAAGGGGTGCCATACGGAACGTGGTTTGTAGAGATTGCAGAGATGGCGTCATCCGATAACAGGGGGCACATGCTTGCGGCAAAGTTCCACCCAAATTCAAGGCACATATTCCGGTTTGAGATTCTGCGGGAGCAGTTCAACGGAATGGATGATTCTGAGAAAAACGAGGTGCTTGCAAGCCTTGCGGCAAACTCGCACGACATTGCAATGCCGGGGTACCCGTACGGCTCAATAGACGCAGACAGGTTTGCGCAGGTCCGAAAAAACGAGCTTGACATGTACCGCGGCATGATAAAGGCAGAGATGTCAAAGATCTCAGAATGGAAGAGGCTGCAAAGATACACGCTGACTACAAGGTTCCACGACGACCTCAACTGGGTGACCAGCTGATGAACGACCTTGACATAGTGGGACAGGTAATAGGCGGCTCCTTTGGGGATATCATAGTCCGGGAAAAGTCGGGGCGAAACCTGGAGATTGGGGACTTGCTGGTATCCGATGAGGGAAGTTCGTACCTTATCTTGCAGGTGTTTGCACTAGAGTATGGCAGCCAGATTCAGGACAAGATGCAGCAGATGATGTCGGGTGTGAATCTTGAGCAGGGCGGAATCAACGCAGAGTTTTACGAGCCAGAGTTTGTCAACTATGTTCTGGCAAGGATAAAGCCGCTTGCAAGGGTGGCAAAATCCGACAACAAGGTAACGCTGCCAAAGTCGCTTCCGATGTTTTTCAACAAGTTAAGGCTGGTACAGTCAGGCGATCTTACGTTTCTCAAAAAGGGAGGGGAGCAGATATACCTTGGAAAGATAAGGAGCGGAAGCAAGGTAATAGACGCAGACGTGTGGCTCAAATCCGAGGACGTGTTCACCCACCACATTCTGATTCCTGCAACGACTGGGCGCGGAAAGAGCAACCTTGTAAAGACGATGATGTGGCATGTGCTGGACTCAAACAAGGTGGGGGCGCTGATCCTTGATGCGCACGACGAGTATTACGGAAGAAAGGATGCGGGACTCAAGGACCACCCAAACGCAAAGCAAAACCTTGCGTATTATTCGCCGACTCCACCACCTGGCTCCAACAGGCTGGTGATAAATCTGGAATCCTTGCGGCCTGAGCACTTTTTGGGAATCGTCGAGTTTTCCGACGCGCAGTGGCAGGCAATACGCAGCTACAACGCAAAGGAGCGCGAGTTTTGGATAAGCAGGATAATGACCGAGCCGCTCATGTCGAATGGACCCGGCATGGGTATGGAGACCCACATTGCCACGCTTGCCGTCCTAAAGCGAAAGCTGAGGCTGATTCTGAGCCTCGAAGTCGACGAAAACGGGCGTATTCACTCAAAGAACGAGGTGTTTGATGCGGGCTCAAAGGGGCTGACCACCGTAGATGACATTGTAAAGGATATTGAATCGGGCAGAATAGTCATACTGGACACTTCGCGCCTTGGCAACGAGGCTGAGCTGATTGTCGGAAATATAATTGCGTCAAGGATATTTGAAAGGTACAAGGAGCACAAGGCAAAGGGAGACTTGGAGCGCAAGCCGGTGGTGACTGTGGTAATAGAGGAGGCGCCGCGCGTAATCGGCGAGGACAAGATAATTCCGCGAAACGAGAACATCTACAGTACGATAGCAAAGGAGGGCCGCAAGTTCAAGATAGGGCTTACAGCAATCACGCAGCTGAGCAGCGTCATACCGAG
>QCWB01000039.1 GCA_013114715.1 Nitrososphaera sp.
AAAGTGCGTAGAATGCGGCGCCTACGAAAACCGCAAGCTTACGCACGACTATGGAAAGGAAACCCTTAGGCAGATATACAGAGCAGGCAAGTAGGAATGGCTTGCAGGGTTGCCTTTCAGGGCGAGCGCGGGGCTTACAGCGAAATGGCAGTCCTGCAGTATTTTCTAAAAGCCGATCCAGTGCCGCATAAATCTTTTCATGACGTTTTTGAAGCCGTAGAAAAAAAGAAAGTGGATTTTGCCGTCGTCCCGGTAGAAAATTCGATTGAAGGAAGCGTCGGCGAAGTCTATGATCTTTTGCTGCAGACAAAGATGTCAGCCGTCGGCGAAGTATACCAGCGGGTAAGGCATTGCCTGATAGCAAACCAAGGCGTCGAGATAAAAGACATCAAGTCGGCTTATTCTCATCCACAGGCTCTGGGCCAATGCAGGAATTACCTGCAGGAAAAAAATATCGATCCAGTTGCTGCGTATGACACGGCCGGCTCTGTCAAGATAATAAAAGAAAAAAAGTTGATGGATTCTGCCGCGATTGCAAGCAAGAGAGCGGCAGAGCTGTATGGGATGCAAATTCTTGACGAAGGCATAGAAGATAGAAAGAGCAACTATACCAGATTCCTTGTCCTCTGCCCAAGGGCAAAGGCCGCAGGCAAGGGAAGTTACAAGACTTCGATAATATTTTCGATAAAGCACGAGCCTGGCGCGCTGTTTGCAATACTTGGCGAGTTTGCCGCAAGCAACCTGAACCTGACAAAGATAGAATCTCGTCCGACCAAGGAGACGCCATGGGAGTACAACTTTTACGTCGACTTTGAGGGTCATGCAAAGGACAGGACAGTGTCTTCAGTGATAAAGAAGATAAAGGCAAAGACGTCGTATTTCCGGCTTCTTGGGTCCTACAAGAAAGCAGAGTTTCAATAATTATTTGGGTCTAAACCGCAGACCCAGGCCTATCACTATGACGCCGGTAATAACAAGCAGCATAGGTCCGCTGAAAGCAAGCGGGCTTCCCTTTGTCTGGGCATGACCGGTTATTGCCAGATCCTCAGTGCCAGTGTTGGTCACGATTATTCTGTACTCGCCTTCTTTTGAAGCGGTTAGTTCGTATGTAAAGTTAGTCTGGTCTTTTTGCGACGTTATTACCTGTTTTGTCGGATCCTCTATTACAACGTCAAAGACCGATCCTACTATCTGGATAGACGCGGTGCCACCGACGTTCATTTCTGGCGACAGCTCGTCGGTAAAGCCGGGCTTTAGCGTGCCGTCAAGAGGAACGTCTACTGGAACATAAGAGTAGATGCTAGACGCTATGCCGATGACGATAAAGACGGCCCCTGCAGCCATGGTTGCATAAAAGAGCTTTGCAGAAGCCAACAACACAACCCCGTTACATTACATCCACGTCATGCGGCTGGCTTTCCTTGTAGCCGGCTGGCGACATCTTTATGAATTCAGCGTTGTGCTGCATCTCTGGGATAGTCTTTGCCCCGCAGTAGCTTAGGCCGGAGCGAAGGCCGCCGACCAGCTGCCTGATGATTTCAACGACGCTTCCCTTGTACGGGACGGTAGCTTCTACCCCTTCTGGAACAAAGTCATTTAGGTCTTCTGAATCGATAACCTCGGGGCCTTCCTCCCGGTATTTTCTTCCCAGCGATGCGTAAAAGGAGGCCATTCCGCGGTACATCTTGTATTTCTTGCCGTTTTTGACCAGAGTCTTGCCCGGGCTTTCATCAGTGCCGCCAAACATGCTGCCTATCATCACTGCTGACGCGCCGGCAGCCAGGGCCTTTGTCAAATCTCCCGAAGTCCGCACGCCGCCATCAGAGATTACCGGGATGTCATAGTCCTTGGCAGCCTCGACTGCGTCGATGACTGCGGTCAGCTGCGGAACTCCAGAGCCTGTGACGACCCTTGTTATGCATATCGAGCCAGAGCCAACGCCAACCTTGACGGAATCGACGCCGGCCTTTATCAGGTCCCTTGCGCCTTCGCCGGTTGCCACGTTTCCTGCAATCAAATCGCAGTTTGGAAATGCCTTTTTAATGTACTTGACCGTGTTTATCGCGTTTTCGCTGTGGCCGTGCGCAATATCGACTACTATGGTATCGGCGCCTGCCTCAAGCAGGGCTTCAGTGCGCTCCAGATAATCGCCTTTTACTCCAACTGCAGCGCCTACAAGCAGTCGTCCTTTCTTGTCCTTTGATGCCAGCGGGTACTGCTCCATCATCATGATGTCCTTGCTCGTTACAAGACCGGCAATCCGGTTCTTGTTGTCAACTAGCGGAAGTTTTTCTATTCTGTTTTTGCGCAGTATGTCCTTAGCCTGGTCTATCGTGGTGCCTGCCTTTGCCGTGATCACGTCTTTTGTCATCAATTCAGAGACCTTGCGCTTTAGATTATTTTCAAAAGTGATATCGCGTCTTGTGATGATGCCTACCAGCTTGCCGGCGTCTTCAACCAGAAGGCCAGACACGCCGTATTGCGCCATGACTTTCTGCAATTCTAGGACGGTTGCGTCCGGCTTGACCGTGTATGGCTGCTCTATCACAACGGATTCAGAGCGTTTTACCTTCAGGACGGCGTCAACCTGGTCCTGGATTGTCATGAAGCGGTGGATTATTCCGATGCCCCCCTCCCTTGCAATGGCGATCGCCATATGTGACTCTGTCACGGTGTCCATGTTTGCGCTGACAAGCGGGATGTTTAGGTTGATGTTGCGAGAAAGCCGCGTGCGCACGTCCGTTTGCGATCTAGAAACTATTGGAGAGCGTTTAGGAACGAGAAGCACGTCGTCAAATGTCAGACCTTCTCTAAAGTCCAAATATTACCTTGTTGAGTAGTCCGCTTGTAGGATTATAAGCGTTTGCTAGCGGACGAGCTGGAGCATTGTCAAGGCCTGCACGGTCTGCCGGACGTTGTGTGTTCGGATTATGCTTGCTCCGTTGATGGCAGCAACAGCCTCGCAGACCAGAGAGGCGGCAAGCCGGTCTTCTGGCTGCAGGCCAAGTAGATGACCGATAAACGATTTTCTAGACGCGGAAACGCAGATTGGCCTGCCAAGCTTGCGCAGTTTACCAAGGTTTGACAGGATATCGATGTCGCGCGTGTACCATGGCATATCAGTCATCTTTGTAAAAAACGGGTTTTTGCCCTCGCTTCTGAAAAACCCGATTGACGGATCGATTATGATCTTGTCTTGCTTGATGCCGGCCTTTTTTGCTGCAGACAGGCTCTGCCTCAGTGCCGCAATCGTGCCTGATATTCTGCCTGATGCAGATTGCCTGCTGTACGCTCCTAGGATCACTGCGATTTTGGCTTCCGAAATGACGCTGGCCATCTTGCTGTCGTATTGCAGACCCGTCACGTCGTTGATTGCGTCTGCTCCTGCCTTGACTGCCTCTTTAGCCACATCAGCACGTGGCGTGTCGACGGATACCGGCAGGCTGCAGCTGTCCTTGACTGCCTTGATTGCTTGCTTTAGCCGGCGGACCTCTTCATCCACGGATACCATGGTTTCCAGATAAGGTGCGGTAGACATTGCGCCTATATCGACTATCTGCGCGCCGGCGCGCTGCATCTCCTTTGCAGCGGAAGCGATGTCTTGCGTGTCGGTCCTGATGGATCCTCTGTAGAAAGATTCCGGGCTGGCGTTGATAATGCCCATCACCCGCACCAGATCCTTGCCAACAACTACACTTCCGATTGCGGCCAATGATACTGCCTTGTCTTGCTGTAATTTATTTGCAATTTGGGCGCGTCTAGCAAAATAGTAAAAAGAGAGCGGTTTGAAGATAAGAATATGAATTTTGTAGAGCTATGCGACCGACTCTTTGATCTAAATGAAGACATACGCTATGCCTGTGTGATAGATGACATTGGTACCGTCGTTGCTGGCGGAATGCGCAAAAACACTGCACCGGTAACAGACCAGGCCAATGATGAACTTTACCTTGCCCAGACTGCATTGCGCAAGTCCATGCGGCAGAAATTTGACCAGAACATGGGAAAGGCGCGTTTTGCCTACGTCGAGCGCGAAAAACTCTCTATACTGACGTTCTACCTTGACAAAAACACGCTGGTGCTGGCACTGGAGCCAAACCTGGACTCGCATACCGCGATGGATATTGCGGAAGACACCATAGAAATGCTAAAGAACGGAAAAGCCTAGCCGCAGCTGAGCAGGATCTTGCCTGCGTGAAGGCCCTGCTCCATTTTTGTCTGTGCTTGCCCTGTGTCTTTGAGTTCAAAAACAGAATCAATAACCGGGCGTATCCTGTTTTCTGAAACAAAATCTATTAGCTCTAAAAGCTGTTTTTTTGAGCCCAGCAGCGCGCCGGTCATCGTTATCTGCTTGCTGTAAAACATCCGCACTGGAACTGTTGCATCGTTGCCTGACGTCATGCCGCAGACAGCCATCCGGCCGCCTATCCTGCAGCAGGCAATGCTTGTCTGCCAGGTGGCCGCGCCAACATGGTCTATGACAATGTCCACCCCATGGCCATCGGTAAGCTTCGTCACCTCGGCGGCGATGTCCTGGCTTAGTCTGTCAATGACATAATCTGCACCCAGCTTTTTTCCAAACGCTGATTTGTCCTTGCCTGCGGCCGTTGTGATGACCGACAGCCCCATGGCCTTTGCAAGCTGTATCGTGGCCATGCCAACCCCGCTTGCAGCCCCGTATACAAGGACGGATTTTCCGGCCTTTGCGCCATTGGTAGAAAGCATATTCCATGCAGTCAGGTAGGATACTGCCAGGGTAGCTGCTGTTTTGCTTTCCAGGTTCAGCCGGACCAGGTTTGCAGCCGGCACAGAGACCTGCTGCGCATAGCCGCCGTCATAGTCGCTCATCCCGCCAAGTATCGCAAACTTGCTGCACTGGTTTTCACGTCCTGCTCTGCAGGATTCGCACTGGCCGCAGCTGAGCCCAGGGTATACCATGACTCGCTCGCCGGCCTCAAAGCCGGAAGCGGATTTGCGTACGGTGCCCACAATGTCGCAGCCGCAGATGTGCGGCAGCCTGATCTTTTTTCCTGCAATCCCCTGTCTTGTCCAGATGTCAAGATGATTTACGCCGCAGTACTGTACGTCAATGACAATGTTTCCGGTCGGATCCGGAACATCTTCGTATTTCAGGACATCGATCGTGCCATGCTGGTGGAAAGTGATGGCCTTCATTTCTGTAAATTGTGCATCTCTTCAAGGTCCTTGCCAAATATTGCCAGGTCTTCTGGGACTGCGATGTTTATCGGGTCCTTTAGCGAGAGCGGCTTGCCAGTCTCCGGCGAAATAGTCTCTTTTTTCTTGTTCCAGACAAGCGAGTTAAAGTCGGTTATTGTTTTTGTGAATTTGGTCATGTCTGTCTCTGCCAGCTGGCCGTTGTGGTACGGCATGTCCTGGTGGTGTATGCTTTTGTCAGAGTATATTTTTGTCCAGAGCTCCTCAGTGATAAACGGAGTTATCGGCGCTAGCAAAAGCAACACAGTGCTTAGGCACTTGTGCAATGTGTAGAGGGCAGACTTGTGTCCAGGCTTTTCTGGGCTGTACGCGCGGGCCTTGACCATCTCCAGGTAATGCGCTGCAAAAACGTTCCAGGCGAAATCCCGGATAGCGTTGGCTGGCACAAAAAAGTTGTATTCTTCGTAGCCGCGCTTGCATTCTTCTGTCAGCTTGGCCAGCTCTGACAGTATCCATTTGTCTGAAGCTTCAAGCTCTGCAGGCTTGTCAGCAAAATCAAAGGAGGACAGGAACCGTCCAACGTTCCAGAGTTTTGACATGAACTTCTGGGCTCCGGCGATCCGTTGCTCCGAGCACCTAAAGTCGTAGCCCAGGTTGGCCTCGCTTGCTGACCAGAACCGGAACGTGTCGGCGCCATACCGCTGTATCACCGGGAACGGGTCTATCACGTTGCCCTTGCTCTTGCTCATCTTCTCTCCTTTTTCGTCGACGCCGTAGCCCATTATCCAGACATCGGTCCAGGGCACCTGATCCGTAAGCTGTACGCAGCGAAGCATGGTGTAATGAAGCCAGGTCCGGATGATGTCCTTGGCCTGCGGCCGGAGTGCTGCAGGGTATGCATAGTCGTAAAGCCGCTGGTCTTTTGAGAATTTTGTGACGAAAAGCGGGCTGATGCTAGAGTCCATCCAGGTGTCAAAGGTCCGGTCCTCGCCCGTGAATTCCGTTGCGCCGCACTTGGGGCAGCTGGAAAACGGCGGCTTTTCCTTCCACGGCCGGTAGTATTTTCCGGGCTCCGGCAGGGTTGGCGACTTGCAGGAATTGCAGTACCAGATCGGGATCTCTGTTCCATAGAACCGCCGGCGCGAGACCGGCCAGTCTATGGCTATCGAGTCAAGCCAGTTGAGCAGAATTTGCCTATGCATCTCGGGATGGAATTTCAGTTTCGCAGACATTTCCCGCAGCTGCGGCACGAAATCCAGCTGCTTGACATAATAGTCGTGCAACGGGATAATCTCTATCGGAGTCTTGCTTCGCTCGCACAGTGGCGTCCGATGCATGATGCTCTCCTCTTTTTCGACAAGCCCGGCAGCTTTCAGGTCTTCAACTACCTTGGCCCTTGCCTGGTTCACACGAAGACCAGAATAGGGGCCGGCGGACTCGCTGGTAAAGCCGTTCTCGTTTAATGCGACTATTTCCTTTAGCCCAAGCTCCCGGAACACCTGCACGTCGTTCTGGTCTCCGTAGCTGCAGACCATGACGGCGCCGGATCCAAACTCTGGCTTGGCAGAATGGTGGAACCTGACTGGCACCGTTCGTCCAAACAGCGGCAGAACCACCTGCTTGTTCTGGTAGTCCAAGTACCGCTCATCTTCCGGGTTGACTATGACTGCCTGGCAGGCAAACAGCAATTCTGGCCGGGTAGAAGCTATGATTATCTGCTCGTCAGAGCCGGCCAGCTTGAACTTCATGTAGACCAGCTTGGTAGGCAGGTCATCGTAGATTATCTCGGCGTCAGCTATGGTAGTGCCGCAATCAGAGCAGTAATTGTTTGGCCTGTTTGCCAGGTATACCAGCCCGCGGTTCCACAGCTCAATAAAAGTGCGCTGGGTCAGGGCGCGGTATTCGTCAGAATCCGTTCGATAATACTCTTTGAAATTTCCAGAGAGGCCCATGTTCTTCATTATCTCGAGCATCTCGGCTTCAAGCTCGTCTAGGGCGCCCTTGCAGAGGTCAAGGAATTTTTGCCGATCCATCTGCCGCATCCGGACTTTGTATTTTTTCTCGGTGTAGATCTCGACTGGAAGGCCGTTTCTGTCAATGCCAATAGGGAACAGGACGTTTCTTCCAGTCATCCTGGCCGTTCTGGCAATCATGTCTATCTGCGCGTAATGTGCCGCAGCTCCCATGTGCCACGGCTTGCCTGACGGGTATGGCGGCGGGGTGTCTATCACAAACGCCGGCCGGTCTGTTATCGAAAATTTGTAAATATCATTTTTTTCCCAGCTGCTCAGTATCTCTTTTTCAATTTCGTGGTTCCATGACTTGCTCTGTATCTTGGGTTCTCTAGGTTCCATTGAGGTGATTTGTTTAGTGGGGCTAGATACCGTTATTATGGTTTTGCAGTCACACAAGATATTAATACTAAAGTTCACGCTTTTTAATTTGTGAAATTCGTCGACTGGTTCCCGTATTACCAGACAATCCGTGCAGAGTTTGGATATAGCACGGAGCAAGACCAGGAGGCAGCAAATATGCTTTCTGGCATGATAAAAAGAAAGGCCCTTGACACCAAGGTCCTGCAGAAAAAACTGTCTGGCAAAGATGTTTTTGTTATCGGGGCTGGCCCCAGTCTGGACGAAATGATAAAGACTATCAAAGAGAACAAGGGTTTTGTCAAGATAGCTGCCGACGGGGCAGTGCAGGCGCTGCTTGAAAACAAGATAAAGCCGGACATTGTAGTCACCGACCTTGACGGCGCGCCGGCGGCGTTGCAGAAAGCAGAAAAGATGGGCGCCATTATGGTCGTGCATGCTCACGGCGACAACACCGAGATGCTCAAAAAACTGGTCCCCAAGTTCAAGAAGATAATCGGCACGACCCAGGTGATGCCGGTTGACAACGTCTACAATTTTGGCGGCTTTACCGACGGCGACAGGTCTGTCTTTTTAGCCGAGGAGTTTGGCGCAAAGAGCATCGTCCTAGTCGGCATGGATTTTGGCAGTGTGATAGGCAAGTATTCAAAGCAGCAGGTTGCCGATCCGGAGCTAAAGAAGCGCAAGATGCAGGCCGGCAAAAAGTTGCTTGAAATGCTGGCCAAACAATCGAGATCTAGGTTGTTTGACACGTCTAAAAAGCCAGTAAAGGGTTTTGAGTCGTTCTAGGCGTGGTCGGAAAAAGGCAGGCCACGGCCATTTTGGGCATGGCTTTTGCAGTAGCAGGCGGAGCGGCCTGGTTTATGCAGCTTCACATCCCGGCAGTAATATTATGGGGCGTTGCGGGCATCATCATGCTGAGGATAAACAGGCGTGTAGGCAAGAGACGCTAAAGATAGATTCTAAAAAAGACGCGCTTTCTTTTTTGTGTGGATGATCAGAACCATTGCCACAGCCAGCGAGAGTACTGCTATTGCCTCGAATTCCGGTATGGCATGGGTACCTGTAATCGTTATCTCTTTTGCGTCTCTAGGGAAGGGTATAACAAGGACTCGCTCTTCAGTGTTAGATTCGGCCTCCTCAAACCTTACTATTTGGTCATCAATAGTTACAATGAAGTCTTTGTCCCTGGCGTCTATCACCGTCCTTGGAAGATGTATGGACAAAGATCCTTCCGTGTCTGTATCCAGTCCAACCTTCAAGGATGTGTTTTCAATAGTGACTTGCTTTACAGAGCCGGCATCAATGGTGTATCTTAACGGGTAAAACACCTCGCCTACCTGCAGGTTGTAGATGTTGCTTGAAACTCTTCCTACTACTGTGAAATCAAGTGTCTTGCTCTTTACACTAGCATAGTTTCCCTCTCCCTTTAGGACGGCGTACACACTCCACTTGCCCTCCTTTTCAGGGTAAATGGTGCTGGCGTAGCTGCCATCTTTTGTAATAATCGCTGCATGGCTAAAGACCTGGCCGTCAGGATCTTTGTACACCAGTTCGACCAACTCACCGGGCAATACTGGCACGGCTCTTCCTGAGACGGTCAGCTGCGACAAGGCCTCGATCGACTCTGATGAAAGGTTTACAGTCAGACTTGACTCGATTCTTGTTATGCCTGCTAGGACATATGCCCTGTTGACCGAATCTCCAGCCAGAATATCTGGTTTGTCATCCTGTGCAATGAAATTTAACACATCAACTTTGCTATTGACAGGGTACTGCCACTTTATTTCACCGGTTTTGCCGTACAGCAGATACACGCTAGAGTTAATAGAGCCAGCCGCTACTTCATCAAAGCCATCCCCATCCAGGTCTGGGATTCTTGCCACAGGATAATGTTTTGGCAGGTCGTTGCGGCTTTTGTCTTCTCCAAGATCAAGCTTCCATAGCTGATCGCCGTTTACGCTATCGAGCAAAACAATATGCAGATCGTCGTCCAGCCTTTGAATTACCGCCAGATATGAAGTAGTTTTATCGTCTATTGCTGCGGCAGAGTATATCGCGCCGCTCTTGTAGGTGTTGTCCCCGACATCGATTTTCCAGACCTCTGTCATCGACTTGAGGTCTATTGCGCTTATCCGTGCATAATTTGGCCCTCCGCCGCCGGCAACGGCATGAAAAGCCAGAACGTCCATCGTGCCGTCCTTGTTGATGTCCGGGATTGCCTCCAGCTTCCATATCAGCCCGTTTGAAGTTATCTTGTCGCTTGTTGTTGCTTTGCCAGTTTTTCCGTCTATTGTATAAAAGATGTCGTTGTTGTCCACCAGCACAACGTCTAGGAATTTGTCATCGTCAAGGTCAATTATTGCTACGGGGCTGCTTGCAATGTTGCTTTCCTTGAGCGAATGCAATTCCTGTTCATGCTCATACTTCCATAGATAATCGCCGTCGGCAGAGTTTATGGCAGCGGCCACAAACCTGCTATTTTTTATGCAGGCGTCTCCTGTGCTTGCAACTGCAAGCAGATCAGGCTTATCGTCGCCGTTGATGTCAGAGATAACGCGAATTGTACGAAGATTCGCATAACAAACGTTCTGCGAGCTGACAGAATTATTGCCAGCATCGTCAATCTTCCATTCCAGACTGCCGGTCTTGTCCAGCAGGAAAACTGAATTGTCCTTAGAACCCGCGAATATCGTGACCGGGTTTTCCACCGGAATCACCCATTGAACAGGCTGGTTTGTAGTATAGCTCCACAGTGTTTTGCCGGTCTTGCCGTTGATGGAGTAGACCTTGCGGTCTTCTGATCCCATTACCACATCATCAAGCCCGTCTCCTGAAATATCGGATACTGTGGAAATTGTGTGGATGAAGCCGCCCACGCC
>QCWB01000040.1 GCA_013114715.1 Nitrososphaera sp.
GATAATGTCTACTCCACTGGCAACCATAGATCCGCAGGCAACGGTTGAAACTGCTGCCGACATCATGCTTGCCAATAAATTAAGACATCTAGTCGTGGTGAACTCTGAGAAGAAAATGATTGGAACTGTATCTCCCACGGATCTGAACAAATATCTGCAGGCCCACCTTGATATCGACGAAGTTAATACGAGAATTCTTCGCGGCTTGATGGAAGAGCAAGAGATTGGAGGCTCAGATTAGGAAACAATTAAAGATACCCTTTGGCCCGGTCCGGCAATACGCCAGAATCCAAACGGGTATAGTGTCTGACTCAAAATATGCCAAATCTGCTTTCAACGTTGAATGGTTTTGAGACGTGTTGTTTGATTTAAGTTTTGACAGAACCGTAACATTTGAGATTACCAGAATCGAAGCTTTGGCCTAAAGCGGTTATCAATCTCAGAGCGCGACTCTTCTCCAAAATCCACCGGCCCGTCCTGCTGCCAGGCAATGTACTCCCATTTCCACAGCCGGTGGTTAGTGTCATGCTCTGCCATGGCGTGGTTTGATGTGTTGATAAAGATTATCGGGTGGCGGCCGTTGCCAACGTAGTACTTTATCCTTACGCCGTATCGCGGTATGTGAATAGTGTCGCTCTGGATGCCGTAGTCCCCACTGTAGATGTCTGGAAAATCAAACAGTTCCGGCTCGTCTTTGCACTGGATAAAGAAACTCTCTATGTCTATTGTACGGCCGTAGAACAGCCCCCGGAACCATTCATAGATTCTGTTGGCAATGGCATGTTGCCGCAGTTGCTCGTTGTTGAACATCAACGACACTTCAATCTTTTTTGGCCTGCCTTTATCGTCATGCTCGACAACCTTGCAGTGAACTTCTCTGAGGAAATTCTTCCAGGAATCTATTGCCGGCTGGTAAACAACCGGCACGATTTTTCTTCCAATCTCGTTGTCATCGTTGGGATACACGTTAAAGAGATTCTTGTCAGAGTTTGCCGGCGGCTCTTTTATGATTCTCAAAAGAGAAAGATATGCTCTGTAAATCTCGCTTTGAGAGATGTCTGAACCGTCTTTCCACTGCCAGATATCATGCATGCTGTCAAGGTGAACTACCCACCTAGTTTTTGGAGGGCCGTATTGCTGGTCTCGATTGCTTATCGGTTCGCGGTATTGCTCTTCTGCCGGCGGCTTTATGCTCAGGTAGTCGGTATCAAATCCAAGCATGTAGCGCAGAACCACCTGTTTTTTCCTGTACTCGCTTTGGATTGATTTTTCGCTGCGTATCACTATTCGCAGCTTGCTGGCTGCCTTTACGGCAGAAACTGTGCAGTTGCTCCAGTCCCAGGTCTGCAGGCTGCCGGTCCAATAAAATTTCTTTTTGCCGACTTCTAGATCTGCGACGTATCTGTCTTCAACATGAGAAAACCAGATGGCAGATTTTTCTGTCGACAAGTACTGTACATGATCAGTGGATAAAGATAATCTTTCTGCAACAAACGCTTTAAACAACCAGATTATCCAATAGCAGCAGTTGGAAGGGATTTCAGACGCTCCAAAGTTCTTGCAGGACAGGCCCAGGTTCAGGATTTACGCCGCGCAGCAGCATCTTGATAACCTCAAAAGAATTGAGGAGCACCAGAGCATTTTATCAGAATCTGCCGTCATCTCGTCCGAGATAGAGATTGACGGTTTTCTGTCGCAGTTGGTCGGAGCAGTTGACTGCCTTTTAGTCCAGATTTCAGACGTGTTTGAACTAAACATCCCGGCCAGCCAGGCGGATTTTAGCAGGATTCAAAGCGAGCTGTCCGCCAGAACAAAGAAATTCGATCTGCTCTCAGAGCTGGACTCTGCTAGGCAGTACGGCGGCTGGTACTGGGCAATACTGGAATACAGAAACCTGGCTGCAAGCAGACCGCTTGTCTCAACGCTCAAAGAAGCAAACGGCAAGCACTTTGTAAGAAAGATGGACGACCCATACGGCGCGCCAGGCATGGAGATAATTGCGTATTTTGATCAGAGCCTCTCAAAGACAGAACAGATGGTAGAAAACATCAGAAGCAAAGACCACCGACTAAGGTAGTAAAGGATGCTTAAATACAAAGAAAGGATCTTTTTTGGTGTGCAAGACACCATATCTGGCTACCTCATAGATAGGCTCTACGAGCATGGCGTGCGTCATGCCTTTGGAGTGCCAGGAGACTATGTTCTGGCCTTTTATGACCAGATGCACAAAAGCAGCATCAAGATAATCAATACCTGCGACGAGCAGGGAGCAGGCTTTGCAGCCGACGCCTACGCCCGGCTAAACGGCCTTGGCCTTGTCTGCGTCACGTATGGAGTTGGAGGCCTAAAGATAGTAAATACTACGGCTCAGGCATACGCCGAAAAGTCGCCGGTAGTCGTGTTAAGCGGGGCTCCTGGCGTAAAGGAGCAGGAAAAAGATCCGCTTCTTCACCACAAGGTCCGTGATTTTGACACCCAGAAGAAGGTTTTTGAGCAGGTCACCGTAGCCTCCACGGTCCTATCAGACAGCCAGACAGCTGTAGACGAAATAGAACGTGTTTTGGCTGCTGCAATTCAATTCAAGCGCCCAGTCTACGTTGAATTGCCAAGGGACATGGTGATGGCCAAGATAGGCGGCCACATACACCAAAGAAATGCAGTGATTCCAAGGACCGACCAAACGTCCCTTGCAGAGTCGCTGCAAGAAGCAGCAGCCATGATAAACGAGGCAGAAAGGCCGGTGATTCTAGCCGGCGAGGAGGTCCACAGGTTTGGCCTGCAGGACAGCCTGCTTGAATTCGTAGACGGAACAAGAATCCCCGTGGCATCTACCATACTCAGCAAGTCTGTAATAAACGAGCTAAATCCAGCTTATATCGGGATTTACCAGGGCGCGGTAGGTGAAGAATCAGTCAGGCGCTACGTGGAAGCAAGCGACTGCACAATCATCCTAGGCGCGATGCTGACGGACCTCACCTTGGGCATGTTTTCGGCGCGAATTGACAAAAGCAAGCTGATTTTTGCCACCAGCGAAAAGATATCCATCAAACACCACCATTACGAAGGCGTATTGTTTGCAGATTTTATAAAAGGCCTGTCAGGCCTCGGGATAAAATCCAGGCAGCCGCAAACAATATTTCGGCGCAAGCTGCCTCGCAGGGCAAAGGCCTCCAAAAAGCCGGTAACCATAAGATACATGATTCAGGCTCTCAACAAGTTTCTAAAAGACGACATGATAGTAATAACTGACGTAGGCGATGCGCTGTTTGCAAGCACAGAACTAGTGATAAGAGGCAACACGCAGTTCCTTTCGCCGGCGTACTATGCATCTTTGGGTTTTGCAGTGCCTGCCTGCATCGGCGCGCAGACAGCCAGACCTGACCTAAGACCCCTAGTGCTAGTTGGAGACGGCGCGTTTCAGATGACTGGAACGGAGCTGACCAGCGCCGGCAGGTACGGCTTGAACCCGATTGTCGTGGTTCTGAATAACGGCGGGTATCTTACAGAGAGGCTGCTTCTTGACGGCTCGTTTAATGACCTGGTGAACTGGGACTATGCAAGCGTACCAAAGTTGATAGGAAAGGGAAGGGGATTTTCCGTGCTTTCAGAAGAGGATTTAGACAAGGCTCTTGCCGCGTCCATAAAAGAAAAGCAGTTCTGCATCCTAGATGTCCGTCTTGATCCGGCAGACATGTCAAAAGCCCTTCGCAGGCTTACTGCAGAGATGGCTAAAAAAGTGCGATAGGGATTTTTCAAGCTGGCGCGTATGCAGCACCAAAAGATGGACTGAAAATATTATTTAATGGCTTGTAATGATATCATCGTATGCCAGGCGCATTTGTGATGGTCAACACCCTCCCGGGGATGGAAAGAACCGTCCTTGAAGAGATAGCCGCGACTCCAGGCGTGATATCAGTTGAAGGAGTGCTCGGCGAGTTTGACTTGATAGTTAGAATAGAGCTTCCAGTCGGAAATTCAATAGACCAGGTAATCAGCAAGATAAGGGCCATCAAAGGCGTAAAATCAACAAGGACCGTCACGTCCATTGACGGCCAGCGCAAAAGCGGCACGGCAATGGACTACCAAGGTCCGCCCTCAGACTAGTCTTACATGCGTATGGCGCAGGAGTTTGGTCCGGCCTCAAGGTCGCCCATGTTGAACTGGTCGCAGGGCAGCAGCTCCTTGTTGATGCTGATTATGGTCCTGTAGTTTGCTGGCCGTGGCGGAACGCTGGATACCATGAACTTTACGAATTCTTCTTTGTTCATTGAAAGCACCTTGATGTTCTTTTTTGCCTCACCTATTTTCTCGGTTATCGGCTCGCCGTGCTTTGGAGTTATTGTATTGGTGTCAAAATGGGCAGGCAGGATTACTGTCTCGTCCGGTAAAGTCAAGATCTTGCCCTGGTACGTGTGGTACAGGCTATCTGCAAATTCCTGTGCCTTGTCACGAAGGTCCGGCCTGCCAACTGCATTGACAAATATCGTGTCTCCAGTGAACAGGACGTTGTATTGCGCGCCGTCTTTTTCCAGCGCAAAGCACACGCTGCCGTCAGTGTGGCCAGGAGTGTGGATTGCCCGCAGATAGACGTTGTTTCCAACAGGTATCTTGTAGCCGTCTGAAATCTGATTTGGAATAACGCCGGCATCGCTTGACGGTGCATAGCCCTCTGCAGCGCTGATGTGCGCCTTTGCCCCTGTCTCTCTTGCAAGCATGGACATTCCAGAGACATGGTCTGCGTGCATGTGCGTGTCAACCACGTTTGTTATAGTCAATCCGTTTTCCCGCGCAACGGCCAAGACAGAATTGCTTATGTCACACGAAGAGTCGATCACGGTAGCGGTATTGCCTGCGGCAACGACATAAGTCATGCAGCCCTTGGAAATGCGTCGCAGCTGCCAGACTCTGGCTCCTAGTAAAGACAGGCTTGGCAAAGACAGTTCTGTAGCATCATAGACATGGTTCCAGGCAGACATGCCACCCTTGACGCTTTTTACCTTGTAGCCCATCCTAGAGAGCATCTGTGCAGCCATCATTGACCTGTTGCCGTGTGAGCAGAGAGTTACAATTTCCTTGTCCTTTGGAAGGTTATCTTCTATTAGCTTGCGAGACATAAACAACCTGTCGACAGGAATCAGCGGCGTCTTTTCGTGCTTGTCGTATGATAGCCTCCAGGCGTCGTACTCTTCTGGAGTCCGGACGTCTAGTATGAACACGTCTTCTCCTTTGTCCAGTTTTTCTTTTAGCTTGGTCGCGTCTATTTCCAGACCGGAATTACCTTGTTGATTGTTATTCACGAGTTTACTGGACTTGCAATCAATTTATTTATTGTTTTGATCGGCTAACCGAAAATTCCAAGGAACCTGCCGGTGGCAAGGTCGCTTGCGGCATACAGCCCGATTCCTGCAGCCATGACCAGAATCCAGACGCGCTTGCTCCAGGCAAATATCTTGGCGCCGTCAAGCCCCATGAACGGAATCAGGTTAAATACAGCAATCCAGGCGTTGAACCTTGCTCCGATGAGCAGTATCTGCGAGCCGAATACGAAATATGCAAGTAGAAAGCCGGCCCCAAGCGCAAGGTTAGTCAGTGGACCTATCAACGCTATCCTGCCGTTTCTGCGCTCGCTGACAGACCCGCTGATAAATACTGCACCAGGAGCGATGAACTTGAACGGGATGAAAGGCAGCGCGGAAAACGCGGTGATGACTGCCCCGTACAACTGCACGCGGAATTCCGCCCAGGCGTTGTAGAATTGCGCCAGGAACTTGTGCGCAAGCTCGTGTATCAGAAAAGCGCTGACAAATATCGCAAGATAGTCCGGCCGGAGCCGAAAACCGGAAATTGACATGCCTACTGCCGTGACTAGAGCCGCGCCGATAATAAGATGCAGGATTTCAGTTTTAGAAAACCGCAGCAACACCGTGTTTCTGATGCTGCTGGCAATCTTTTGCCCCGGACTTGCGTATTTGCCGTCCAGATGTTCTAGAAATTCCCGGTCTTTTTGCGGCTGCTTTAGAAACTCGTTTAGAAACAGGCAGCCGTGGTTTGGGGGAAGCCGGTGATCTGAGCAGAAAATCCCTTTGCAGTACCGACATTTAAAAGGCATGTCTTCTTGCTTGTTGCATATTCCGCACTCCAAGGGCCGCAGCAAAATTCACAGTACGGAAATAAAAACAACACATAACAATGATCTACAACTTGAAAAAGGTGGCCCGTAGATGACAATGCGTAGTTGTCATCTCGCCATAATGTTACCAAACGAGACTAAAAGTCTGTGGCACCGCCAGCGCCATACTGACTTCCTTTAATTTCCAATACCTCTTCAAAGTCGTTAATTGTCTTCAAAGCCTTGAGATCAAGTTGTTGTGTGACTACAATCTTTGTCCCGCCCAGATAAAAGCCAGGAGCCATACCAGTTTCCCGGATAATGTGATCTCTGATTTCTTCCAGATCTTGTCCCTTCTTTATGATTATCTCAAGAGTGTAGATATTATCTCTTCTACTTTCTTTCTGATCAAAAATCAGCCTAATGACCAGAACGGGGTCGACTTTTGGAAAAACAGCTCTGATTGCATTGTCTGCCTCAGTAAATTCTTTTACTACGTCTTCTATCGTGCTCATTTTTACCGTAAATAATCCGTCACAGCAACTATAAATGGATTTCAGACAAATTGAAAAACTAGTGCATCTTGCTATTGGGACAGTGTATACATAAGAGAATGTTCTAAGGAGTATAATGCGCATTTTTATAGCTGCCGACGTGTCTGCCAAGGCCGGAATAATAAAGCTGCAGCAAGAGATCATGTCCAATACCTGGAGCTCAAGCGAGGCAAGCCCGGTTGAAAGAAACAATTTTCACTTTGTCTTGATGTTTCTTGGAGAGCAGGACGAGGGTATGGTGGGCAGGATAAAGGCAAAATTATCAGAGCTAAAGTTTGAGCCAATCAGGTTGACTTATGCCGGGATAACAGGATATCCGGAGCCTGACTCTGCAAGCACAATAGGACTTGGAGTTGACGAGCAGAGCGGATGGCGGCTGACAGACCTGGCTGCAAAAGTTGCGGCAAAGATGAAAGAAGTGGGCATTGAACCAGACAAACCTTTTGTGCCCCGGATAACAATCTTCCACGCCAAGGACAGACCGCTGGAAGTCGGCAGGGCCTTTGCAAAATACCGCGGCAAGACCTTCGGGTCTGACCTTGTTGACAAAATTCACATTAGAAAAACCAGCTCCCAGCCAGGCCGGTTTTATTCTGACGTATTTACCGTAAACGCGGTGAAAAAACAGTCTTGATAAAGAAAATGTATTTGAGCATGTCTGGCAGACATATCATAAATGTATGATATTGACCAGGAACTTTGCCGGGAAGTCCTGACCCTTGACAAGTCGATAAGGTTTGCTGCATTGGTTAACGACCTTGGCGATATTGTTGCAAGCGCATACAGGGAGGGCCAGGTTCCGCTGCTGACAAAGGAAAAATCAGAATTGTCTGCAGCACAGTCGATACTGCGCATGGGCTCAAGGAGGACCTTGGAAGTGTTCCTTGGAAAAACCGTTTATGCCTTTGCCTTGTATGAAAAGATAAGAAGGGCCGTAATCCCGCTAAACGGCAACTTTATCTTTATGGTTTCGTTTGACGTTGAATCAGAGCACGAGCCGATCATACTTCAGAAAATCATCCCATTGCTGAAAAAAAGCGGACTTTTGGATTGACTGAGATGGGTATAAAGAACTGCCTTTTTCCGGTCAGGACTAGAGAAGGGAAAATATCTCTCTAGTTTTTTTACAAAATGTTTCCCGTAACTTCCATTTACTTTTGCATAATGTACAAGTTTAATCATTAGGTCAATCAGAGGATAACATCAAATTCAATACATTACAATAGGTATTCGTGTTGAAAAAAGAAGTTTATGGCAGTATTGAATCATAATCCATTATTCCTAGATCAAAACGCTTTAGACAACTCATAACCGGACAGGAGCAGGTCCTTTATCTCGTCGTGTCCAAGTAGTAGTGATTTTACCCATTGAAAGGAAGTAACAAACATTGAAAAAGCGTAGTTTATGGTACATAGTAGCTGGAGTAATTATTGGCATAGGCCTGACTGCAGGATTTTTTTACCAATACGGAGGAAAAGGCATGGTAACACAGGCAGAACCAAACAGCTCCAATACGTCAACCATCTCATCTGCGTACATAACAGCCAAAGATGTCTATCCAAAGGCCGAAAATCCTAATCCGCAAAAACGAGAATATACTCTGATTGCGCAGGATGCAGAAATCGAAGTCTCAAAGGGAGTAAAGGCAAAAGTCTGGACGTACAATGGAACTATACCGGCCCCCACACTCAGATTTAATGAAGGAGACGAGGTCTCTGTCAAGTTTAAGAATGAAACTCCGTACGCGCATACGATACACTTCCACGGTACTCACAACTCTGCAAATGATGGAGTCATACCTCAGGTGTTGCCTGGAGAAGAATACACCTATAATTTTGTGGCCCATGAGGCCGGTCTTTTCATGTATCACTGTCATGCATTTCCGACAACCGAACATGTCCGCATGGGCATGTTTGGAGCAATGATAGTAGACCCCGTTCATCACCCAATGGAACCTGCGCGCGAGTATCTGATGGTCCTAAGCGAGTTTGACCCAGAAAACCCGCTGGCAGAGACAACCAGATTCTATCCAATCAACGGCTATGCAAACCAGTACATGGATAATCCAATACAAGTAGTTGAGAATGAAACAGTAAGGTTCTATGTCATTGGAATTGGAGGCGTATTGCAGTCTCCATTCCACATGCACAGCACGATATTCAAGGTCTGGCAATCCGGAATATTATGGAATGTGCCCCATCATGCTCAGACGCATTTGATAGCAAACGGCGACACTGCCATAATAGAAGCGAAATGGGCTGAGGCCGGGAGATACATGTTCCATGTACACGGGATACAGGAAGAACGCGGATCCATGGCAATCCTGGATGTCTTGAAAGATGATTCCAACCTAAAGTCAATCGAAAGGCCAAGCAACATGCCGGGAAGCAAGTCCATGATAGAATGGCAGGAGGCGCTGGTAAGAGAACTGGAAAACCCGCAGATAATCAAATACGACGACCTAAAAGCGTCAGGTCCTGCAGACCACGGACAGATGACCCATACAGTTGAGACAGACAAGGTGTCAATAGCTAAGGGGTCTTTTGATCCGGCCGTGACTGAATCGTACATTCCCACGGCGATAACGGTTTCCAACGGTACAAAAGTAACTTGGAAAAATGACGATACGGTTATCCACACAGTAACAGCCGCCAGCACGGACGACGGGGTTGAATTTGATTCGGGATTGATGCAGGCTGGATCAGACTGGTCCTACACATTTGACAAAGAAGGACCACATGGCTATTACTGCATGCTGCATCCCTGGATGAAAGGAACTGTCTATGTAGGGTAGACAGATTCCTCTTTTTTTCAAGCCGTTATTTTAGGTCAAAATGTCTGAAAGTATTTCACAATCTTGTGATTAATACCTGGTTGCAGGTATTGCCTGAGAAAAATCTTTTACCAACTTTTGGCCTTTTATTAAGTTCATTATCTGCGCTTTAGCACTGAAAATACAAGGTATGCAAACTTTAGGCCAATGTTGTAATGTCCTGTCTGCTCGAAAGCGAATTGCAGAGCCTTCAACCAGACAGTATAAATAAATCTAATGCCTCAAGATGGTAGTAAAACCCGTGCTTTATCTCAATATGGGAATTGCGGATATAGATGCATTGTGAACAAAAATTTGGCATTCCTTGCCATTTCGGCGATTGCAGTCGTCGCGTTAGTAGTTGCGCTTGGCCAGAAAAGCGAAAAGACAGACGTAAGGGTTTTTCTTTACTGGAAAGACGACCCATCCCTGCTTGATTTTAAGACAATAGACGAATTTGAGAAAAGGGGAGTCAAGGCAATTTACCTGGCAGGAATCACGGAAGATTTGCCAGGCGACCCGAATTACGATAAACTGGCAAAATTCGTCGAGCAGACCAAGTCCCGGGGTATGGAGACAATAGCAATGTGCATGGAAGACCCGCTTTTCATCTTTGACGACGAAAGTGCGCTTCGAAGCAAGCTAGGCTCGATAATAGAAGCCACGGGCCATCTTTTTGACGCCTACGTCACGGACATTGAGCCGCACACCATTAACGACATTTATCCAGACAAGTTCCCGAACTGGCATGCAAGCGAGGAGAATCAATCAATGTATCTGGTACGGTACGTCGAAATGTCTGCAATACTGGCCGACGAGGCCCATAGCAGGGGCAAGTTGTATGCCGATACCATCCCTTTCTGGTATCACAACAAGACAAAGACGCTGACACCCTATGCAAACGGGCTGGATTCCTACGAAGCTGATTTTC
>QCWB01000041.1 GCA_013114715.1 Nitrososphaera sp.
AGAAACGTCTTGTTTCAAGGCGGACAACAATTCGTGCTTCTTCCTTGTCCAGCTCTCCGCAGGCGCACAGGTCGTCAGGGAGGCCGCATTTTTTGCAGATAACCGCCATCGAGTAAGTCGAATTTCGCACGGCCTATTATTAAGGATTGTTTAGGAAGATGGGCTGACAACTGCAATCTCGCCAAGAAAACCCTTGACTTCGGTAACAAAAGACCCGAACTGGCTGACCGGGACTACAGGGACTCTGTCAATAAACCTCACATCGCCTGCATGCAAGGTAAGCAAGACCGGCACAGAATGTACATTGTTTCGTCTGGCAAACTCGCTAGCTCTTCGCACTTGCTTTTTTGCATATGGCAAAAGAGATGACCTGCTACTTTTCTTCCAGTGCTTGCAGTCTATGGAAAGGGAAAAGTCCCCGTCAATCCCTATTACATCAATTTCCATCCTTGGTTTTGTGAACCTGACGTTTGTCTGCACCCTGTAGCCAAACGCGCGCAACGCTTCTGAAGCCAGCATCTCAAAATCATGCCAATGCAGGTGTCTTGAAACCTGCTCAGCATCAATACCCAGCCTCATGCACAGCATTGCGGTTTTTAGCCTGTCTGTCGCAGCAAACTCGATTGTCTTTCCGTCTGCTCTGCCTATACCCTGCGAAAGCAGAAATTCAATCACTGAATCTGCCACAGTCCTGCCTGCAATACCAGAGTGCGATTGAAATTCTTCTGCAGATATCCTACCAGCAGATATCGCTGGTATAGTCATAGACAGCACGTTGGCGTTCACGGATTGTGGCACACTTGATTCATATTTAAGATAACAAAAATAAGCTGGTGCAGCAGTTGGTACTCTGTGCTTGACTGGAGAGACTTTGCGGCTCTGCTCTGCGCTGCATTTGTGCTGCTGGGCTCTGCTGCACTAATTCTGTCTGCAAATTCCTTTACAATAATCAAGGCAAAAGTCGTGGACAAGGGGATTGGAATCATGCATTTTGACGGCAAGCCAAGAATAACTCCGACGGTGTCTGTCTTTATCTTTGATGACGACCGAGTCTACGACATTAAAAAAGGGACCATAGTCCAGTATCCAGTGTCCGAGTCGGACCTGGATTCTGTTGAAATTGGATCCGATGTCAAGATCTTTGTATCACTGCAAAGCACGGTCAGAATACTAAAGCATCAATCAGGAAGCCCTGTCTAGGGATTTTAGAAAGGCAGCCACCGATTTTGATGTTATCTTTTTCTCGTCGATTTTTGCCAGCGCGTCTACGTCTTCAGGCTTGTCTATGTCAAACATTAATCTTTCAGACTCGTATATCCTGGCCTCGGCGCCTGATTCTTTTGCTGACTGAAGGTGCATACTATAGCTATTGTTGTCGTAATGGATCTCTATTGCAGACGGCGGCTTGCGCAAAAGAACGTTGGTTCCGTCACGCCGCTCTGACGGGCAGATTACTATGCATTTTGCATAACTCTCGGCCTCTTTGCACATAGAGTCTATTTCTGATGCCTCAAGCATCGGCAGGTCCTGCGGAATAACCACCGTCGCCTCGGCGCCGGAATTCTTTGAGCGTCTGTCGGCAAGCGTTACTGCAGAATTGACGCCGCTATCCGATTCTTCCTGGATAAACACTGCTCCATACAGTCCAGAGATATACCTGGCGCGCCGGTCGCTAGAGACAACAATCACCTGCTCTATTTCTTTGCTTTTTGCCAAAGCGACAAGCGTATCTTTTAGCAATAGGCCTGAAAGCTTGACTCTCTGCTCAACGGAGAGCATAGACGACAGTCTTGTCTTGGAGTTTTCGAATTTTTTTACCGGGATTATTGCAAAGACGCGCATTTGATCACTTTAAGAGGTACCTGGCCAGTCTGATTTCGTCTTTTCTGTTGTGCATCATGATGTTGGTCTGCAAAGTCCTGATGCCCATCTTTTCTATCTGGCTTGCCATCCTGGAATCTGTTTTTGAAATTATCATCGTTCCCAAAAAGTCCGAGTAATATCTCGCCACGCCTACAGGTGAGTTTTCTACCTCCATGGCTTTCATGTATTTTAGTGCCGGCCCGCTTACAGCAGACCTGCCTATGATTGGTGAAACTGCAACCACTTTTTGCTTGACTTTGGAAATCTCTTTTCTTATTTCTGACAACGCAATGATTGGCCCTATACTGGATATGGGATTTGCCGGCGCAACTATTATCCTCTCGGCTTTACGTATTGCGTCAATCGCAATTCGACTGGCCTTGGCATTTTCCAGTCCTTCAAAACTAACTGATTTGACTGATGGCTTTCCTTTCTCCCTGACCCAGAATTCCTGCAGATGCATCTTGCCTTTGTCGGTCAAAACCATTGTCTGAAGCGAGTCATCTGTAGCCGGGATTATCTGCGCCTTGATTCCAAGCCTCCTCCTAACCATGTCGGAAACATCCGAAAGGCTCTTTCCTTCTTTGAGCAACTCTGTCCGAAAGATGTGCAGTGCAATGTCCTTGTCACCTAGCCTAAACCAGCTTTCCTGCCCCATCTTTTTCATCTGCTCAAGGCCGGAAAAAGTATCCCCACTTACGCCCCAGCCCTTTTTCTTGTCTAGCATCCCTGCAAGGCTATAGGTAATTGTATCAATATCTGGACAAACATACAGGCCGTGCAGCCAGATGTTGTCGCTCACGTTGGAAATTACCGCAATATCGTCGGTTATGGCGGCCATGCCCCTGACAAGTTTCACCGAGCCGGTGCCGCCGGCAAGTATTACAATCAAAGCTTGTAAAAGTTATTTTTTTTGCTATATCTTCCTAACGTGACGAAATTCGTTAACTTTGGACAGCTGACAATAAAGATTATAAACTGGCCAATAAGAAATGTTCTCGTGAGGCCCCTACTTACAGCTGTAGCTATAACTTTTGCCGCGCTTTTGACATTGAGTTTCGTTCCACAGGCATTTGCAAACGACATGAACGTGATTTTAATCCCGCAAAAAAATATAGCAGAAGGTCATTTTATCGCGTTCTATAATCTAGAGTTAAAATACCCTGCGGGCAGTCCAATAGCACAGGAACTTGAGGGCAAGAACGAAAGAGTCCAGTTCAAAGTCACTGGCGACGCAAACAGCACTAATGGCGTTCCAAGCGCCATGATTGCATTTAACAACGCGTTTATTGAAAATAAAAGCCCAGTTCATGTAACAAAAATAGACGTTGCATACACCGCCACAATAAAGGGCGATGCAGAAAACGCCTTAATATCATACAAGATTGAGACAAAACCCATTTTGGAGAACTTTGTAATCAGCGCCGGTTCTGAAGGTAACCTTGCAGGCGATATTGTCGACTTAGAATTAAGGTCAATTTCAGTCACGGACCCAATAACTCTCGAATCTCCAGAATTCGGCATGTTTGAGATTAACAAGCCGATAAACATGCTCAAGGTAACACATCCAGAGCTTGCGGCAAAGATAGAGAATTCAGAGGCTCGTGCAATGTTTGAGGAGCCAATCCTGAACTTTGAATCTTTCAACCTACCGATGGAAAGATGGCACTTTTTGTTCGACCCAACGGGCAGCCTCGTTGAAAGTTCCGCATTCTTTAGAGAAGAGAGTGGCGCCAAAGTCACCTCAATCTATTCGCTAGGCGAGAGCAGTTTCAGGGAGGGAACTTTTGAAGCCGAAGAAAAAGACATGAAGGGAACAATAGATGGCACTGAAGTTCTGTTCCACTCGCAGGTTCCTGCGCCAAGCGGCCAGATCCAGATAGCCGGATTCTCAAAGATCCAGACATCTGAAGCCGGTGAGTATGCAATCGTGACTGCAGAGGCGCCAGAAGGTGCACAGGCAGCAACAGGCGGATTCCCGATTCAGGTACTCCTTGTATTGGGCGGAATGATGGGCGCAATCGCCGTATTCATACTCTTTAAGGCAAGAAAGTAAGAGCTGCGTCCGCTCTACTTTATTTTACTTTTTGCATACCTAATCCAGACCGATAGTTCTATTATTCCAAAATGCATTTCTCTGCTTATGAGATTTAAAGAGGAATCAGGGCTTGATGAGCAGATACTCGAACTCTATGACTCTGGCATGTCTGTCGTGACGATATCTCAGCGTCTAAACAGAGACGTCAGCTACGTCGCCAGCGTGCTTAGCAACATCTCTCTTGAAGCTACCTAGACCTGGTCATCTTGGCTGACTTTTCATCGTCCTCGTCTCTTAGGTACTGGCCAGCGTCGCTGATTGTTGTTATGGTGATCTTGCCTTTCTGCAAAACCAAGTCCGAGCCAAACCTGGTCCTTCCAAGCCCGATGACCTCGCGGTTACTGTTGATGATGGCCACCAAGACGTTTTCTGACAAGGTTTTTGGCGCATCAATAATCGAGTCGCCCATGACGTCTCTGCCGTACAGAACTAGTTTTTCTGCGTTCTCGTTGACCTTGACATACAGGTTGTTGCATCCGGCCGACCTGAAAAACAGGTCAGCTCCCTGCAGAGTTGGGGCAAATTGCTTGGTCATCTCGCCAATAACAAGGCCTGACTCGCAGAACTGCTGCAGCAAAGCCTGCTCGTCTGAGACAAGGCAGACTTTTTTTACATTGTCGTCCTGCTTTATCAGGAAATTCTTTTCTTTCATGATTTCAAACACTCCCCATCTGTCAAGAGCGCGGTTGAGCATCGTCCTCTCGTCTCTTGTCATCTTTCTGTACTGGCTCAACTTTTCACCCTGATCCTTGCGACAAAAAAACCTGTGGTGTCGTTTATGTGTGGATAGAATCTGCGCGTGTTTCTCAAGCTTGGATCAAACTTTATTCCAGCAAATTCGGTTAACCCTTCGTTTCCATGATTTATTGGTTCTAGTTCTATTCTGAATTTCTGAAGCGCCTTGTTGATTATCGCCTCGTTTTCCTCCGGCGCAAAAGAGCACGTTGAATACACGATCAAGCCTCCCGGCTTGGCGACTTTAATAGCTGACTCGATAAGGATCTCTTGTTTTTTTGCACAAAAATCAATGTCTTCAGGCTTGTGGTTTGTCTTTCTTGTCGGGTCCTTGGCAATCACGCCTTCGCAGCTGCATGGCGCATCAAGCAAAACCCTGTCAAACTTTATCCCGAGATCTGCGGCTTTTTCGCCATCAATTGAACAGATGCTTGTGTTATAGATGCCAAGCCTGCTTAGGTTGAATACCAGCGATCTTGTCCTTTTCTTGTTTGGCTCCAATGCGACAACCATGCCTGTATTGTTCATCCTCTGCGCAATGAAACTTGTCTTGCCGCCAGGAGCCGCGGCCATGTCAAGCACTGCCTGGTCCGGCAGCACGTCAAGTGCTTCTACGGCCATGCACGAGGCAAGGTCCTGTATGTAGTACTGCCCAAGCAGATACTCGTTTGTTGCCCCAAGCGGAAGCGGGGTGTTCTTGACCGAAAGGACTTCTGGTATTTCCGTATCTGCGAGGATAAAGCCCTTGGATTTCAGCCTGCCAGACAGCTCTTTTTTGCCAGTCTTTATCGTGTTTACCCTGATGTATTTTGTCGGCGGTCTTTCCATCTTGCTTAGAAATCCGTCGATATCCGGGATATACTGCAAAAACCGTCCGACCAGCCAGGGGTCGTATCCGTATCTTGACGCAAGCGATAAGGACCGGGCCGATTCCGGGAATATTGCAGTCATGCTGAACCTGTCTTTATCTTCCGCCGCCAATAAAGCCAATGACCTTTGCCGGGGTCCTGTAGTCTGTTACGACTTCAAGGCCATTGTCCGCCGTAACCTTGACGTTGCCCAATTTTGTTTCTGGCTCCGGGTAAAAGTAGTACGTCTGGCCGGACTTGAGCATATCTTTGGTCTGGATGTCGTTTGCACCAAGCTCCACTTTGATGTTGGTTATGTCCTGTGTGCCGGCATTGGTGACCTTTATCCGGTACATAAAGCCAGAGATATCTGTAGTGTCCCTAGTTGCATCAACTTCAAGAGCAAAAGCCGGCCTATTGGCTGCAGTATAAACAAAATAGATGGCAAGAACTGCTGCAACGGCAATGCCGCCAGCAATTATTCTCTTATCCATGATTTGCAACTTGTCAAAGACCTATTTGTCTTCTTCTACTAGTCCTTGGAGCTTGATGTAGCGAAAGAGGGATTCTTTGTTCTCCTCAAGCCTGTAATAATGTACCATGGTGTCTATTTTTTCATCGTCATAAAGATGGCGTTCGTTCTTTCTGGGTTTGTCAGGCTTTGAAGTCTCCACCGACTCTAATTTATCGCGAGAAGTTGATAAACTTTTTCTCAATTAAAAGTTATAACCAGTTCCAATTTCCCTTGAGCAGAGGGTCTTGAAATCACGTTCTTTATTGCTGCAACAATCCGGTCCTTTTCTGAAATGGGCTGGCGGCAAGACTCAGCTTTTGTCAGAGCTTTGCACCTGTGTGCCTGATTTTGAGCGCGATTACAGAAAGACCGGCTTTCTGATATGGGTTGTTTTTACTAGGAAACTTAATAATATATGCGATTATTGTCATTGTGAATGCAAAGTGAAAGTGTGAGGTTAAATCATGATAGATTCGACCTTCATGCCGTAATTCCTTCTTGTTATCCTTTTGTGAAATGGGCAGGCGGCAAAACTCAATTATTGCCCGATCTCGATAAGTGTATTCCTGATAATTTCAATCGATATTTTGAACCATTTTTAGGAGGCGGCGCTTTCTTCTTTTATTTGGTTTCTTACAAACAACTCAAATTCACTCCATATTTGTCTGACGTAAATAAGGAATTGATTAATGCCTATAATGTAGTTAAGAGCGATGTCGATGAGTTAATCCGGCTTCTTAGAATGCATGATAGGGCATACAGAAAGGCTCCACATGAATATTATTACAAACTTCGGGCCATAATTAAGCCACTTAATCATGTCGAAAGTGCTGCCAGGTTCATCACTCTAAACAAAACATGCTACAATGGTCTTTACAGAGTAAACAAGAATGGGATGTTCAATGTCCCTATTGGAAGGTACAAGAACCCGTTAATATGCGACGGTGAAAACCTTAGAAATGTAAGTATCGCTCTGAGACACACTGACGCACATCTACTCGATGGAGACTACAAAGAGATATTGGAAACAGCAATAGAAAATGACTTTGTTTATCTTGATCCACCTTATAGGCCTACGAGTCCTACTGCGAATTTTACTGGATATACAAACGACGGATTCAATGATGCCAATCAAACAGAGCTTCATGATACTTTCAAGAAGCTCGATAGAAGAGGATGTAAGGTCTTACTAAGTAATTCAGACACGCCATTCATAAGAGAACTGTATGTCGACTTTAAGGAAGATACCAAAGAGGTTGAGGTTCTTAGAGCTATTAACTGTAAAGGTTCGAAACGTTCAGGTCACAAAGAACTACTAATCAGAAATTATTCCTAGTGGACTAAGGTTGCCAGAACAAAAACACACTCGAAAGATCGAAAAATGGTCCGAGATAATCAATAATTTGGGCCTGGATCTATCAAGACCAATTAACAGAGTAACTGCTAGACAAATCAAACAGATCGTTAACGAAGAACCCCGATTAATGGCCAAGATGGATAGCATGGCGGATCTTCCTAGGATTTTTAGAGAAAACAATCTGTTTCTCTTGCCTGTAAGCAGACAGGAGTATGTAATAGTCAAAGGAAACGGATATCATGAACTAGAAAAGATAGCAGAAAAGCCAACATTATATCCCACGTCTTATCCATTTCCGACCTCTGCTTTAGATGTAAAAAGTGAGGGAATCTATCTTGACTACGCACACTCATGCGGATTAATTTCGGATTTTGTAACACTCTCCAATCTGCATCTATCCTTTCGGGGTAGGAGGACGACTCCGTCATTTCGTTTTGATGTCAACGGTTCACAAATCCAGGTCAATTCTGCTCAAATTGAAGTTGATGCCGTTTATGAAAATGTAGACAAGATAGTTACGGTTGAGGCCAAGGTGGGCATTCCGGACTCCTTTAGTGTAAGGCAGGTTTATTATCCCTTTAGGACCTTTAACACCAAGAAACCCGTAAGAAACATCTTTTTCTGTTTTGAACCAAACGAAAAGATCTATTTATTATGGGAGTATGAGTTCAATCCGCAAACTGTGTTCGAATCAATAAAACTGCTACAATCAAAACAATACAAGATCAAACTCGCTGATATTGTATCAGTCAAAGAATATCAAGATGTAAAACCTACTAAGAAACTCGATATACCACAAGCTGATGATGTAAACAAAATCATTCAATTTCCTTTTCGTGTTTTTGAAGGATACGACACTTCAGAGAAAATGATCGATGCATTTGGTTTTGTGCAGCGTCAGAGCTCTTACTATAGACAAGCCGCAGAACTTGTAGGATTGGTGAAATTAGACAAGAATAGATATAAACTCACAGATGTCGGAGAGAAGTATCTGAAATTACCTGAGAAAGATAAATCTAACTTTGTTTGCAAATTACTTCTCGAATTTCCAATAATGCATGAAATATTTCTTCAGATTTCGATCGACTCAAAGAAGGTGGTTGATAAAAACGAAATCATTGACCTATTACGTGAAAGATCTAGCATAACAGGTTCAACTTTGGGTAGGCGTGCACAGACCATAGTTTCATGGTTCAGGTGGATTCGGAACAACCTGGGGATTGTAGAAGTAGATAAAGACAAAATACGTATTGCAAGACAGATGAGGATAGCTTGAAGGTAAGGAAGTTATTGTAATTCTCTGGGCGAAATACTTTGTCCTTCTGATTTTAGTCGCATTTCATTCCAAATCTAACAGTCTACACTCGACTCGCCTTTCAGCCCGCTTTCAGATACTGCGGATTTTACGAGTTATACAAGCAGCGGATTTGGAATGCAGGATACAAAATTCACAAGGGAACTGTACTCTGAGTTTTCGATAAAGTCAGTTGCAGTCCAGCGGGCAATCAGCTGCAAAGGCAACTCACGAACAGGATACCGCGAACTGCTGGTTAGGAATTATGAAAATGTGTGTCAGCCATAATCATCTTATTTCAATACATCGCGAGTCGTATTTTTTCATGCATCAAATGATGTTAATGTCTTGCAAGGTTTGATCTCTAACTAATACCTAACGGTGATTCCACAAGACTAATCTTGAACATTTGTATTGGTTGAACAATGGCGATATCTCCAGTCACGGCGCTAGTTTTAGTAGGTTTAGCTGTAGGTATCGCATCTGCAATATTTGTTACGGCAAAGATAACTTATCGGCCACCATCGCCAGGAGAGTACATGACAAGTTATGAGGAGGTACGAGCATTCTTGAACATCTACCCAAATGCTAACATGACTAGCCTGTATTTTGACTGCGTAAGTCAATGTCCGCTGTATGATTTTGGCTATTTTCATATAGACTCAAGTGCAGCAAAGTCGGCCAAAATTTTGGTAGATGCCCGAGGACCTGACAAACCTACACCAAATTCATTTGTAATTGGATGTTATTCTACTCGATCAGAATTTGAACACATGGAGATAGAAAGTTCTAACGTGAAGGAAATCGCCAAGTTCTTTCAAGACGAGCGATGCCCGCGCTAGAATGTTCAGAGGTTGCGGGTTATCACTGTCGTCATTTGCATAAAACTAATAATTTTTCAATGTAACCCTGTCAAAAAGGAGTGCGTGCCAGCCGTAACCCTCCTTCTGTTTTAGGCGGGATTCCGCTGAGCAGCCAACCTGAGCTGGTGCAGGACCGTTTTGCTCGATTTGGCCTTATTCCACCCGGGTCGGCAGTTTCATTCCATTGCTAGGAACCTCAGGCTATTTGCCATCATCGTGCACTAGGTTGGATATCTTTTCTATTCCGTAGCCAGCCGTCTCCGGCTAACCATCGCTGGTTCAGGTGCCTGCAGTGAGGGAGGAGTTTCCTCTCTTTCGAGTAACCCGCGCACTGGCTCGCAACTATCAATGACAAGCCTCTGTATTTTAAGCTAGGTTTGGGAAATACTGTGACACGATGACCTGTATATCGTCTTGGCTCTTGGCCTGGCGATAATCCTCCAACAGCTCGCCGTTTAACTCCAGAAAGGTGTGCCCCCACTTGAACTTGTCCATCAGGGCATGGGCCATCTCTTTTTCTCCTAGTATGTACAGCGAGCCGGCAAGGGCTTCGGCGCTTGACAGCTTGCCGTGCTTTGCATAATTCACAGGATTTGCAGCCAAAAGCGGCGGCAGCTTTCTTCCGATTCCTGCAGAAACAATTCGCCGGTGCTTTAATTCCTGGTCTGCGCGCTCCCATGAGCAGTCAACTGCGCAGATTGCATCAGAGATCTGGCTGTCGCTGTTTAGCAAGTAGTCCTTGGCAAAGGGGTTTAGCACCAGCCAGTCCCTCCTGATGCTTCTAACCGGCTCTGCCAGCCGGAACTTTGCCAGCTTTGCAGCA
>QCWB01000042.1 GCA_013114715.1 Nitrososphaera sp.
CCAGGCAGGGCAAGGAATGGGTCTACAAAAACCCTAGACAGCAGCCTGCTGGATCTCTGACGCCGGCACAGCCTCGGCCTTACCTTTCAACCTCATACGACCAGCCTCAGTAATTGTATATCGAAACGGCTTGCTGTTAACTTGCCTTTCAACAAAGCCAGCCTCAGTAAGTTTTTTCATGAGCCGCGCGGTATGCTCTCTGGTCCTGCCTATTGCCTGCTTGACATCACGAGAAGTGAGGTTCTTTTCCACAAGCAACTTTAAGATATAGTCTGTTGTTCCGTTCTGCCCTTCAATCGACGCGGTGGGCTGATGCTGCGTGACTGTTACAGGCTCACTCACAACACGCGCGTAAGATCCAACCTGTGATGTGTGCGATGGTGCGCCAGCTGGCAGCCTCATATCCATTACATCCAGCCTGGCGCGAATTTCGGAAATAGCGCGGTCATACTCCTTCAATCGTCGAGTATATTCCAAGACTATTGCCTCTGCAACGGCATCCTCGGAGCGTGAATCGCTTCTTTTCGGCGCATAGCGCTGATAAGCCATCACGCTTACCAGGCCTATGACATAGGCCAAAACGCCCAGTATCACAACATCAACAGAAAGGAAGCTCAGCTCCAACACCATATCACGGCATGTGTGTTGCAATACCGTGATTTATTGTTGCAGAGCAATCTTGTTTTACAAGTTACATACTCTTTTTATCAACTGGTCCGTCACAGACATCACGTCATCTATGCGTGAATTATCCAGAATATCACTGCCTTCTGAAGCCAATATCACATTCAATTGTGCTGCCAGACGCGATATCGCTTCCACAGACTCTGGCTTTAGCACATTCGTCGCCTGCAGAAGTACCATGCTGTACAAAACAGCCGTTACCTTGTCTTTTGACTGCTTGACCTGCCTGTAGTACGCTCCGGAAGTCACTTTCCTGTCCCTGCCCTGCCTGTACAGCTGATTCGAAATAATTGCCATTTGCCGTGGCGTAAATAAAGAATTTGCAATTAATTGCATCAAAAGCGTATTAGATTTAGAATCGCTCTCTGCCATGCCAGCTATACAAATTTGTATAGCCACACCATAATTAAACATTTCAACCATCGTCAAACTTTAAAATGGCTGCACATATTGATAGGGGGCGTGATCGCGCCGGGAAAAATCGAGGAGTATCTCAAAGAAGAGATAAAGAAGCACGGCACTATTTGCCTCCCGCTTATTGACTCTGAAAATTCGACAGATGCAGCATCAATAGCCAAAAAGGTGGAGCAAATGGGCGCGTCCGCGGTCCTGGTAGGCGGCTCTTCGGCCATAGACCAGTTGGAGCTAGCCCAGGTTGTATCTGAAATCAAGAATTTCGTCAAAATCCCCGTGATATTGTTCCCCGGAAACGTCACAGGCGTATCACCAAAGGCCGATGCAATACTGTTCAGCTCACTTTTGAATTCTGAAAACCCTTATTTTATCACCGAAGCCCAAGCGCTGGGTGCGCTTGCAGTAAAAAAATATCAGATAGAACCCCTGCCTACAGCCTACATCATTATTGGCGAAGGCACGGCAGCATGGTTTGTCGGCCGGGCAAGGGCAATCCCCTTTCACAAGCCAGGGCTGGCAGTGATGTATTCGCTGGCCGCCCAGTACATGGGGATGAGGTTTGTGTACCTTGAAGCCGGCTCCGGAGCTGCGCAAAACGTGCCCCCTGAGATGGTTGGCGCCGTAAGAAAGCATTATGAAGGAACGTTGATCGTCGGTGGCGGAATACGCTCTCCAGAGACCGCAGCCGCCATAGCCAAAGCCGGGGCCGATGCCATGGTTATCGGGACCATGATAGAGAAGGACGGCGACTGGCAGACCAAGTTTGCATCAATGATTAAAGCCATGCGCTCTGCCCGGTGACGCAGTTGATAGCCGAAGGCGAAGCTCGACAAAAAGACGTCCGGATGCCAGAGTACTACAGGCGTTACCTTCATGGCATCTTAAAAGACGTGCAGCGGACGTACGAACATTCGCTTCAGGCCCGCAGAAAGGGCATAGACGTGGCAGACGTAGTCGAGTCAAAGCTAGCCTACGACGTGGCCGACCGCGTAGCCAAGATGCACAACATCGACATTGCAGACCGGCTGCGCACTTTGTTATCGCAAACAACCAAGGAAAAAGCCGCGCTAAAAATAGCTGAAGAGATAGCCAAGGGAGAGTATGGATCCGGCGACTTGAGGACTAGACTTGACAACGCGGTCAGAGTCTCGCTTGCAGTGGTAACCGAGGGCGTGACCGTGGCCCCGCTGCAGGGAATATCCGACGTAACAATAAAGGACAACGCAGACGGCTCGCAATACCTGTCTGTTTCCTTTGCCGGCCCAATCAGGTCTGCCGGCGGAACAGAAGCAGCTCTGACCATGCTCATTGCCGACCACGCCAGAAAGGTGGCCGGCCTTGACAGGTACAAGGCCAATTCGTTTGATGACGAAACAGGCCGGTTTATTGAGGAACTGCGCATCTACGAAAGGGAGGTCGGCAACTTTCAGTTCAAGATTTTGGATGAGGACGTTGTTGCGTGTATCACAAGCCTGCCGGTGGAACTGGACGGTGTTGACACTGACCCCGTTGAGGTGGTCGGCCACAAGGCAATGCGCAGAATAGCCACGGACCGGGTCCGGGGCGGCGCATTGAGGGTGATGAACGACGGCCTTGTAGGTCGCAGCAGAAAGCTGCTAAAACTGGTCGAGACTTTGAAACTGGACGGCTGGCAGTGGCTCAAGGAGCTAAAAGGGGCAATCCAGACAGGAGACGACGACGCCGCGCATCACAGGATGTCCGAAGTAATAACAGGAAGGCCAGTCCTTTCCATGGTAAAAAAAGTCGGCGGCTTCAGGCTCCGATACGGCCGGTCTTTTAACACCGGCTTTGCAACCGTAGGCATACACCCGGTAGTCCCGGTGCTGCTAAACTACGCCATAGTGGCTGGAACGCAGATAAAGATGGACATCCCAGGCAAGGCGTCCACAATCGCGCTTGTAGACACGATAGACCCGCCGGTGGTCAAGACTCTGGACGGCCGCGTATTTCCAGTGCTGTCAGTCGAGCAGGCGCAGAAGGTACGCACGCAGGTTGAAAAAATTCTGTACCTAGGAGACATCCTGATTAGCTACGGCGACTTTCTTGAAAACAACGCCCAGCTGCCGCCGGCAAGCTACGTCGAGGAGATATGGGCACTTCAAATCCGCTCAAAACTGCTGTCGGGAGACGTAGACATGGACCGCGACAGGCTTGTACAACTGATGGAAAATTACACTAGCATCCTGCCGTCAGTTGAAGAGGCTTTTGATATAAGCAAGAAACTGGGAATCCCGCTGCATCCCCGTTACTCGTTTTACTGGGATGTCATCACGCCGGCAGAGGCGCTTTACCTAAAGCAAAGATTTGACGGAAGCAATATTCTACAGCACGACAGTTCTCTTAAAGAAATTCTGGAAAAACTGGGCGTAACTCATTCCGTATCAAACGACAGGATTAGGCTTGATGATGACGACCAGGTAAAATCGCTCTCACGGCTGCTCGCCGGTCCGATGGCAGAGGCCAAGGACACAATCGAGCTTGTCAGCAGCTGCGGCATCCGGGTGATGCCCAAGTTCGCGTCTTCTGTTGCAGTGCGCGTCGGCCGGCCTGAAAAAGCCGCGGAACGCAAAATGAAGCCCCCAGTTCACGTGCTTTTTCCGATAGGCAGCAAGGGCGGCGCAACTAGGGATCTGATAAAGGCCAGCAAGGAATCGCTTTACGCCGACATTGCCAACAGGTACTGCGACAATTGCCACAGTCCGTCGCTTGGCACACACTGCCGGCATTGTGGCGCGTCGACCATGCTCAAAAACGTCTGCTATGGCTGTAGAGCGGAAATAGACGACGGTGACAAATGCCCTCGCTGCGAACGGGACGGCAGGACCCATTCATCTGTAAACTTTCCACTAAAAGAGGCCCTTATCAGCGCGGAAAGAAAAATCGGCATAAGGGCTTCCGAGCCGCTAAAGGGAGTAAAATCTCTGATGAGCAAGGACCGGGCCGCCGAGGCTCTAGAAAAAGGCATACTGCGCCAATTTTTTGACCTGCACACGTTTAAGGACGGCACAATCCGGTTTGACGCCACGAACGAGCCGCTGACTCATTTCAAGCCGTCCTGGATAGCTGTTGGCGTGCAGAAACTGCGAGACTTGGGCTATACGCGCGATTATCTTGGCAGGGAGCTCGTTTCTAAAGACCAGCTCGTAGAATTGATGATGCAAGACGTCATACTGCCGACCGACTGCGCAAGGCATCTTGTCAGCGTGGCCAGGTTCATCGATGGCGAGCTGACAAAGCTCTACGATCTGGACCCGTTTTACAACGTGCAATCCATAGATGACCTGCTCGGCCACATCATAGTCGGGCTTGCTCCGCACACATCCGTCGGGATAATAGGAAGGGTAGTCGGCTTTACCGACTCGCAGGTCTGCCTTGCATCGCCAATCTGGCATTCGGCCAAGCGCCGGGACTGCGACGGAGACGCTGATTCCGTGATGCTGCTGATGGACGCCTTCATCAACTTTTCATTTGATTTCCTGCCGGACAAGATAGGCGGCCTGATGGACGCGCCGCTTTTGATACAGCCAGTCGTGATGCCGCACGAGGTACAGCGCCAGGCACACAACGTTGATGTAGCAACATCCTATCCACTTGAATTCTATGAGGCAACTTGGAAGCAGGCCAAGGCAGCAGACGTCGTCGGCTTGATAGAGATAGTGAAAAATAGGATAGGCGAGGAGAACCAGTTTTTCGACTACGGCTTTACACACACCACTAACGGGCTTACCACAAAGACGCAGCACAGCGCATATTCTACTTTGAATACCATGGAAGAAAAATTAAAGATGCAGTTTGACACGGCCAAGCTCATCAACGCCGTCGACGCAAACGAAGTCGCGGCAATGGTCCTTACCACGCATATACTGCCAGACATCATGGGAAACATGCGCTCGTATTCTTCGCAGATGTTTCGCTGCACAAACTGCGGCAGCAAGTATCGCCGGATGCCGCTGGCCGGCAAGTGCGTGGAATGCTCAAACGAGCTGACCCAGACCGTGACTCGGGGCGCAGTTCAAAAGTACCTGGGCATAGCCACCGGCATGTGCCAAGAATACAAGATAAACGACTACCTGCGAAGCAGAGTCGAGTCCATTTCTGCGGAGCTAAAGCTGATATTCAAAGAAGAAAAGAAGGTCCAGTCAAGCCTGACTGAATTTATGACCTAGACTTCGTTTACAAAGGTCTTGTATACTGCCACCGCATCTTCCTCGTCTTTTGCGCCGACTATGGTAGCCGCGCCGCTTGACAAAAAGCTGACCGACATCCTGCTTGCGTTAATGGCAGTTATGCCCAGGTTCCCCCTGGTCTTTACCTGGTAGCCAAGCGACTCGGCGTTTTTGATGATCCCCGGCATGTTTATCGGCGAAGGTTGCGCCGGCGTGATGGTCCAAGTCCTCTTGCCCCTGTCTCTGCCGCAGAGCTCCTCGATTATCAGCTGTTTTGCAGAAACGCCGTCGTCCAGCTTCCTTGTTGTGCCGCAGGCCGGGCACTCGTCTTGCCGGAACATCTGGATCCGCTCAAACGACAGCTCGTTTAGGTCGATGTAAAGCAACTTGTTAGTCAGCGTGGGCTGGACTCCGATGATTATCTTGACTGCCTCGGAGACCTGTATGCCTCCAACGAGATAGAGAATAGAAGGGTGAACACCCTCCGTGCTGCACGCCGGCATGTCGTCTTCGTTTAGGGCCGGGAATATGCAGCGCAGACACGCCGTCTTGTCGGGGATTATGGTTGTTACGGAACCAAGCATGCCTAGGGCTCCGGCATAGATAAGCGGAATTCCAAGCTTTATGCAGGCGTCATTAAGGGCATAGCGCGCATCAACGCTGTCCAGGGCGTCTATTACAACATCAAAGCCCTTGACTATGCTCTCCGCGGTGTATTTTGTTACCGAAGTTGGAACTGGATCAATATCAACGCCAGGATTCATTTTTCTTAGACGGTCTGCTGCTGCCTCGACTTTTACCCGGCCAATGTCGTCGTCCGTGTAAAGGTGCTGCCTGTGCAGGTTGGTTATCTCTATCACGTCTCTGTCGACTATGCGTAGCTTGCCGACTCCCATCGCTGCAAGCTGCGTGACTACTGGATTACCAATGCCGCCGGCTCCAACTACACAAACCTTGGCGCTTCTCAGCTTTTCCATGCCCTCAAAGCCTATCTCTTCTAGCATTACCTGCCTTGAGTAGCGCTGCAGCTCCTCGCTGGTCAGATCCGCGCCGCCGGCAACTGCCGGAAGTATGTAGACAGAGTCGCCGTCCTTTAAGGCAGTAGTCATGCCACCGGCAAACCGCATGTTCTTGCCGTTGACGTATATGTTGATAAGCGACCTTGGCTTGCCGTTTAGATCAAAGACCCTCCTCCTGAAATCCTCGCCCATCTGGTCGGATATCTTGTTGAAGGCTTCCTGCAAATCGGCAGCTTCGACCGGGAGTTTTCTCTCTCCCTGGCCCTTGTTTAATACTGACGGAACCACAAATTCTACCTTTGCCATTATAATCACCTGATCATTGCCGAGATAACCGCAGCATCCGGCTTGACGACATTTAGTTTCGGCAGCACACCTATAATCGCTTCTGTGGTCTTTAACCCGTTGCCAGTCACGTAGCAGACTACTTTTTCGTCCTTCTGGATCTCGCCCTGCTCGACTAGTTTTTTCATTACTGCCACCGACACGCCGCCGGCAGGCTCTGTGAAAATGCCTTCCGTCTTTGACAAAAGCAGTATGCCGTTGACTATCTCTCCGTCGTTGACTTCTTCGGCCAGGCCGTTGTACTGTCTTAGCCGCTTTAGCACGTACATGCCGTCGCCAGGATCTCCTATTGCAAGGCTCTTGGCAATCGTGTCTGGTTTTTCTACCGGGATAACCTCGTCGCCTCCGCGCTTGAACGCGTCGACTATCGGGGCGCAGCCATGCGGCTGGGCAGCTATTATCTTCAGGTGCTTTACGCTATCCACAAATCCCAAAGCGTGGAGCTCTTCAAAGCCCTTGCATATGGCGTTTAGCATAGCGCCGCTTCCCACAGGTATTATCAGCCTGTCTGGCACCTGCCAGCCTAGCTGCTCGGCAACTTCGTAGGCTAGGGTCTTTGAGCCCTCTACATAGTAGGGGCGCATGTTGATATTGACGATGCCATAGCCTTTCGATTCGCCGATTATGGCGGCTATCCTGTTTGCGTCGTCGTACGTGCCTTCCACGGCGACAAACTCTGCGCCGTAGGACAACGCCTGGGCAATCTTTACATGCTCGATGTCAGAAGGCGCAAAAATGTAACACGGCAGGCCTGCCTTTGCTGCATGCGCTGCGGTTGCTGAAGCCAGGTTGCCGGTGGACGCGCAGCCTACAGCCTTTAGTTTTGTCTCTTTGGCCCTTGAAACTGCAACTCCGGCAGGCCTGTCCTTGAAGGAAAACGTTGGATTGACTGAATCATTTTTTACATAAACCTCGCTGAGGCCCAGCTTTTCACCCAGCCTATCGGCGCGCTGAAGCGGTGTTAAGCCGGCATTCAGGCTGACAATGTTGTTCTTGTCAGCAATAGGCAAAAGCTCGTGATATCGCCAGTACGTCTTTTCCCTTGACTCAAACGTATGGCGGTTTACCGAAATCTCCCTGTACATCACGTCCAGGGGGCCAAAACATTCCTCGCAAACGTATCGGAACTGCGGCTCGTATTCCTTGCCGCACTCTCTGCACTTTAAAGACCTGATATTACCCATGATTGCCAGCCTTTTTCAAGTAGCACATCATTAAAACTTCGCTAAGCACATTTTAGTATTACTTAATTTTTTCAACGCTGTATATTGTAATACTTAATCAGGTCTTTTCAATGAAAATTTTCAATAACTGCTTTCTGGTAGACAAATTGCTATCAAAAGAGCAGTTATTTTAGTATATTGTGGAAGCACGATCTGTTGCCAGTGTGACATGCCGGCCTGTCAGAATCCACGATATACAAAAGCGCATCAGAGTCGCAGTCTACTAGGATCTCGTGCACGGGCTGCACGTTGCCAGATTCTTCACCCTTCATCCAGAGCTTGTTGCGAGATGTGCTCCAGAAGGTTGCGTTGCCGGTAACGACCGTCTTTTCAAGGGCTTCTTTGTTGGCATAGGCAAGCATCAGTATGTCTTTGGTTTTCCTGTCCTGCACCACGACCGGGAGCAAGCCGTTTCGCTTGCCAAAGTCTATGTCGCTGACAGTTCTAGGGTTCATCAAGGAATATTATTGTGCGATTCGGAAATAAATAAACCGTTGCATCAATATAATAGGGCAAGCAATCGACTGTATGGCTGATACAGAGCCGGCCCTTGATTTTGATTCCTACTGGAAGGCCTGGCTTGCATCGCGTCTTGCAGAAATTCAAGAAAGGGCAATGCAGCAAAACTCGCAGGCAGAAGCTCCAGATCAAGAATATTAGATTATTTCAGACAGAATATATGCCCCCAGTACAAACAAACTGCCAGCGGGGTGGGGAAGCCAGGTCATCCCGGCGGGCTCATAACCCACAGATCGGTGGTTCAATAGGATAATATCCGGAAAATCCACCCCCCGCTATTTTCCAATCACTCTTTTCCAGCCCATACCTTTGCATGGGCTTTGTAAGGTGCCGATGGGCCTTTGGTGTGGGAACGTACAGCCCTGTTTTCAGGTTGCGCTGCTTTGGCACCTGGATTTTTTGTGCGTTTGGTTCTCTATGCTTGCATCTGTCGCACTGGTAGCCCTTGTTCTTGCCTTCTGACTTCATACGCTTTCCGCACTCTTTGCAGACTGGATTTAGCAAGTTGTAGCAGGAAGCTATTTCCAGCACGTTTAGGTATTCAATGTTCAGTATCTTGGGATGCCTGGTAGTCCCCTTCCTTACGCCGACGCCTATCTCTATCAGGTCGCCTGGCTCTAGGCTGGCCGCAACATTTGCAAGCCCGGTGGGTTCGTAAACTGCTGCAGGCATCTCTGATCCCTGTTGCTCGACTGTAAACAGCACGTGTCCTCCCTGCATCGCGTATGGGGCAGACTTTACGCGGCAGCGCACAAAGCCGGCGGTATACGCCTTTATGCAGCGCAGGTCAAGCTCGTTTAAAAGATGCATGTTTGTTCCTTGGTTTGAGCGAAAAACCGTCCAGCCTTCCAGCTCTTCAACTATCTCTAACATGGGCAGGCAAGACGAAACTATCTCCGGGCTCTCGCCTCTCACGCCAATGAATACTGGGTCCGGCCCATGCGGGGCTATCAGAACGCGCCTGTGGTTCTGGTCATAGTTGTTAAACGTGTATGGAAAAGTTTTCTTGCTAAAATCGATGACCCTGCCTTCGTCGACTTGGCGAAGGCTGCCGCAGTTTTCTTGCTTGCGGTAGGCTATCAACTCAAAAGTGTGGTCGGCCTTTAGAAGGCAGCCCATCGCGCCAACCGAGCCGACAAGCCCCTGCCCGTTTCCAAAAGTATGATACCTGATGCCGCAGGATTCTGCAACCTTCTGCGCCATCTTTCTGCTCAAAACATCGCACATTGCAGCACTACTGAATTGCTGCAAGGCATCCGGAATTTCAGACCCTTGAAAAAAGGCAACGCCTGGATTCGCGCCGCTGCCAATGGCAGATCCTTGCTCGACTGCATCAGTTACAAAATCCATCACTTTGTCAGGATCTTTGACGGAGACTCGGATGCAGACGGCCCCGTTTCCACGCGTCTTCCAGGGCACGTTTGGGTTTAGCCGAATCAAAAGCGGGTAATCCAAAAGCCTGGCGCCTGACTCTTTTAGCTGCCTGGCGACTTTGAAAGCAAGATGCGTCGTGCACCGTCCCAGTCGCGAGTCGGTGTCGTCAAAAGCTATATGCAGCGGCACGCCCGCCATGCTTCAATTCACTAATTATTGGCATAATAGTGTATAGTCAAAGCTTTAACTTTAACCACTGTTATTGAGGACAATTAATATCATGCAATTGTCGATTATCGTCCAGTCTATCTGCCCAGTTAGACTGGCTGATAAAGAGTAGGCGTTGTACTAAGCTACGACCATCCGCTGTCCCCCAGCATGTATCCCTCCGCCAGAAATGGCGAGTGCAAGCCAGCCTATCTCTTGGTCAGCCTTTATATCGCTGTTATAAAAACGCCATAGGGTTTAAATAGTTTCAGCATAGATTTGACAATCAGTGAATTAGATGCCAGTTGCAATACTTC
>QCWB01000043.1 GCA_013114715.1 Nitrososphaera sp.
TTTGATGTTTGTTAAATCAAAATATCGAAACTCAGGAATATGTTATCACGTGTAAAAAAAATTATCTGCAACGCGCCAGAGTAGAGCCTAACAATGTGTGAACATTGTCTATGTAGCCGTTGCTTGACGTGAGCCAATCGATCTAGGCTTTTAAAAAATAAGATTTAACGATGGTAGAGACAGAAAGTATATCGTTTTATTTCAGTAGCAACATCTCTGATATGTGCGAAGCAAACTATTATCTTTGTTTGGTTTATTCTTTGCATTCGCAGCAATTCTGTTATCTCTGCCAAACGCGTTTGCAGGCGGCGCTGGCGGAACAAGCAACATTACTAAAGAATGTAACGATCCAGTATGCCATGTAACGATGACAGATTTGACATTTACGCCTGATACTCTGAAAGTGAAATCCGATACCACGGTAGTATGGACAAACATGGATACGATAGGACATACCGTTACAAGCGGCAGTCCTACTGACCAGACGAAAATTGGCTTACTTTTCGGTTCGGCCCCTCCGGTAATAGCATCAAATGCAAACTGGGAGCACAAGTTTGACACCACTGCTCAAACGTTTGACTACTTTTGCCAGGTACATCCAGGCATGGTGGGAAAGATTGTTGTGTCAGGCGAGGTACTTCCAGTCTTTCCGCAATTGATTTTGGTGCTTGTCGCAACTGGTGCAGTTGCTTCACTGATTGCAGTAATACTGGTAAGAAGAAACAGACGAGCTTGAATCTAGTCCTCACCAGACTTCATGATATAAGCAACGAGAACTGGAATAAACCATACGCTAAATTGACTTTAGTCATGACTGCTTATCTATAACGCAGAACGGATCGCCGACATGCTCAGCAATTATCCATCCCTTACCATCACAACATAGACACTTCTCCTCTGAACGTGGAGGTATCGAAATGCATGACGGATTGAGGGTCTTGTTAGGCAAACATCGGATAGCGCCGGTGCCATGACAGGAGGGACATCTAATGATTTTTGGTGGAGACATGTCCCTGTTTTCCGAAACTATGCTAGACATACATCAAATACGACAAACAGTGATATAAGTTTGAAGGAATTATATTTTTGCTCCACGACTCTACAATTATGTGGTTAAATGACTATTTTATGGCAACATTTTCAACATTCACATCGAGTATCTCTGAATTCGTAATGTTAAGGAGAAAAAGGCCCTACTTGCCAGGATGGCTTTCGGGCCCTAATGAACAAGGCAGATGCATGTTACAGATGTAATTAGAAAATAATCAGTTGGCAGAAGAGAATTTTACAGTTTGCTGAAGATCTTTCAATATTTTCATCAAGACATGAAGGCTGGTTGCTTGCACATGCGCGATTTGTAATGCAGCAACAATGTGATAATTTATCCACTTTTATCATTGCTGGATTCAAAAAGCGTCCTCTGAATTGTCGGATCGGTTTTTTCCGCAAGATCCAGGATTTTTCGAAGACGCTGGGCTCGGGCCATGCCAAAGCCAGGTATTGCAGCAAGCTCTGCAGCCGAAGCATTCAGGGCGCGGTACGGAGTCTTGAATTTTTCAAGCATCCTGACTGCCAGTTTATCTCCGACTCCAGGCACAGACGAAAGTATCGAAAGCTGTTGCAGGTAGACCGGATTTTCCTTTCTTATCTTTTTTAAAAGTGGGCCTGAAGGCTTGCCGTTAAGTGCTTTCATTGCCAGGCTGAAAAGAAGGTTTGCAGTCTGCTCTGCAGCCGGCGTGTGTATTATCGGGATTCGAAATTCCATTGCCACGGTGGCCAGGGCGTCGTATGCGGCGGGCAATCGCTCTTTTAGCCGCCGGGCCTTGTTTGAATCTGCGTCTTTTGGAATTTCCAGTAATGCAGCCATGTCTCCCTGCACAACTAGCAATGGCTTTGGATAATACTTGACAAGCTCAGAGCACTGGACATAGAGCCGGCCATCGTAAATCGAGCTGACAAGGTCAAAAACAGTCTTTCTTTCAACCGCGGTGTCCGGCGACACGATATAGTCGCCGACCGGCAATTGTGCTACGTCAACTACGGAGCCGGCCTTGCGCAAAAGATCGGCAATGCCGCTGTTTCGCTCACGCTCATCGACTATTATGCGCAACTGCATGAAAATAGAAAAGGCCCGACTGGCCTATATTTCACTCGGCGCGTGGGCGCTGGGCTGTTCCGGCTGGACCTGGCCCGCCTTGTCCGCCTCTAATCATCTCGTTTATCTTGGTCTCGACTTCCTTTAGGTTGTCCTTTACTCGGCCTTCCTGCTTTTCTAGGACCTTGACTCGGGTTGCTGAAAGCTCCTTCTTTTCTTCCATCTCCTTTAGGACGTCGTCTTTTTTTGCCTTTATCATTACAGAGCCTGCGTTTTTGTAAACTGCATCGTCTGGACCGGCCTTTTTCAATTCCTCTATTGCGCGGTCTGTTTCCACCGTTTCTATTTCTAGCTGCTGTTTTTGCATCATTATTGCTTGAAGATTTTGCTGCAACTGCTGTAGACGTGAAACCTGTTCCCTAAGCCACGGTGGGAGTTCTTTATCGCTCATAGGCCCGGTTAAGCAAGCCTAAATAAAATCATAGCGTCAGACTATGCACCGATATGCAGCGTCAACAAGCCGTAGAAAAGAGTTTGTGTTTGCACGAAGACTTGCCAAGTCTGGTGTCTGCAGTTCAAGAGAAATAACAGAACCCTGCAGAGATAGTCGCAAAACCTCGTCGCTTGCCTGAAGATTTTTCAGGTCGGGCAGGATGGCAGAGTGTATGGACTCTGCAGTAGATTGCTTACGCAGGTTGACCTTGATTTCAGCTTTGCAGTTTTTCAAGGTCAATGTCGTACGCGCCTGACGCTATTTTGAAGCTGCATTTTGGGCATTCCCAGATCCCGGATGCGATTCTCCCAAACGCAAGTGAGCCGCAGGACGGGCATCTGCGTTTTTTGTGCAGCGTGCGATAAACCTTGCCATAGCGCTTTCTTACCGTAGCACCAAACTTGACTCCCTGACCTTTCAGGGCCATAGACTTGTTTTTATGAGCCATACTTCGTGAACTCCTTTACTTTGGCGCGTATTTCCTGTCCTTTAATTCTTGCTGTTTCGGCGGCCTTTTTTATTTGGTCTACGGTAAACGAGCCGGTGTAACCCTTCTGCAGAGCGCAGAATCCTTCGTCTGAAGTTGTTATGGTTATTCTTGCGTCCATGCTGCCCTCTTCCTCGGTTACAGGGTCTAGCATCACGACATCGCCGATTTTTACCGCGGTAATCGATATCGGGATTGTTTTTATCGGCATCGGCTTGGTCTTGCCAGTGTCCACCACTTTTCCGTCCTGCATTTCCAATATCGGAAGTTTTGCGCTCAGCAGGGCCGAGACAGTGGCATACGATGTTGCATCAAACAGGTTTCCGTCTGCATTGATGACGCTGCAGTCGACAAATATCGTGTAGACGATTTTGCCGGGGACCAGCACCAGTTCGTCTAGATCGACCATTTCTGATTCTCTGACGCCTCGGTCTACAACTCTTGCAAGCTCCACGGTCTCCTCGTCTGGAGGGCCAGGCTCTATGTGCGGTGAGGCTGTCGGCAACACTTCTGCAGAGACGATAAGCGCGCCCTTGTTCTCAAGGCCTTCAAACGGCTCGCCGGTCTCCACCTTGATGCCTGCAATGACTTCGGAATCTCCAAGCTTTACTCTTGCCGAGCCGTTTGCTTTCTTGATGACGTCTATCTCGATTTCAAACGGCCGTATCTCGTCAAAGCCCCTGCCATCAAGCCTCTTGCCATTGGCTATGGCTTCAAGCATTTGCTGCTTGCGCAGGTGCTCTACGATTATAGTTGAACGTTTTGATGTGCTCATTGTTCCTCTTTGACCTCCGTCTCGTTTCCAAAGTATTTCTGCATCAGCGCAGCTTTCTGGATTTCAGCCACTGCCTTGCAGCCCTCAATTGCCTTGTCAAGGCATTCGTTGAACTGATCTGGTGACAGATTTCCGTCCAGCTGCATAAGCGTGACTTGGTTTAGCCGTGGCATATAGGCAACGGGCATATCCGCGCCACCTTCCTTGTCCTCGGTGTCGTTGATGTCAAGGACTATTTTGTCGTCGACCTTGCCTGCCGCGCATGCAGACACGATGTCCCGCATGTTGATGCCTGCGTCTGCCAGTGCTACTGCGGCAGCGGTGATTCCGGCGCATCGAGAGCCGCCGTCTGACTGCAGCACTTCGACAAAGACGTCGATTGCAGCCCTTGGATAGTCTTCAAGCATGAGCGCCGGCTCTAGGGATTCTCTCATGACTTTAGAGATCTCGACCTCTCTTCTTGAGGGGGCTGGATTTTTTCTTGTGTCAGTCGAGAACGGCGACATGTGATACCTGCAGCGAAGCACGCATCTATCTGGCTGGGCCAGGTGTTTTGGATGCACTTCGCGTGGCCCGTAGACTGCTGCCACTATCTTGTTCTTGCCAAATTCAACAAAAGCAGAACCGTCGGCGTTCTTTACAGTGCCAACGGTTATCTTGACTGGGCGCATTTCATCAATTGTGCGTCCGTCAGTTCTTTTTCCGTTTTCATCTATTAAATTTCTTGTTTGAGTCATTTCTCGTTTTCAACCTCTAATTCTTCAACATCGTCGGCGGCTTCAATCTGCTCGTCCTGCGGCTTGGAAGCATCGTTGGATGGCTGAGCATCCTGTGGATTGTCAGGAACGTTCAGCAGTGCTTTTATCCGCTGAGTCAGATTGGCCGTATGAGCTTCCTCTTCGACCATCCTGATTGCTTTTACGGCCTGTAATATTCCTTCTGGATTTCGTCCAGTGACTACAACGATGCCGTTCTGCCCTATCAGGACTCGAGTCTGCGTGGCCTGTTCTATTGTCTGGATCATAGAGCCACGCTTGCCGATGAGCCTTGGTACCCGGGTTGCAGATATCTTTAGCAGTTCGCCCTTTGGGATCTTGCCAAGGTCTCGGTCTTGCACGGTAAGCATCGGGTCTCGTGTCCTGTCAAAGGCCATTATCCTTGCAGTTATCATGTCTCCGATAGCAAGATGCTTGTTCATGTCGTCTCTGGCTGGTGAGAAATCCCTGCCAAAGACGTCCTGCGCCGGCAAGTGTGCCGAGAAGCATGAATTGATGTCGACTTCCCATGACAGCGAAGTGTGGTCCACTATCTTGCCTAGGACAAGGTCGTTTACACGTGGTATGTATATTCCAGATAACGGTATTACCTTGACTCCTTCACGGCCAGTCTCGGCGATCCCGATCCTAGTCGCAATAATGGCATTACCAGATTTTACCACGTTCATAAGCGGTCTGTAGTTCCCCTCGACTATCTTGTCGCCAGGAAGAACGTACCTTCTTCTTATCTCTTGCATTAGCAAGCCACCACAGGCTGTTCCCACCTGTTCAAAAACTTTGTACTCATTTGTTTCCCTCTTTCGGTCATTAGTTATGGCCGACTTATATTTATAGCCACTTAGCCCGCAATTCTTTTATGGAATTCATAAAATATGCCAAGCAACTATCCTGTTTCAAAGATGGCAAAAAGACAGTTCTTTATTATGATAGCATTTCAGAAAAAAATTCTTAATGCTCGTAATCAGATTTGAAAGCTCGGTATTATCGTTAAACTCGTTTAGCCGGATAGTGTTAAGGCCAAGCGATTGAAGCTCGCACAAGAGGAAGTGTTGTTCATTTTCGATGAGTTCTTCTTTCCTCTTAAACATGGTAGTATTGAGAGAAGGTAGTATTTACGCTTTAGCTGCAAGTTTTTTTGGTCAAGCTCGCGTCGCTGTATCCCCCACGACAAATAGTGCTGTTATGCGCGGGATTCATACGACCTGCTCTGGATTTGAGATTGACCTAACTCTTTAAAATTATGATATTCTTGTAGAGCATGCAGCAACCCACTGAAGTCGACTCCCGTCCTTTTTTCGACATATTCCAAGGGGCGGGGGTCTTTTTAAATTATTACAGACATCAGACCGATGCATAGCATTGAGCGGGCCCTTTCAAATTACGTTTCTTTGACTTCGGCCGAGCCTTTGGTAACAGAGCCAAGCCTGTCGATAAAATTCGCTCGCATGCCGGCGTTCATCTCCAGCAGAACGCGAAGGGAGCCATCTGAAAGCCATTCTTCGCTCTTCAGGTCTCCAGAGGTCTTGATTACGCTGTAGGATTGCGACGCAAACTGGGGCGGGATGCGCACTATTAGCTTCAAGGTCTCTGACTTGAGCGGCAATATTGTCCGTAGAGAGTCAATCACGCCTTTTGCCTGGTCTTCCGCGCGCTTGAACGGGTCTATGGTAACTCGCGCCTCGTCCATCGCAGCCTCTATTCTGATTATTGGATGCGGCAGATGAGACTTTGGGTCTACAAAGCTCTTGTTGATGTACTGGACTATTTGCTTTCTTTTTTCCTCGACCATCCGGCGCCTCTGTTCCGTGTTCAGGTTAAGTTCACCGCGGCTCATTATCTGCTTGGCGACTTCTATTGCGTCCGCCGTCTTGAAGTGCTTCATCAGCTTCTCGCTTGAAGCACGCGAGCCCTTGTTTGCATCAGAAAAGATTTCTTCTGCCACCAGAATGTTGGATATGTCGGTCCTCTTGCCCAGTTTGTAATCCAGTGCCGGGTCTGGCTTGACTAGCAACTCGAACTTGTCTCCCTCCACAGTCAGCCGAACAACGGTGAACTTGTCTGTCATTTTAAAAGATATTTCCCTTTTGCAAGTATATATGCCTGTCAAGGCGGATTGGTATCTTGATAAATTTTTGCAACTTTCGGTAGATTTTTAAGGACGTTTTGGCAGATTTTCGAGTATTGGCTTCTCCGTCGGTTAAAGTTATCGAGAAATCCAACGAAAGGATCGTTGTCCAGTTTAACAATATTCCAAGGCAGTACGTCAACGCCTTGAGAAGGCTTGCGATAAGCGAAGTGCCCACCCTTGCTATAGACGACGTTGTCATACTAGAAAACTCATCAGTCATGCACGACGAGGCTCTGGCCCACAGGCTTGGACTCATACCGCTTAGAACAGACACAAAAAGGTTCGTAATGCCGCATGAATGCGACTGTGGAAGCGCCCTAGGATGCTCCAAGTGCAGAGTGCTTTTGGTTCTGGATGCAGAGGCTACAGACAAGACCAAGGTTGTGACTACTGCCGAGCTTGTATCAGACGACGAGACGGTCAAGCCGGTCAGCAAGGACATCCCGGTAGTCGTGCTGGCTCCAAGCCAGAAATTAAAGTTCGAGGCCTACGCCAGGCTTGGCACTGGAAAAAGCCATGCAAAATGGCAGCCTGCCCCGGTCGCGGTGGTAAAGGACGGCAAGGACGAAAACGAGATAATCCTTGTGATAGAAACCAACGGCGCGCTGACTGCAGAAGAGATACTCCGTGAATCCGCAGAAAGACTGCACTCAAAGATAAAGGGTTTCAAGCACGTGGTCGACTCGTTAAAGATCCCCAAGAGCGCCTAGGTACATTTATTTGGGGATGTAAGATTTGTTATCGGAAGTATAGACGCATGTTTGCTAACACGATGGTCGATAACACAGTATGGACTCTGAGAAAGGCTGCCAAGCAGAACAAGGCGCCGATCTGGAGCGATATAGAGGCCAGGATTTCAGGCCCTAGATCAAACAGGAGCGAAGTGAACTTGGGCAAGCTTGCTCAGGTCACCAAGGACAATGAAGTGGTATTTGTTCCAGGCAAGGTCCTTGGAACTGGAAATCTCGGTCACAAGCTTACGGTCTGCGCGTTTTCTATTTCTGAAAGTGCAGCGAAAAAGATTTCCAGCGTCGGCGGCAAGTTGATGACCGTAGACGCCTTGGTAAAGAAATATCCGGATGGAAAAGGGGTGCGCATAATTGGCTGAAGGCAAGAAACCACAAACAATAGTAGTTGACGCAACAAACTGCATCGCAGGCAGGATGTGCTCGCACGTATCAAAGTTGTTGCTGCAGGGAAACAGAGTATCAATAGTCAACGCAGAAAAGGCAATGCTCTCAGGCAACCGATACAAGACAATCGAGCAGTACAAGGAACATCTTGAGATCAACTCTGTTACAAACCCGATTCACGGCCCGTTTCACCCAAGAAGGCCGGACACCATACTTACAAAGATGGTACGAGGCATGGTTCCAAAGCAAAAGACCCGCGGCATTGAAGCTTTCAAGCACCTTAGAGTATATATTGGCATACCGGAGGAAATGAAGAACGTCAAGATGCAGTCGTTTGAAGATTCCAAGATAACTAGGGCTGAATCGTTCTATATCACGGTTGGCGAAATGTCAAAGCAGATAGGATGGAAGGGCGAGGCATGACACTCAAGATAGACCTTTACCCAGGACAGAGAAAGACCAGCCGCGCGGTTGCCACGATAACAAAGGGCACAGGCAAGGTCAGGATAAACAATACCCCGGCAGAGCTTATCGAGCACGAAGTTGCCAAGGAACTAGTCCTGACACCACTCACGCTGGTAGGCGAGTTGCGCAACAAGATAGACATTGACGTCCAGGTAAGTGGCGGCGGCTTTATGGGCCAGGCTTTTGCAAGCGCGGTTGCCATATCCAGGGCCTTGACAGGGCAGGAAAAGGGCAGCAAAGACCCAAAGGAGCACCCCTTCACAAAGAGCGTGCGCGAAGAAATCCGCAAAAAGATTACCGAATACGACAGGCATTTTCTGGCAGGCGACCACAGACAATCTGAATCGAAAAAGTTCGGTGGTCCAGGCGCAAGACGCAGAAAACAGAAATCGTACCGTTAATTTATTTTCCTTCTTTTATCGTGTAGACTTTGTACATCCTGTCGGTAGTTCGATTTCGATATTTCCATTCTTCAGGACCGAACTTTACTTCCTGAAATTTCTTTTTCTCAGAGGGATGCAGCAATGAATAGACGTCTTCGCCTATCGATATCTTGTTTGGGCTTGTAAGCGAGGTTATCTTGGCTGCTATGCTCATGCTGTAGCCTAGGATGTCGATAAGCGAGCTTTTATCGTGTCCGTACTGGACTATGATGTTTTCCCCTTCATCGATGCCTATCTTGACTCCAAGCTCGGGGTAGTCGTACTGGTTGAGAATTGGGTTTATGCCGTTTTTTATCACGGTTATCATGGACCGGGAGCACTGTACGGCCTTGTCGCAGGCCATCAGCTTGTTGTAGCTGGCCGGAAAGAAGGCGATTATTGCATCACCAACATATTTCAGGACGTAGCCGCCATGGCTTTCCACCACCGATGACATCTCGTGGGTAAAGGCCCGGATTATCGTTACAAGCTTGTCAACTGGCAGAGTCATGCTCATGTTAGTAGAGCCTACCAGGTCTGCATACAACACTACAAGGGGGATCTTGGAGCTAACGTGGTCCAGAAGGTATTGCTGGCCTGGCTTCAAAGATGTGTCGTACTGGTAATGCCTTTTTAATGCCCGCCAAAGCCGGTCCTGGGTCTGCGCCACCAGAGTCTCGGCGTCTATGACGTCAGTTACACTGGAGTTGCCCATCATCATTCCAACAATAGAATCGCTGGTTTTTTCTAATGGTTTTTTATTCTCTTTGTCTTTTAATTCGACCACGTTGGCAGTCCTATCTTGGGACAAAGAGTGATTTAAAGTCATTGAGATTATATGTTAGAGAGCCTTCAGAAGCGAAGGATGAGGGTCCCGCTCAAAGGTGACGACTATTTTTGCAAGGAGGTAAACGCGGCTTTTGAAAAGATCCAAGAAGCGTACGTCGATTCGATAAAGCCAGCCATAGTCATGCAAAAGGCAGTCGCGATGCTAGGCGATGGCACTGTCACGCACACTGACACCTTTGATCCGCAAAACGTCCAGACATTCTACCAGCGGCTGACTAACAGGTTAAACGGCTGGCTTGCAAGCGGGATTTCCAAGTCGGTCACTGACGACCTGCACAGGCTTTTCTGCCAGTTCAATAAAGACGTAAACAAATTCTACCTTTCAGGCTATTTCGGAGTCCAATTTCATGCTTTACCCTATTACAAGGCAGACAAGCGCGTTATTGAAGTGCAAAAAGAGCTGGCCAAGATTGCAGACGACGCCACATCTGTGTTCAATGACATGACGGCCAAGGCCGACAAGGCCCTGCAGACAGAGCTGGAGAAGAAGGGATACGCCAGCCTAGAGTTTGAGGAGTTGTTCACAAAGATGTTTGAC
>QCWB01000044.1 GCA_013114715.1 Nitrososphaera sp.
AAAGAAACTTTAAAGTTTACAGCATTATTTATGCATTTGCATGAATACATATTAATGACAACAATTTGGAAAAATAATAAGCTATTTTCTATAGCCAGTGCTGAATCTTTAAAAAGTCTTCAATCGGCTCTTTTTTCAGCAGTTTTATCAGTGCAAGGGCTTGCGGTACCGATAACATCGGCTTTTTGAAATGATTGTCAATTGCTATCCTGGGGCATGCCACTTGTACAAAGGCATCAATTCCCTTGAAAATCTGAACCCTGTCATCGGTTATCTCTGTCAAGGCTATTAGCTGCACCTTCTTGCCAAGCTTTTCGAATTCTTTTTTTAACTCCAAGGCCCGGACATGGGCAAACTGGCCTTCCTTTAGGCCAATGATAAGGCCTATCTTTTCGGCGTCGAGTGCCTTGTATATTCCAAGTATGGCGCGTTTTTGAAGGCCGGCGGCAAAATCGTTGACTTGGCTGTATTCCTCAAAATACGGATCAAGCATGAATGTCGGCTTTTCAGTAGACATGGCGACGCTTGCAGAATGAAACATGCTCTGGCCCAAAAAGATGTACGCCTCAACCTGTTTTTGCACGTTCCAGGCAGGATAGAATTCGCAGCCAAAGACCTGCGCGTCAAGCAGTTGGCCCTTACCCCTTCCAATGATTACCTTGTAGCCATTGTCCTCAAAGATCCTTTTTACTCCAGCAACCTTTTCTAGGTGCTGGCTGTCAGTCAGCAGGGACACCGTCTTGTACTTGTCTTTGAGCCCCTTTGCGCATTTCTCAGCAACAGAGTCAAAAGACACGTCGTCAAAAGCGTTTATCATGAATACCTTTTCACCAAACGTCTCCATGGCTACCGTGTGGCCAACGCTGAAAAGTATGTCTGCTCCAAGCATGTCTGAGGCATGGGTATTCAAGTCGCACGAGCCCCAGCATGTATCGCCAATCACGTAGGCCTCGATGCCGCATTTTTCAGTGATATGGTCTGCAACATCTTGGAGCTTTGGCAAGAGCGCTTCCGCTCCGTTCAAGGCAACGGACCTTGGCTTTCTTTGCTCTATTACTTGGAAAATCTTGTTCTCGTCTATCTTGATCATTATTTTTTCACTACCGGAGTTACCCTGATGGCAAATTTCGGACAGACTGCTTCGCAGCCAAAACAGTAGATGCAATCGCGCTCTCTGCTTGGAATGGCTTTTTTGTCCTCGCCTTGATAATGCCAGTCAAAGACGTTTACTGGACACACTTCTATGCACGCGCCGTCGCCAACACACAGGTCAAAATCCACGGCCACGTCGGTTCCAAAGATGCCAAACTTGCTGCCAGAATCCTTCCAGACTTGCAGGTTATCATGCATAGTTACCTGCCTGTGCTTCTGAAAATCTGGGTCAATAGGCAACCTGAGAGCTGTCGCTCAAATTTAATTTAAATCATCCGAAAAGTGGAGGCAGACTACCGGTACCACCGTCGGCAAAAGGCCTCATCTCAAGCCCTGCAAGATCCACCACGTAGACGTGCTAGCATGGCTACGTCGCCTTAGGGTTGCTCCCTCCCGGACCTCACCCATTTCGACGATGCATAGTCGACGCCACGCCTTCGCGCAGATCGCTACTCATAACCATCCGACACGGCGTGATTTCATTTCAGCAAGGCAAGCGAGTACCTCCTCCCGACGGATTTACCCGGCAGTTGCTGGTCCCGGCATGAAGCCGATTTCCGATATGGGGTACGGCTAGCACCCCGACCCTCCCTGCCTCCAAGAACTAGGAATCCTTGTCTGTATATATTACATTAGCGGTGAGTATCGTTCGTTCGTGATTATTGAGCACGCAGTTTGATTACACCTTTTAATAAATGGCACCATCTACATTCTACAACGAAGATGGCTTCTGGCAGGCTGGCTCTGTACGCAAAGATTATCGATGCAGCAATACTGGTTCTGCTTGCCATATTCTTTGTTGGATTTCTGACCTACGACTACTCGCTTTTCGGGCTTGATGAAGGTCCAATACACCTGCCTCATGAATGGCATGAATACTTTGAGCTTTTGCCCTGGATTATCTTTGGACTGCTGCTGGTTGATATCTACATAAAATACCGAAAGGTAGGCAGCCTCAGGGGTCTTGTGACAAAACACTGGCTTGACATCTTGATGACCGCGCTGATCCCTCTCTTGATGCCGCTGAAATTCATGAAAGTAGCCTACAAGCTGTTCAAGGCCTTAAAAGCAACAAAGTCCGGATTTAAGATGGCTCAAAAGATAAAAAAGATGGCAGCTCTTTTCAAGAGCAGCCACTAGTTTTTGTAACTGAAAAGAGTCAGGTTGTAGCAGTTTCCGTTGTATTTGATGTTAATTTTGCGTGATGAGGACCTGTCGTCTTGCAGTGCATATCCGCCTGCAAATATGTCGGATAAATCCCGGACCTCTGCCTCTGCAAGCCGCCTGGAATAATCCCAGACCTGCGCATTTTTCGCCACTGCTTTCTGCCTTGCATTTTCCGCGATTGTCAGGGCTTCGGCAAGGGCCGGAAGTCTTGGCAGAATTTCTGGGTTGATTTCCCTATCTATTTTGGATTCCGTGCAGGGCCTTACTTCGAGCCATGTTTCAGCGCTCATGTGTTGTCCATTTCTGGCCTGTAATAATATAGCTGCGCAGAATTAACATGTTGCATGGAGCACAAACTAGATCAACCTTCTTGCCAATCACATAGATCACCATATCCGCAGGATCCGGTCCCAAATTTAATGTAGAAGCCGAAATCCAATTAGATCTATTTCAGAAAACGATTAAAGTTTTAGAACACCAGATAAATAAACTATGTTCATAATCCCACTTGGTTCACTGGTTCAATAGATTCTATTTACACAAGCATTATGAATCACTTGGTGGAGAAAGATGATGCACAAAAATCCTCCAGTGTCATAGCTTTGTGGGGGAGGTTGCCCGCGCCTTGTTCGTCCTCCCCCCACAGCAAACTCTGGTTTCATAATTGCTCGTTCTATTGATGAATTGGTATATACTGCAAATACACATGAAGTATGTCTTATTTCTATATTTCATTTTAATATGCATGATGATAAATCCCAAAAAAAGTAATACCATATTCTTAGATAGACTATGTTTATCACATGATGAATAAATGATATCTGTTTCCAATTATGGCTAATATTCTAACATGTGTTTCATTTCGGCTTTGCTTATTACCGCGACCTGTCAGGTTAAGGTTGCCAATGGCACAAATGCCCGCACTGATACCAAAGGAAGTCGAGATCCAACGACTGAAGAAGATCTACATCATGGTCATTGTATTGGCACAAATTGCATTGTCGGTACAGATTGACAATTATGTAGATGGCTCGCTACATCAAACATCCATTAGAGACAGCGCTTTCACCCCGGCGCATTGGTGGCTGTACAGCCACTTCATTGCGCTTGCGGTAGGCTGGGGTCTTATTGCAATGTACGATAGAAAAGTGCCTATTCTGCGTGGCCCAGGAAACACCATGAACACAGGTCTCAAGGTAACCATCATCGGCTACCTTGCAACGATGTTCACTGTAGGAATCAACGAGTTGTGGCACTTCTGGGCAGTAGAAGAGATCTTTTCAGTACCAAACCACTGGCTGTTCAATATGGGTGTCGTTACGGCATTCATAGGAGCTCTGGCATACGTAGTCAGGGTTTACGCAAGAATTGTCGAGTTGGGAGCAGAAACACCTGCAAAGAACCCGTACGTTGCGGAAATGTACAAGCTGGCTTTAGAAGGCAAATTGTATAGCAGATCGATTCCTTAAACCACCTTCTTTTTTTGTCATGCTTTATTACAGCAGCCAACCGACTTTCAGGATATGTTTTTTAACTAACTTGAATTGTGAATTGACAATGAAATCTGTATTTATTCTCTGGATCCCCTGCCGTAAAATCGATTCTACATCGCTTCATAAACTGCATTAGATTGCTGAGCAATGTTACATGACTCTTACTGCAAAAATGATTTTTCCAAGGCGGTAAGGACTTACGTTAAATCACTGAAAAGCATACTACACGACGTTGTCAGAGTCTGATCAAAAGAAATTCTTGGCAGAACTGTCCTTAGCGTCAGAAATCATGCGGCTGCAAAGGCAAACAGGCAAAATTGCCGGCGGCTTTGTAAGCGGCGAGATGATAGAGATAAAGGAATTTGAAGAATTGGCCCTAGTCGGCGACATTCACGGAGATATGCAAACTCTATGCACAATATTAAATGAAATCAGACATGAAAAATTCCTTGCAAATCCTGCCAACAAACTGGTTTTTCTTGGGGACTATGTCGACAGGGGGAGCGACTCAATAGACGTTCTGTCTGCAATCTGCGGACTAAAGCGGCAACATCGTGATTCCGTGATCCTGATGCGCGGCAATCACGAAGCTCCATCAGAGTTTCCCTTTTCATCGCACGACCTTCCGTATCGGGTTCAAGACAGATTCAAAGACGCAAAAATTGTCTATAGAAAAATTCTTGGATTGTTCCGGGAAATGTCTCTGGCCGTCAAAATACGCAAAGACTTGTTTCTGGTCCACGGCGGGCTGCCGACAGACCTGGCTTCCGTCAGCAATTTCCCCGCTTCAATAGCCGCGGCGCAGGAAAATCACATTCGGGACAGGGTGATGGAGGAATTGCTCTGGAACGATCCTCGACAGCATGTTGGAAAAGAAGGCTGGTCGCCGTCAAGCCGGGGAATTGGCCGGTATTTTGGCCATCAGATAACGCAAAGATGGCTTGCCGCCACCAATACAAGAATCGTTGTCAGGGGCCATGAGCCCTGCCAGGGATTTAGGATAGACGATGACAGTATCCTGACGTTGTTTTCAAGCCAGGAGCCGTACCCTGCTTTCAGTGCAGGGTACATTTTGATAAGCTCTGCAGAGCTTGGCAGTGTATCAGACGCGAAAGATCTGTCAAAACACGTTAGAATACTCTAGGTCTGGTACGGAATATCTACCGTCTTTAGGTCATCGGTGGCCTCGACATTGCCGTGAATCGCCTGGGCTTCTGATACAAGCTGCGAAGTCTCGTCGTATCTTGCGCTAAAATGCGTCAGATAGAGTTTTTTTACTCTTGCCTTTTTGGCAATAGTTGCCGCTTCTGTGGCAGTGGAATGAAAAGTCTCGATAGCTATTTCCAGCTTGTCGTGACTGTAGGTCGATTCATAGACAAGAATATCACAAGAGTCAAAAAATCCAGCCAGCTTGTCTGTCGGCCGGGTATCGCCAGATATGCCTATCTTTCTTCCTGGCCGCGGCGGTCCTACAACGTCTGCTGATTTGATTGTCCCGCCGTTGTATTCGATATCCTGGCCGCGCTGCAGCTGACCGTACAGCTCTCCTTCCGGTATTCCTGCCTTTTTCACCGCTTCCAAGTCAAACAGGCCAGGCCTGTCAAACTCGTCAAGACGGTACGATATTGCCGGAATGGAATGCTTTGCCTCGCAGCACGATATGCAGTAGTCCTCTTCTTTGACGACAACGCCCTCGCCTTCTATTGTGTGAATGGCAACCTCAAAAGTAAGGCCAAAGCTGATGATGCGCATGTTTTCTAGCAGAAACTCCTTTAATCGCGGCTGGCCGTAAATGTCAAGCCTCTTGTCTCTTCCCAAAAGAGACATGGTCTGCAGCAGTCCAAGCAGCCCGACGCAATGATCTGCGTGCATGTGTGTGATAAAGACCTTCATCTTTCTGTTCATGCCGATGCCAGCCTTGATGAAGTTGCGCTGCATCCCTTCTCCTGCGTCAAAAAGCAACAGCTCGCCGTCGCGTAGCAGAGCCAGCGAAGAAAGTCCTCTTTGGACTGTTGGAACGGCAGAGGAAGTTCCTAGAAATACAATGCGCATGTTTGTCAATGCTCTACCAAGTAGCAATGCCAGATTTATTCTTGTCAGGCAAAAACGGTCTTTATGCCGTCTGCCAATGCTGAAGAAAGGTCCACCTTTGCATACTTGCCTGGAATAGAGTTCGTGGCAATGACGTCCCTTACACCTGCCGCCTGGATTTTTTGAGCTGCATCATCAAGCATGAGTGCGTGTGCGCACATTGCATATATTTCGCCGGCATTGTTCTTTAGCAGAACCTCTGTTGCCTTTGCTATGCTTCCGCCGCTGCTTATCATGTCGTCGACAAGAATCGCGTCACGGCCAGAGATATCCGCGTCCAGCTTCTGCTCGATGGTAACTGCGCCTGTATTCCGGTCGCGGGATTTCTTTAGCGCTATCATGTCTGATTCGAGTATCTTGGCAAATTGCTCTGCTCTGGCAATTCCTCCCTGATCCGGAGATACTATAACTGGCCTTCTCAAATTCATTTTCAGGGCATAGTCTGCCAAAAGCGGTATCGAGGAAATGTCCCTGACTCCGACTGAAAAATACGAAGCTGCTATCTTGCTGTGAATGTCTACCGTGATGACCCTTTCCACACCTGCAGATTCCAAGAGACGCGCAACTAACGCCGCGCTCACCACTTCTCCATCAAGAAAAGCCTTGTCCTGGCGCGCATAGGCAAGGTACGGTATCACCGCGCAAACCTGCGCGCCGTCGCCAGCGCACTTTGCTGCCATCATCATTGCCTGAAGAAGGTGCGTGTCAACCGGCGGGTGAGTTGACTGGACAACAACGCATTTCTTGTGAGCTGGCTTGCCAAACCTTATCTTGCTTTCTCCGTCTGAAAATATCCGGAGGTCCGCTGGGATAAGCTCGGCATCAAGATGTTTTGCAATACCTGCAGCAAGAAGCGGGCTAGATGGCCCGGCTATCACAGATATCTCTGACAAGGCTTTTCTGATTAGATTCAATTTTAGATCCTATAATATCTTTGTCGAGTCTGATTTTAGATAACGGCTATTACTTGGATTCAATGGCTTTTTTCCAGTTTTCTGTTTCTATTTCAAAGTTCTTTAACTGGCTTTCAAATTCATTCTGAGACATTCCCTCTGGCCTGATAAACAGCCAGGATACCGCAGAACCTCTTTCATTTGGAGTGACACGACAAAACACGGTCCATTGGCTATCTCTAGTCTGAAAATCATGATCGAGAATAAGAAAATCCTGGTTCTGTCGTAATCTTATTCTTGCTTTTCCAAAAGGGGTGTCTGTTTCCCACCATTCATCCTTTTTCTTTATGTTCTTTAGAGCTCCACCAGTTTCCCAATTCTTTAGATTCAGAAAGAATTGATACACCTTGGCCGGATCCCTGTCAACAACTAGTGTTTTGACAATAACAGAGCGCGGCTCTTTCACAGAATCCTAGAAATCCCGTCTTAAAATTAAGGCTTTCACGTGAAAACAATTTTGCGATTTCAAATTTAAATATCGAGCATGGGCAATCGTTTGCATATCCATGCGGCTTGTGCTGTCTGTCATTCTTTTGCTGTCTGTCGCGACCATTCATGTGGCTTTTGGAGAGGACGAGTTTACATTTCACAACCAGTCTTCCTTTGTAGACGAAGGAAAAATCATGCATGTCTACGGCGAAATAAGAAACGAGTCTGGCACGCCAATGAAAGACGTCTTTGTCACGGCAAGATTCTACGACGGGGACGGAAATCTTTTAAACGAGTATCTGAGGCAAACGGAACTTCGGGTGCTGGGATCTGGGGAGTCGTCGCCGTTTGAAGTTCTGTACCTGGAATCGGGCTCAGCGGACAGGGTTGCAGATTTCAAACTGTCCGCGACTGGCCAGCAAGCAGAGGCAAAGCCAAAAGAACTGGCAATTGTAACGTCAAACTCTAGGCTTGACGTCTTTGGAACTTATTTCATAAACGTGACTGCAAAAAACAACGGCAACCTCACTGCCACCAATTCTGTCGTGGTAGCTACGTTGTACGACAAGGACGGAAAGGTAGTTACCATAGGCCGCGCGCTGGCTGAATCTGAATTTGGCAGCGGAAACGTCGGACCAGATAGGGAGGCAGGATTTGGAGTTGCAGTGATAGAAAGGCTGCAGACCTACAAGGCAGTTCGATACGCGCTTGTTGCAGAATCGGACCAGTACGTTTCTGATACGGTCTTTCTTCAGGCAGCCGGCCTTGGAGTGAGCTCAAAGACATCCATAAGCGACTCTGAAAATCCAAAAAGCGGCTGCCTGATTGCCACCGCAGCATTTGGAAGCGAGATTTCCCCGCAGGTGCAGAAACTTCGGACTTTTCGAGACGGCCTTGCCCTGCAGACCTTTGCCGGCAGCAGCTTCATGAACGTCTTTAATTCCTGGTACTACTCGTTTAGCCCCGCAGTGGCCGATTATGAGCGGCAATCCGATGTCCTGCGAGGTTCTGCGCGAGTTGCCATCTATCCGCTGCTTGGAATTCTAGATTTAAGCACTACCACGTTTGACATGCTTGATTTCAATAAGGAAGCCGCAATAATCGGTGCAGGGCTCACTGCAAGCTCGCTCATTGGAGTAGTTTACTTTGCGCCGCTGACTGCAGGCCTGATACTGATAAAAAGAAAAAAAGGCTTGAGCCTTGGAAGGGCAAAATACATTTTGCTGGCATCCTGGCTGGCCAGTTTTGCTCTTGTAGCCGGCGCAACTGTCCTGACCAGCAGTGAACTGATGATGGCCGGTACTGCCCTGATGGTAATCACGGCCATAACAACCGTAGTTCTGGCGCTGGCCAGATTCATTAAATGGTGAATCTTTCTATCTTGCAGGTTGCAATTATCTTTGAGACAAGCAAGACAAACCGGTCCATATCAATGCCGTGGTACGAACCGGAAACACCATCCAGTTTTTTCATGGCTCTTTGGAGAATGGAAAGGCAGATCTCGGTTTCGTTTTTTTCGTCATGTACAAAGGCCGCAGATACTAGGATTATTCCGTTTACCAAGTTGCGCTCCTTTCCTTCCGGCATGGATTTCCAGACCATTTCAAGGGCTTCATGAGTGCCCCAGTACTTTTCGTCGTTGAACAGGGCTATTGCATGTTTTATTGCCTCGTCTTTGTCCATGTGCTTGTCTACTATGTGCTCGTAGCTGGAAAGCGGAGAGATTGCAACCAGCTTGCCTACCATGTCTGTCACGTTTGCCGACTCTGGGATACTCGTGTCAAACTCGATGTATTTTTTGGAGACTCTAGAATCGCGAATTATGACGCCCATCTTTTCGACAAGGCTCCTGGCCTTCAATAGGAGCGGGCTAGCGTCCTTGGACGTAAAAGCCCTGTTTTCCAGATGAACAAAGTAACGTTGCATCAAAATAGATTTGTTTTGCAGGGGAAATAAACTTCGCGCAAAAGTAGTGTCATCTAATAATATTAGATTAGGCTAACATTTATTACTCTGGCTAACAATTCAAACAGTGTAGGAGGCCGGTATGTACTTTAACAAATAATTACTAGTCATAGTTGTTGTTCTGGCGATAGCCGGCACCACTATTGCCGTCAGTAATCTTGCCAAAGCCCAGAACGAAGAAAAACTGGTTATGGGTCATAGCAACTCCATATATCGAACTTCTGGCGACGTTCTGAATCCTGAAGGGGAGGATCTGCGGATAAATCCTGAAGAAATCGATCCAATGAAATACCTCCGGAATTTTGATTATGGCACCGTGTCTACTCTGGAAGACGGCACCACGCTGCGCGAGTTTACCATCGTCGCAGATGATAGGCAGGTTATGGAAGTCTCGTCAGGCGTATTTTACAATGTGTGGACTTTTAACGGCACGGTCCCAGGACCCACCATCCGGGCTACCGAGGGGGACCTAGTCCGGATTCATTTCGTAAACAACGGGACAAAGATGCACACCATGCACTTCCACGGATTCCATAAAGCCGAGATGGATGGCGTATTTGAAAAAATCGCGCCAGGCGGCAAATTCACCTACGAGTTCTATGCAGAACCATTTGGGCTGCATCTTTACCACTGCCATGTCGCACCGCTTGAAGAGCACATATCCCATGGCCTGTACGGAGTCTACATCGTGGATCCAAAAACACCGCGTCCAGACGCAGACGAGATGGTGATGGTGATGAACGGCTATGACACAGACTTTGACACCGAGAACAACTTTTACACC
>QCWB01000045.1 GCA_013114715.1 Nitrososphaera sp.
GCCCTAGACGAGCAAGCCGCCTTGAATCTTTTGATGAGAGCACAAGGTAGCCGACAACAGGCATCATGATAACGGCAGGGATTTTTGTAAAGACAGCAAGCCCGAGAAACGCGCCAGACAGCAGTACAAAGGCTATGCGCCTTTTGCCAGTTGTTGAAGATTGCATTGCAAAAAATATTGACGACAACACAAGTGGAAGCAAGATAGAGTCTAAAAGAATCCTGCGCAACAGCCATGTGATGGGCATGACTGCAAAAAGCACAGAGGCAAGCAGAGCAATGTTTCGGCCGTATTTTCGCTCAGTTATCTTGAAGACAAGAAACGTGTCTGCTATTGCCAAAAGGCCCATCAACACTCTAGGCACGGTGTAGAGAGCTGAAATAGAATCCGCGTCAGTCCCAGATGAGCCTGGAAAGCCAGTCAGAATCAGAGCGCCGGCTAAAAACAGCTGTCCAAAGAACGGGTGGTCATGGAAATAACTTTCCTGTGGACCCAGGCCTTCAATGACGTGTATGGCCCGGCGCATATAGACGCCTTCGTCAAAGAATATGTCTGGAAAACCAGCCGGATTCCAGAGGTGTGTAAAACCTGACAGGACAAGCGGTATAAGCAAAAGGCCGCGCCTCTGAAGCGTCAGGTTAACAGTCAAGCAACTGTAATCAGATATTCAGAGAAAAAAAGGTTGTCAATAATCCTCCCAGCACGGATCGGTTCTACCGGAATATCAGCTACAAGGTGGATTGGGCAATGCGTTCCATAGTCTGACCAGTCGTTTTGCTTTTGTTCCATTTACTCGTACACAGGCGAATGTCCTTGCATACTATGCCCGCCTGCTAGCCTTGACTTCTTGCGAGATTTCAGATCGGCTGGATTATTTTTGAGCCGGAAATATTCTTTTGTCTTTCTGTCAGCAGTGTTAGTACCTGTTGATTCTTGACTTTTAAATCTAGAAAGATTCATTGCAGCATCATCTATGAAGGTGTACTCTTCTGATCGTTTGTCACCCTTTCTGACAGTTATTTTCTTGCCCATTCTTCTTTTCTCACACTCTACTGGTAGATCCAACACACCGCAATAATTCAGACAGAATATTTTGATAATAAAATGCAGCAAGAACAAAACAAGGTACATCAAATGCTACATTCATATCAAAATACCATCCGCACAGAGTTACGTAGTGTGAATGAAAGTAGTCACTGCAAAAAACAGCAAGAAGATTTTATTTAAACTTTTTTGCGACCTGCATAAGTAATGATCGCTTTCTAAATTTTCATCAACGATCCAAAGATTTATCAATAAAGCAAATGCGCCTTACAGGCCCATGACATTGAAAAAATGTGTCGAGTGCAAGCGGGATTTTGACGTTAGCAACTTTGTCGGAAACCAGTGCAGAGAATGCCATGCCGCGTACATGGAGTCTCTTGGCGGCGAAGACCAGTACTCATCGTAAAGATTATTTTCCAAGGTCTGCAAATCAGTTTCAGTTGTCCAGAATAGCGGTAGTAGCAATAACCAAAAACGGGATTGAAATTTCTCGCAGGATAAAATCCAAGTTGCCAGAAGCAGAGATCTTTGTGCCAGAAAAGCACAGGGACTCTGGAACAGACATCAACTGGTTCTCTGACCAGGCCACTGCGCTTGTCGCAAGCCTGTTTCAGTCACATGACGCCGTTGTCTGCATCTTTTCGCTTGGCGCGGTGATAAGGATGATAGCGCCGCATCTAAAGGACAAGAAAAGCGATCCCGCAGTAATAGTCATTGATGACAAAGCCAATCATGTAATAAGCGCGCTTTCTGGCCATCTTGGCGGGGCAAATGCGCTGACAAAACTGCTTGCCTCTTTTCTGGACTCTAGGGCAGTGATAACTACTGCTGCAGACGTCAACGAGACGATAGCAGTCGACCTGGTAGGCAGAGAATTTGGCTGGTCCATAGACGATTCTGCAAACGTGACTCGGGTCAGCGCCCTCATGGTCAATGAAGAAAAGATAGCAGTATTTCAGGATGCCGGCGAGAAAAACTGGTGGCCTGCAAACCTGCCCAAGAACGTGACCGCGGTCCAGAATATTGACGACGTAAAATCGCCAGACTTTAAGGCCGCGCTGATAATAACAGACAGGATAATTTCTGACGCAGAAATATTGGACAAGTCTGTAATATATCGGCCAAAATCCCTGGTAGTGGGCGTCGGTCTTCATTTTGACACAGATAGAGAGACCATAGAGTCTGGAGTCAGGACCACGTTTGACGAAAATAAATTGAGCACAAAATGCATCAGAAACATTGCCAGCGTAAACCGCGGCGCCAGGGTAAGGGGCCTTGACGAATTTGCAGGCCAGATTGGCGTGCCTGTGCAGATTTTTGAAAAATCAGACCTGGCCAAAGTAGATGTGCCAAACCCGTCAAAAGTCGTGGCAAAATTTGAAGGCACAGCCAGTGTTTCAGAGGCCGCGTCATTGCTCAGCTCTGGTGGCAGGCTAGTAGTCCCAAAGCAAAAGTTCCCACCAAATCTTACGGTTGCGGTCTGTCGAATCTAGCCTTTTCTGTTTCTTTGTGGCGGTTTTTTATCATCACTGCAACTGCTGCGCCAAGCGCTGCAGACAGGATTGACAATGAAATAGCAATGTCCGATGCGCCGATGTCAGCCTCTGGCGCATCACCGCTGATATTTGGGATTGTGCCCAAAGTCGACACAGTGGTAACCTTGGATTCATACCGGACGTTTACCACAAACGAGTTAGAGTTTGAATTGCCTTCCATGTCAGTAGCAGTGCAAACAACGGTTGTCTGGCCGACTGGAAAAACAGAGCCTGATTGCGGACTGCATTGCACGGTGACCGGGTTGTCAAGACTGTAGACTGATTTTACGGAATATTTTACAACAGCCCCGGAAGGAGACGATGCATTTACCGTCATGTCTGGAGGCACTTCAATAAAGATGGCAAAGGCAGCGGGGACACTGGTCAACAATAGAGCAATCGCAACACCAATGCCCCATATTGGATATTGTCTCACTTACTACCTGTTTTAGGAGTAGGATAAAGATAACCATTGCGGTTTGGAATTAGAAATATCATGCAATCTAGGACAGATCTTTGAATATTTTGACATTATACTTCCAATGGCGGCAGATTTGATGTGTCCTGCAAAAACTCTGTTTTTTGTTCCTTTGCGATGAGTTTCAGGTATTACGCAGAGTTTCTATAGATGTTTTGATATTCTGATACTCTATTGGTTGTTTGGCTAGGGATTCAATGGCCCTCCAATCAATGTCAGAGTATCTTTCTTTTGCTATTACCCTCAAGTCATCGATGTCCTGTGGCCTAGAGGCGCGGTGTTTTGCAACAATCATTACCTCTAAATTTGCAACTCTCAGAATTGATCCTTTCTTGTCAACCTTGACTTCTCTGGCGGTATCTATGATTATAGAAATTGGAATCTCTCCGATATCTCTTGTGTAAATGTCTATTCTATACCCTCGTGGACTATACCATTTATCGTTCACTATCTTGTATCGCTTGTCTATCATAGTGTCTCGGGGTATCTCAGGTGTCACCGCGAAATCCAGATCCTGCGATCTCCTGCCAGTATTTGTATGCAGATAAATTGCTATAGCTCCTATGAATGTGACCGCTCCTAACTCTTTGGTGATTTCAAGGGCTTCCTGTATCAACGGATTCATGTCATCTTTTCTTTTGCGGGGAGATCATCTTGTACTTTTTTAACCAAGTCTATGGTGAAAAATGCTTTTGATTGTATGCTGTTTCCGTGTACAAGCTCTATTGCTACGGCATCTTGTAAACTTCTTCCGCCTTTGGCAATACAGTCCAGATACACTCGCTCTATTTCGTTAGTGAAATCCCCTATCATTGGAAGAATTACGACGTGCCCCTTATTGCCTTCGCTAAATCCTGCATTCTTTAGAAAAATAACAGCCTGTTCGAAATCCTTTACATACACATAAAGATCTGATGGAGATTGATATTCTGTTAATTCCCATGCTTTGTAATCCAGGGTAACAATTTTGTCATGGATATTGTTTAGAGCAAATCTTATGTCTGAATTGTTATAATACCTTCCAAATCTTTTACCTTTCTTTAACGCTTCAAGGGATGGTAGCAATTTTTCTACAATATGACGTGGCTGCAAAACTACACTAGTATTGAGTGTAAAATGGCCACGACTGGATTTTACAATACCTAATGTTTTAAGCGCGTTTATTCGTCTGTACGCTGTCATTCCAGAACCCGCGCTGGGAATGGCATCGTCTTTTATACTATAAGTTGGCTTTTGCTTGCCTCCCAACCTCTGTGCAAATAACAAGGCAGATTCATCTAGCGTGGATCGAGTCATAATGTATTACCTCAAAATGCGAATATATACTTTTATCAATTTTGATTATATTATATAACTATGCCACATTAAACTCATTCTGACGTGAAGTTAGAATACCGATTTTGGATGAGATGACGAAAAATATACGCGAATCTTGTCCCACTCTACAGACATATCTTTGAATTAGATCCTCAGCGTCTTGCAAAAATATTTTGATTCAACTTTATTTACCTGTTAAGAATTTTCGTGAAAAACACATATCGACTATTTATAGATGACCATTAGTCAAAGCTGTATCCGACAACTATTTTAGCACGATAAATCAGACTTTTTTAAAAAGTGTAGATATAGAATACAAATAAGCTGCAGAACAAACGACACCGCCAACTTGTCCCTGTAATCCTAGAATGAACAAGTCAATTTCAGTGTCGTTCAACATTGCCGTATTAAGCAAAGATCTATAAAAATTGTCTGTTCGTTTCTCTGGGGACGGAAATAGCAGGCCTGCCTAGTTCGGACCGTGTCAGTAGCGCCGGCTGCATGACAACATTGTATAAAATTGTCATGCTCTATTAGGTTTTATGATGTGCGGCTGATTATTGGCCTTTGGTTTCAATTGGTATGTTTGTTACCGTTCTCTTTTTCCCTGTTATTTCATTCGTTATGACGACTACAACCGTTTCATGTATTTCAAGAGTTTCGTTTTTTGTTCCGTCCAATTCTAATGGGAAATCGGTTTCTTTCATGCCGCGCGGAAACGCTTTTACTTCCTTACCGAATTGTGCCACACGCAATGTAGCGCCACTGATCTTTTCAATTTTGGTCGCGCTTCTTCGACTGTCAATGATAGCGGTAACCGCGGCCACTAGAGCAGAGATACCAAGGAAAATGCCCCACATTTCGCCTTCTGTAAGCATTATCCCTTCTTGTTTGGTTTGTCTATAAAACGGTTCTGAATCTGGATAAAAGGAAAAAGGAAGGCGACTCTGGGCTTTATTATGAATTAAGGGAGTTTGTTTTAAAAGCAGGCCATTTTAAGATAATGTGGATAAATGGGCGCGTATTACCACATAAAATTAAGAACTCCAAGTGGTGGCTTTTTCTTTGATTTTGACATAACAGACGAACATATTCTGGATATTGTTGAATCCTATAAGAGTGGGGAAAAATTTCTTTTCGATCATCAATACATAAGCTCTAAAAACATTCACAGTATATGGATAATCACTTCAGACAATAATCAATTATATTATCGCAAGACGCTGCCTTTAGGGTCTGTCGCAAAGCCTTCTACAATTTTTAGCCAGATAGAAAACGAAGGTGTTGACGTCACACGTGAATTTCTCGATCCCGTCAAGAAAATAAGTTCTTCTGAAGAAGACAAAATAGATATAATAAGAAAAGGTATCAGAAACGCGAGAAAGAAGATCTTTATTGTTCATGGGCATGAAAAAGTAGCTTATCTTGAATTAGCCAGATTGCTTGGGGATTGGGGTTTAGAACCAGTAATTCTTCATGAACAGCCAGAAGGGGAAGGACGATTATAGAAAAGTTTGAAGATCATGCTTCTGAATCTGGCTATGCGTTCATTCTATTAACGCCGGATGATATCGGCGGAAAGGACAAGGATAGTCTAAAACCACGGGCGCGCCAAAACGTGATATTTGAAATGGGCTTCTTTATCGGTAAATTCGGGCGCAATAGGATATGCGTCTTAAACAAAGGTGTAGAATTTCCGTCTGATATCCACGGGTTTGCCTATGTGGAATTTAATGAAAGTGTACAAGAATGTATTATGAAAATAAATCAAGAACTTACAAACGCCGGCTATAAATTGAAATCTGAATAATAGTTCGTTTGGCGTCACTAAGTCATGTGGTCCCTTAGTCCTGACAATAACATTTAACAAGACATTATCGTTGTCGATAGATATTTTATCCGGCCAAACGGCTTTACCGTGTTGAAACGCGCGCTTTTGATCATAGACCGCGGAAGCCGCGAGCCAGAAGTCAGAGAGGAGATGGCCGAGCTGTGCGCGCTTGCCAGGCAAAAAGGCGGGTATGATTTTGCAGATTACTGCTTTTTAGAAGTGCTGCCGCCGTTCATTGACGAGGGAATAAGCCGATGCATATCGTCAGGCGCAGACAGAATAACTGTCATGCCGTATTTCCTGTATCCAGGGATGAAACTCAAAGACGCTGTCAAAAAGGCTGCGGCCATAGGTCGAGACAAAAAACTGAGGATAGCTATCACAAAGCCGCTCAGCTACCATCCAGACATGACGCGACTGGTAATAGACAGAATATCAAGATTGAAAAAACAGAGCAGCATTTCATACCCAGATAATGACTGCGACGTTTTATTGATAGGGCACGGCAGCAGCGACAAGAACGCGCACGACGCCTTTGTCCACCTTGCTGATACACTGAGGCCGCAGTACCGCAGCCTCACTCATTGCTTTTTGGAGCTGGACCATCCAAGCATCTCCGAAGGAATCGGCCAGGCGCTGGCCGGAAAACCAAAGGCACTTTTGATAGCGCCGTATTTCCTGCACAAAGGCGCGCACATAAAGCGCGATGTCATAGAAGATGTGAGCAAGGCCCTTGACAAGCACGGATACAAAGAAGCGTACATGGCCGACCACCTTGGCGCGGACCCGATACTTGCAGACCTGATAGTAAGGCGCGCGATTGACGTCGAGGGCCGCAAGACGGACAGTAGTTTTGGCACCGCCAAGACAAGGGAGATGGCCGAGCGGGCCTTTGACATTGAAAAAAAGAGTTTTGAGATAATAGACTTTGAGATTGGCAAACACGATTACAGCGACATGCAGTGGCCCATAGTCAGGCGCGTAATACACGCCACGGCAGACTTTGACTTTGCCGGCGCAGGCAGGATTCTGTTTCACAAAAACGCCATCGAGTCGGTCTTTTGCGCGATCAAAAACAAATGCAGCATTGTTACCGACGTGGACATGGTTGCCGCAGCGATAAACAAAAAATCCCTTTCAGACCTTGGCCTAAAGACGGTCTGCCGGATTTCTGACCCTGCTCTTGCACAAGAGTCCAAAAAGACGGGCATGACACGGTCAGAGCTTGCAATGCGCGCCTGCGCAAGGGAGATGGACGGCGGCATTGTTGTAATTGGAAACGCGCCAACCGCCCTCTATGAAGTAATAAAGATGGTAAGAGAAGGCGTTACAAAACCAGCCCTGATTGTTGGAATACCCGTTGGCTTTGTATCTGCCCCAGAATCCAAAGAAGAGCTGGCTAAAATGGACACGCCTTACATAACGAATATCGGAAGAAAAGGCGGAAGCCCCGCAGCCTCGTCAATCGTCAACGCGATTTTGCTGCTGTACAAGTCAGTGCCTTGATTGTTTTTCGCATAGATTGACGAGCCTTTCTGCAAGCCGGCCATCGGCAAAGTGAAGGTGTGTATACGCTGCAAGGCTGTTTTGGACCAAAAAGCCGTCCTTGCCTTCTGCAACGCCGTTGCCCTTTTTCAGGATATAGGCAAACCTGCTGTCTGAAGCGATATCAGTTATCTGCGAGTAATGAAATTCGTGGCCCCTCAGCACCGTCTTGCCAAACACTTGGCAATTGCAGTCGGCTTCAGTGTAGTTGAGAGTTAGCCTGGTAGTCATTTCTGTCTTGGCATCAACTGCGCCTACCATTTTTCTTGACTTGTCGCCGCGGTAGCCGCTGATTGATTTTGTCAGGTACATCAGCCCGCCGCACTCGCCGTAGACCGGCAGGCCGGAATTCACGGCCTTTGAGACGGACTTGATCATTTCTCTGTTTTTCTCCAGCCTGTCTGCAAGGACTTCTGGAAAGCCGCCACCAAGCATCAGGCCGTCTGCTTCAGGCAGCTGTCTGTCGTTGACAGGACTGAAAAAGACCAGCCTTGCGCCAGCGCTGCGTAGAGCATCAAGGTTGTCTGCATAATAGAAGTTAAACGACTCGTCGAGGGCAACTGCAATCCTTGCCCGGACCTTTGATTTTTGCAAAAGTGAAGTTCTGATTTCTTTTTTGCTGCACAATCCAAGGACCAAATCCAGGTCTATCTGCTCAGAAACAATCTTTGCGGATTGCATTAGCGCTTTTTGCTTTGTCTGCTGCAGTTCATACGCGGGAATGAGCCCGAGGTGTCGCTCTTTCATCTTTATCTCGTTGCTTCGTCTGACTATCCCGACGATTGGGACCTTGATTTTTCCGACAAACGCTTCTTTTATGTATCCGGCGTGCCGGTCGCCGGCGACGTTGTTTAGTATTATTCCGGCTATCTTGATTTTCCTGTCAAACTGGATAAAGCCAAGCGCAATTGCTGCCACTGACCGCGCGCTTTTTGCAGCGTCTATTACCAGGATTACTGGCGCATCAAGTATTCTTGCCACGTCTGCCGTGCTGGCAAAGTTGTCCTTGCCTGACATGCCGTCGTAAAGCCCCATCACGCCTTCTATTACTGCAACGTCCGCACCGTCGCAGGAGCGCTCAAAGCATTCTATGACGCCTTGTTTTTTCATCATCCACAAGTCGAGATTCCGTGACTGCCTGCCGGTAACAAGGCTGTGGTAGGAAGGGTCTATAAAGTCCGGGCCTACCTTAAACGGCTGGACTTGCAGCCCTTTTTTCCGCAAACCATGCATGACGGCTGTTGCAATCGTGGTCTTGCCGACACCAGAAGTCACGCCTGCAATTACTACTGTGCGGATCACGGCAAGTCTGGGCCTGCTGTCATTATTATAGCTTGAATTTGGAAATTTGTTTTAATACTCTGGACGCAAAATCCGTGTATGGACAAGAAAATTGCAATCGCCATCGGAGTCGCGGCTGTTGTTATCCCGCTTGTCATTTACACCGCGTCGCCAGTTTTCACAAATACCGTTGTCAACGAGCCCCGGCCTGAATTTAACAAGTTCATGGCCATGACGGAGCAAGAGCGAATAGAGGCTGCAATGGCCATGGGCGAGGAAGAAAAGAACATGATACTTACCATGGCGGCAAAACAAGACGACCAGCCTGTAAGCGAGGCCATGCCCTCCCAGGCCACGGTTGGAAGGATAATAGACAATACCACGACGGAGGTTTCAGGCATGTTTGTAGGCGTCAACGACGGCATACACAATGCAAACGGGACAGCCAAAGTTATCCTGCTTTCAGACGGAAGCAAAGTGCTGCGCCTCGAAGAGTTCAAGGCTACAAACGGGCCAGACCTGTATGTATACCTGGCAACCGACAAGACTGCTTCGGATTATGTTAGCCTAGGCAGGCTAAAGGGCAACGTAGGAAACCAGAACTACGAGATACCTGCAAACGTCGACTTGGCAAAGCACGACACTGTGCTCATCTGGTGCCAGGCGTTTTCCGTGCTGTTTGGCAGCGCAGAGCTGCGATAGAACTATTTATCCCCCGCCGGGACAAGGATAGCAGGTGTCATCAGACAAGGGCCTAGTCATAGTCTACACCGGCAAGGGAAAGGGCAAGACCACCGCAGCTCTTGGAGTTGTTTTGCGCGCAGTCGGCCATGGTTACAAGGTAGGCATGATCCAGTTCATCAAAGGAGAATGGTATTACGGCGAGCTGACAAGTTCCAAAAGACTGGAGCCAGAGTTTGAGATGATTGCCGCAGGCAAGG
>QCWB01000046.1 GCA_013114715.1 Nitrososphaera sp.
CTGGGTTATACTAGATTGAAACCTAGTTCATCCAGCAGCCTTTATGGCGGCGTCCGCCTCGGCGCTATATCTCAACGATAAGGAGAACATGTCTGAAGAGCGGTCTTTTTCTTTCTGGTCGCCGGTAAGCAGAAAAGCCTTGAAATGCTCGTTGCTCTGCTTTTCAGTCTCGATAGCCTTGACAAGCAGGTCTCTGGCTTGAGCATACCTTTCAGGCGTATCGAGGGCCTTTGCACGGTCTATAAGCGACTGGTATTTTGCAGAATAAACGTCGATGATGCCAGCCATCTGGGCGTCGTCGTACTGCTTGTCGGACCACTTGCGCTCCTCGGCCTGGTATTCCTGCGTAAGGGAAATGACCTCGAAGCCAAGATTGTCCCAAGACTGCTTAAAAGTTAGGTTCCTGGAGTTTGAGACCTGCAAGACTACCATCACACCGATTATCACCGCTATGGCGGCAAAGCCGGCGTATATGAAAACCTTGGAGGTCTGCTTTTTGCCCATCTTGCCTGAATTGGCGACGGCTCAAAATAAACTAACCGGCATTGTCAGATAACGTTGTCAGATAACAATATTATATCAAACAGTCATTCCCAGTCCAGTGTCAGAGGAACCTGATACCAGAAAATCAATAGCGCAGCCGCCGCTGAACCTGCTTTTCAACCCGTCTCTTTTGGCAAGAAAGGACGTTTGGAACATCGACCTTGTCAGGCTGCTAGAGATGTTTCTGCAGCTGATAAACGCCACAGGAAACAAGGATCTCCGTATTTGCGGGATTGCTGCTGTCTCTTCTTCTCTTATATACAGGCTAAAGGTGGAAAGCATTTTTCTGCTTGAAAAAATTGCCATGCAGAGGCAGGCCGTGCAGGATCAGCAACTGCCAATCCCGCAGCTAAACTCGCTGGACTTGCCATTTAGAATAGAGACCAACTACCCAGTCACAGTAGAAGAGTTGCTGCGAACCCTTGAAAACATGATACTGGAACTGGCGCATCCGCGGCCAAAAAAGAAACAGATAGAGCTGGAGCCGGTCCAGTCGTTTAACTTTGACCAGTACCTGGTAAAGTTTGAGCAGGTAATCCAGGGCTACGAGGAGATGATACTCGATATATTAAGCGCTGACGGCTCTGCCATGTTCAAGACGCTCGTATCAAAAATGGAGGCAGTCGAGGTGGCAAGGTGCTTTATTGCAATGCTGTATCTTGCCATGAAAGGCAAGGTAGACTTGGAGCAGGCAGAGGATTCAGACGATACCAAAATAACTCTCAAGCATAGCATGAAATAGATTTCAGGAATCTATTTCCACGATCATGACTCTATCGCATTGAAGCCATGCTCCGCAATGTTTATTGTATGTATACAATCAGCCTGCATCGTGAGCAAAGAACTGTCGGCAAACGATACGTGGGAAATAGTCAAGCCAGTCTGCCGCGAACTTTTTGAGCTGGTAAACGAAGGCATGGTCAAGTTTGTCTCGGCCGTTGAAAAGACTGATGGCACTTTTATCATTAACCTAGAGTCAAGCAGGATTCACCTGGCATCAAGGAATTTCAAGGACAGCATCGGCGACATTGAATACGATTCTGGCCAGATGCGCATTGGCCTTCGGGCCAACGGAAGGCCGGGCAACATCTTTGTCAAGCTGACCTAGCTACTCAAAGTAGTCTAGTTCCTCAGAATCTTCTGGCATTTCTTGCGGCGGCGCTTGTGGGCGCAAATTTGCATTGAGCTGCTTTAATTCGGCTAGGATCTCGCGTAAGAGTTCGACTTGTTCATCTTTTTTTGCAGTCATGCCTACGTGTATTTCTTTTCAAGGTCCATGTATTTCTGCAGATCTACAAACTTGTTGAAATCCTTGAACTGGACCATCATGTTTCTAGTCTTGCTGGTAGCACCAGTCTTTTTCAACTCTGTAAAGACTTCGCGCATGGCGTACGTTGCGCTGTACAGGCCGGACAGCGGAAAGACTGCTATTCTGTATCCAAGTTTTAGCAGATCTTTTGCCGGCAGGTTTGGAGTCACTCCGTCTTCAATCATGTTGGCGACAAGCGGGGCATCTATCTCGTCTGCGACTCGCTTCAGCTCCTCTATGCTGCGCGGAGCTTCAACAAAAACGACGTCTGCTCCGGCCTTTCTGTAGGCCTTGCCGCGCTCTATGGCCTCATCCAGCCCCAGTGGAGCCCTGGCGTCTGTCCTGGCCACGATGATAAACTCCTTGCTCTTTCTTGCCTCAACCGCGGCCTTTAGCTTTGGAAGATAGTCCTCTTTTGCTATCACGTCCTTGCCGACCATGTGACCGCAGCGCTTTGGCCATACTTGGTCTTCAAGGAATATCCCCGCCGCTCCAAAGCTTTCAAGGTCCTTGACAAGCCGGTGGACGTTAAGCGGGTTTCCGTAGCCGGTGTCCGCATCCACCATGACTGGCACCTGGACAGCGCGGATTATCCGTCTTGCATTGTCCACGGTCTCGCCGGCGTTGAGAAAGCCAAAATCCGGCATGCCAAGCAAGGCCGCCGAAGAGCCGTAGCCGGTCTGGAACATGGCCTCAAAGCCGACCTGCTCGGCTATTCTTGCTGAAAGGGCGTCAAAAACACCAGGCAAAACTATGATTTTCTTGCTGTCTTCAAGTTGCTCGCGAAGAGAGATTGGCTTCATACACCAAAAATGCAGTGCAGGAATATTATTATCTATTCCGCTTGCTGTTCTAGTCCTTCCATTTCCAAGGTCCCGTCCGGAAGCTTGGTAACGTCCAGTCCGCAGCTCCGGCACTTGTAGAACTTGGTTGGTGGGTCGTGAAGGACAGAGCCGTTTAGCCATACCATGATTGCACCGCAGGCTGGACAGTTTTGCATGCAAAAATATGACCTGCCGTCTGTTAATATGTTTATCTTAACAATCACATTAGTGGTTCATTGTATATGAGAAAACAATGCTACACTCTTGACGATAGTGTTTCTCCCGATCAAGAGGTAGGGTCTTGAAAAGTATGTAGATCGCTATCGCACTGTTCAAATAGCGCGACGCCATTATTATCCCATGGTCGTTATTGCCTCGTTGTCATCATCATGGAAGGTGACATGACATAATTCCAAAATAGAATTAACCAAGAATTCAAAAGACGTATTCTTTGTAATATGCAGATCATGTTTTTGGTGTGCGTCTTATCTGCTTGAAAAAGTTATGATTCATAATTGCCCGGTCTGTAAAGATGGAGAATTGGACGTAATTGTTGTTCCTGACTGCAGATCCACGCAAGCCCGGCTGGCGCATCCAGCAGTGGTTGCGTAGCCGGTTAGCAACAGAATACTTGTTGCTTGCCTATTTCAGGGTCTTTTTTGCCCAAGAGAATTCTTGCTTAAAATAATCCAGTGTTTCGTCATCAAAAATGCAGTATTCTATCACCTTCAATGATGAGGCTTTGTTTTTCGCAAATCTTATTGCTTGCTCAACAAGTATCTTTGCACATCGGTCTTTTGGAAATCCAAATATTCCAGAACTGATTGCCGGAATAGACAAGCTTTGAAACCCATTGCTTGATGCAACAAGAAAGGCATTGTCTACAGCGCTGCGCAGTTTTGCTTCCTCGTTGCCTTCCCCCATTCTAGGGCCAACCGCATGTATCACGGCCTTGCAAGGAAGATGGCCGGCGGATGTAATTGCTGCAGATCCAACAGGCACGTAGCCAATCCTGTCGCTTTCCTCCTGAATTACCACACCGCCTTTACTCACGATGGCCCCTGCAACCCCACTGCCATGCTGCAGGTACGAGTTTGCAGCATTGACTATTGCGTCTACCCTTCTTTCCGTAATGTCCCCCCTTACTAGTCTGATTAACACGCCAGAATCAGGAATTGCAATCTCGGCCACTGCCAACATAGTATTGATGCAGACAAATTATTTAACAATACTTTCAGGGTCAGGTACTGCAAAGCATTCTTACCGGCCTATCTGCCTTTTTGGCCTGTTTTCCCGCATCACCAAGCCGCAGTAAACGCAGCTATAGACGTCGACAGATATTCCAGAGGTCCGGTCTACCGTCGACGAGAAAGACAGTTCACGATTGCAATGGACGCATTTCATCGCATCCTACTTTTTGCCACCTGTATAAATACAAGACGGAACCAAGGTAACCTACCAGTCGCGGAAAATTGGTTTTTATTCTCCTTTTGCACAATTAATTTGATGTTTTCCGATAGCCAAGGTGCTTCGCTTGTAAGACTTGCGAGGCAAGCTGTAACAGATTTTCTAGAAAACAAGCCCAAGCCGGTTGCTGATGGCGGAGAAAAATTCGGGGTTTTTGTAACGCTCAACCGCCTGGTCAACAACGAAGAGCAGCTGCGCGGCTGCATCGGCTTTCCGCTTCCGGAAATGCCTGTTAACGAGTCAGTAATAGAGGCGGCAATTGCCGCAGCTACGCAGGACCCAAGGTTTCCGGCCGTGACCAGAAAAGAGCTTGATTCCATTAACTTTGAGGTAAGCCTTCTAACCGTTCCGGAGGAAATAAAATCCAATCCGCAAAGATACAACGAAAACATCAAGATAGGCGAGGACGGCTTGATCTTGCGCTGGAGATATGGTTCAGGACTTTTGCTGCCACAGGTACCAGTCGAGCTTGGTTGGGATGTCGATGAATACCTGACAAACATCTGCTACAAGGCCGGCGCGCCGTCTGACGCGTGGCTTGACAAGTCGTCTCGGCTTTTCAAATTCCAGGCTACAATTTTCAAGGAACTTGAGCCGTCAGGCAGGATAGCAAGGTTGAACCTCAACAGTACAAATAATATTGCCTAAAGGAGAACAGACTCGATTGGCAAACGCGTATTTTACTCCGTATGGAGTAGGCCTTGGCCATGCAAGCCGGCTGGTCATGGTTGCCGAGAACTTGAACCAGGAAAGCGTCCAGATCAGGTTCTCGTCTTTTGGAGAGGCGGCAAGATACGTGTCTATGCGCGGCTACCAGTGCTCTGTTGCCCCACCGATGGAGTTTGCCTGGAACTTGGAAGGCAGCTTCTCTGTAAAGCAGAGCATTGCCAATATCCCCATCTGGTTTACCAATTTTTCAAAGCAGGTTAACCACGAAATACGGGTCATGACCCAGTACGGGCCGGACGTCATTGTTTCAGATTCGCGGCTGTCGCCACTTTTTGCGGCCAAGTTGCTTGGGGTACCGTCCATAGTGCTTCTAAACCAGCTTCGGCTGCTGCTTTCGCCGCGTCTTAGGCAATTCAGGATATCTCGGCTGTTTGAAAAGATGACTGGAGAGTTCCTAGGAATGATGTGGAACACCGCAGACAGGATTCTGATTCCAGACCTGCCGCCGCCCTACACAATCTCTGCAGACAACATCTGGGATATTGATGCTGCTGGAAAACTAGAGTACGTCGGATTCACTGCCCCAAAGCCGCAAGTTAACAGAGAGCAAGTGGAGAAGGTGGCAGAGGACCTCGGCTTTGACAGGTCAAGACAAATTGTATTTTTCCACATAAGCGGGCCGGCGGAAACCAGGATGCCAATGATACGCATCTGCCTTGAAGCCGCCAAGGGCCTCAAGGACATCCAGTATGTCTTTTCAGAGGGCAGGGCAAACGGCTCGACTGAGCCAAGAAAGATCGGTTCAGACGGCAGGTACTATGAATGGTGCCCGGTAAGAGACGAGGTCTTTGCAATGAGCGACTTGATCGTCCTTCGCGGCGGCCACACGGCTCTGTCGCAGGCCATACAGTTCGGCAAGCCGGTGGTGACAATACCCATAGAGAACCACGGCGAGCAGCTCGGCAATTCAGTCAAAGTAGCGAGCCTTGGCCTTGGAGTAATGGTTCATCCCAAAAAGATTCGGCCGGAGCAGATAACAAGGGGAGTCGAGGAGGCCCTGTCCAATCCAGAGTACAGGCGCAAGACAGAGCAGGTCAGAAAGATGACAGACGAGCTAAACGGAATCGACAATGTCGTAAAGATAATTCGGTCCTATCTCTAGTTTCAGGCTTTTTACGTCTTTTATTGTGGCCTTGTATTTCTGCAAGTTCTCAGAGAATGCGTATTTTTTAGCCAATTCCGCAAACATGAGCGGGGCGTAAACAGTCTTGCCGGCTTGATGGAGAGCTGCAAGGCAGGATTCGATGAACCATTGCGGATGCGTTGCCAGAGAGAAGGGGACGATGACTTTTTTTTCTGGCAGGGAAATCGCTGCCTGTACTACAAGTTTTTCCATCAACAGCTCTCTTGTGGCGGAGTCGGTTTTTGGCAGAACTGCTCTACCTATACCAAGAGTATCGGTTGTTCTGTTCTTGGCCTTGGATATCTTTTCAGCTAGCTTGGCGTTTTGCAGCAAGTCATCTTCTCCAGTATAAAGCAGAAAGATGTGGATATCAAATCCAGACTTTATGGCCAGATGGCAGGCCTGCTCGGATTGTATCCCGGTTATCACGCAGCAAGCTTTGCCACGCGAGCCCAGAGGAGCGCCGCCAGCGCCTTGCACGGTCTTGATGCACACATACGCAGACTTGGCGACGTATGCGGTTATTGCCTTGTCAGACTCGTGCTCATCTCTGGCAGGTCTTGCGCCGATGGAGGATAGCTTTGCCGCAAGCGTGCCTGTAGAGTAAAACTCTACGTCTCTGGCCGTAAAGTCCAGCTTTTCTGACACGACAACTTTGACAAAGAACCTCTCGCCGGGCAGTACAATTGTTCTGCCTGTTTCAGATATTGCAAAAGCAAGCTCCTTAAACCTGCCTGGGACCTTTCTTGCTATTGACACTTGCTTTACGCCAGCCACGGATTCCAGCTTTGACGCCAATTCAACTGGAGTTTGGGTTTCAAATACGACAAAACCGTCTTCAACTATGGCTCTGGTTCTAGGCACCAGTTTTCGGACCGTCTTGACCAGCTCTGATTCCGAGATTGAGGAAGGATGGGCCAGAACTACAGTCTGCAATAATCCGGGTAGAAGGGGTTTTGGTTATAAATTGTTGTAAAAATAATATAAAAAGGGCTGAAAGCCCCGGAGAGTTTACCAGTGGTGTTTTTCGTCTGGAATCATTCCGATACCTTCACGCTGGAAGTATCGTTCCAGTTCTTGGGTCCACTTTTCTTTAGCAGTTCCGCCGCCAAGACCTTTCTTCCTCAACCAGAAGGCGATCACACCTAGCAGGAAGACTGCGAACAACATGGTTCCGAAGATGTATACCATGACGTCGTAGAACAGTGGGTCATAGTTCGGACCGATCTGCCCAATTACACTTCCGAAGTTGAAGTTCATCATAATAGTCCAATATGTACAATGATATATACATTTTGGTTGCAGAGCAAGGCAAAACCAGATTCAAAATCAAGCAAGATTAGAAAAAAATTAAAAACAAAAAGTAAAGGTGGGGACGTCTTAAGCTGGTGGAGTTGCGCCTCTGCCTCTGAAGAAGAAGGCTGCTGCCACACCGCCGAAGATTGCGGCCAGGACACCAATGAATACCCATGTTTGTCCCTCTGCAGTAGAGAGCATTGGGGTACCAGAACCTGTTGCTGGATTAGCTTGCGCAGCTGTCAGTCTTCTCTTTGCAAGGAGGTTGTGTTCGTTGCATTGAGCTTTATCAATGCCTAACTGTTCACACTCATCCAACTGTTCCTGTGTCGGTGCACCGACTACGGAGCCGGATGTACCATACTGTGCTTGCGCTGGTTGCACAGAAGCAGCTGTTGCGGAGAAGAATACAGCCAAAGCAGCTAGAGCCACTATAACTGGCTTGTTCATACTATCTACCATTTCGAATTGTATTATTTAACTTTTATGATTTCAATGCACCTGTGTGTGGCAGGCGGATTTCCAGTTTCCAAGTAACATTTAAGACATCCATTGAACAGTTTTTGCTTGCATGGCACGAATTCACGTTCATACGCACGGTAAGTCACATTCAACCCGTCCTATATCCAAAGCAGCTCCGTCTTGGACTAACCTTACTGCGGACCAGGTATCCTCTATAGTAACAAAGCTTTCCAAGGAAGGCGTTAGCCCAAGCACGATTGGAAACAAGCTTCGCGACGAGCACGGAATACCGCTTGCAAAGTCAGTGACTGGCAAGACAGTCTCGCAGATACTTGCAGAAAACAACGTCAAGTTTGACATGCCAGAGGACCTGGAAATCCTAGTCAGAAAGGCAATAGGCCTGCAAAAGCACCTGAGGACCCACAACAGCGATTCTCGAAACGTAAGGTCCCTAGAATTGGTAGAATCAAAGATCCACAGGCTTTCAAAATACTACAAGTCCCTAGGCAGGATACCAGCCAACTGGAAATACGCTGCAGTGGTAGCACAGTTAGAGTAAATTCAGGGTTCTTGGCAGGATGGGCGACAGCTCAAAGCTTGTTCAAGCTCTAAAACCTTTTTGCGAAAATTTAAGGCAGATTGTCGAGTCCGGCAAGGAAATTTCTATAATCACCCATCTTGATGCAGACGGCATAACTTCTGGCAGCATCATGGCTATCGCGCTGGCCCGGATGAACGCTAAGTGCACGGTCAGGACAGTCTCTGACATGAGCCAGTCTGTGATCGAGATGATGAAATCAGAAGATCACGACTATTACGTTATCACGGACCTTGGAGGCGGGATGGCGGCCAATTTCAGAAAAGCCCTTGGAGACAGATGGGTGGTAATAGACCACCACCAGATCCCAGAACAAGAGATTCTGACAGACGACGGAGGACGCATCATGAACGCCTGGAAATACGGGCTGGACGGTGGCATTGAAGTCCCAGCAGGAGGCATGGCCTACATGGTCGCAAGCAATCTTGATAGAAAAAACCGCGACCTGTCAGCTCTTGCAGTGGTCTCTGCAGTCGGAGACAGGCAGGACCAGGGAAACAAGCGATCTTTTCTTGGGCTAAACCAAGAGATACTGAATATGGCAAAGTCCTTAGGTCTAGTCAGTTTTGAGCTTGACTTGATGCTTACCGGCAGAGAGACGCGGCCCCTGCACGAGGCGCTTGCATACACATCGTTTCCATATATAGATGGTTTGACATGGAACAGCAGCAACTGCCACACGATTCTCAAAAACGCGGGGCTGAACCTAAAGGACGGAGGGCGATGGCGCGTCCTGTCCGAGTTCTCGCAGGAAGAAAAGAGCGTGGTGATTGATGCAATATCCAAATATGTAGTGACGTCAAGCAAGACTTCTGCCGGCGTAATCGACGACCTGGTCGGCTACGTCTACACCCTAGAATCAGAGGACAGAAGAAGCCAGCTTCGAGACGCACGCGAGTTCTCGACTCTGCTTAACGCCTGCGGAAGGATTGGCAAGTCCGGAGTGGGGGTGGCAATCTGCATGGGCGACAGAAACGCGATGCTTACTGCCGGCGAGCAGATCAGCACAGAGTACCGAACTACTCTGCGCAACTATATCTCTACTATTTTCAACGAAAAGTGGCGCGTAAACGACGACGGCAAGATTACCATAGTAAACGGCGACGGCCTTGTTGCGGAGGATATGCTTGGAGCCGTATCCTCGCTTCTAAGCGGTTCGCCGTCGTTGCCTGAAAGGCTACTGTTTGTAAAAACCCTGTCAAAGGACAGCACGTACAAGTTCTCGTCTAGAAAGTCGCTTGGCTGCAAGTCAAAAGCAAACCTCGGTTTGATAATGCGCCACTGCGCCGAAGCTGTCGGTGGCACCGGCGGCGGTCATGCCGCTGCAGCAGGCTGTAGGATTCCGCACACATCTTTGGAAAATTTTACCTCAAAACTACGGGCTGCTGTCAATGACCCAGGATTCCAGGCGGCCTGAATTCGAGCTTTCAGTAACGCTCGGAATACCCTTCTCAGACGCCAGGGCTGCCAGGGCTGCGATTAAGGCATTAATACCAGACAATGTCAACATGCCAAAAGGTCTTTCAGTAGCCATGTCGTCTAAAAGCAGCCTAGTAAGCATCGCGGTCTGTGCAGACGAAGTCCAGATGAGCACAATAGTAAATACCATTG
>QCWB01000047.1 GCA_013114715.1 Nitrososphaera sp.
AGAAATCTGATTTGAAGTTATTCTGCATACTCTGAGAAATAGATTCTGTAACTGTTGTTTTTGTGTATTCAAAATCTAATAATTAATGATAGTCCTCAAGGTCACGTACAAAAAACTCATGTTTGCAAAGAATGCAAACGTACTTGTATTTTCTAGTAAATCTTGTTCGCGTTGTTCGCTCGGCAGTTTTCTTGCCACATTTTTCACACACAAGACGAAGAGGGAGTTGCAATCGAATTTCTATCTTAAACAAGATAATTCAACTTTACTATCTAAAGACACCTTTTCCCATATCTGCAAATTCGATACCCCATCAAGCTAATCCCCAGACAAGATAATTGTCACCATAAAACCTTTAATTCACATGCAGATATCTCCATAACATGCAATGGCTTCCGGTAACCTTTGTGATAATGCTGTCCCTAATCTTGGTAGTCGCTATTCATCCAGCTGAAGCCTCGTGCACGGCAGAAGGCGAATGGTGCTATGAATTTGTGGAAATAAACTCATCTTCAGATGAGGTGCTCGTGGGTGATCAATTGGAATGGAATGTAGGCATAATGCCCGGTGGAAAAGAGACCGACGGCATTGCGGAGGTTCACCTTACGGTCAGCAATCAAGGAAAAGAAGTACATTCAGACTTTGTTAGCAAAATGACGAAAAACGGCTCAGCAGACACAGTTCAATTCTCCTTCACCCCTTCAACGACCGGTCAATATTCCGCTCTTTTTGAAATCACCCCTCCGGAGAGAAGAAATAACCATGTTTTTGATAGTCAGACTATCTATTTTACTGTAAAAGGTGAATCTGATGGATCAAACGGCTCTCTTGACGCAGACTACCCATACGCAAAGGATGAAAAAGGAAAAAAGATCGATGATGGCAAGATAGGACAAACGATCACCCTGTCCGCAGTGAGGCACAATAATTCAGAGGAAAAACAGTCGCAAATAACCATCATTGAAATAAGAGATTCCGAAAATACGACTGTCTTTCTGCAGATCAAAGAAGACACATTAGAACCAGGCAGCCATACTGAAACTAACACGTCTTGGATCCCTGATCAAGCTGGGGAGTACGAGATTAGGAGCTTTTTGGTTTCTGACTTTGTCAATCCTTCGCAAATAACTCCAGTTAGAACCAGCAATCTGACAATAACTGCATAATTCAAATCAATGCAGAGATTCAAGATCTGCACTTGTTGTCAAATGATCTTTTTTCTACTTTTCAAAGTTCTGTTATTTTATATGATTTGCTGAAAATCTTACAACTTATCAGACGCTCATATAGAATATTGCAAAATTAGGAACTCCTTATTAAGTACTATTTACTTATAACCATCATGACCACAGAGGTGCAGATCCCTTCGTGGAACATGAAAAGCGATTATGTAGAGACGTGCAACTGTGACTATGGTTGCCCGTGCAATTTCAATGGCTTTCCGACATACGGATTTTGCAGAGCCCTAGTATTATATCATATAAGAGAGGGGCATTATGGAGATGTTCGGCTAGACAACATTGACGTCATCTATGCGGCTTCTTGGCCCAAAGCAATCCATGAAGGGAATGGTACGATGCAGCTTTTCATTACAAAGAATACGACGCCAGAGCAAAGAAATGCAGTGGTAACAGTTTTTTCAGGCAAGGCCAAAGGTGAAGGTGCTTTTGCAATTTTTGCAACTACTCTCAAATACATTCTTGAGCCACAATTTGTGGATATTACTGCCAGAATAGATGGAAAGAAGAGCAGTTTTTCTATTCCAGGAATATTGGATGTTGGTCTTGAAAGCTTTAGGAGTCCAGTCACAGGAGAAGAACAAGAAACAAAGATACAGCTTCCAAAGGGTTTCGCATGGAAAGTTGCCGATGCGGCCAAGACTTCTGTGATGCGGATCTTGACACCTAATCTCAGCTTTGACGATTCAGGCAAGAACGCATTTGTTTCACTGGTAGAATACAAAGGTCCCTGAAATATCGGTGATAGCAGTGGACAGGACTCAAAAGATCATCCTGATCTCCCTAATTGCGTTTTCTGCGTCAAGCTGGCTTGTTTCACAGTTTTTTCAGCAGGATATGATGGCTGCAATGAGCAGCCTTAATGCGATATCGGTGTCATTTTTTGTATCGATATGGACAGTTGGCATGGCTGCCATGATGTTTCCGGCCATCACTCCCATGATGTTTCTGTACAACAGGCTGACAAATTCCGGAGGCGGCGATCAAGCACAGGCATCTGTGCATCCAGTTTATGCCTTCAAAACCCTGATCTTTGTGGGTTGCTATCTTGCGGTTTGGAGTGTTGCTGGAATTGTTCTACTTTTAGGATGGTCCGCAATAATGGACACCGCAATGGTTGCTTTTGGGCAATCGCTTCCGTATGTCTATGGGGCAATTCTACTCATTGCAGGAGCATACCAATTCAGCTCTCTTAAAACAAAATGCTTGGGATATTGCGAATCTCCGATGAGTTTTTTCATGAAAAGATGGAGCAGCGGAACAAAGGGGGCAGTCAAGATGGGGTTGTATCACGGCCTTTACTGCCTGGGCTGCTGCTGGCCGTATTTTCTGCTCATGATTGCACTTGGCTGGATGAACCTTTTCTGGATGGCATTGTTTTCGGCAATTATCTTTGCAGAGAAAATCTGGTCAAAAGGAATATGGATAGCAAGAGCAGCGGGAATCGGATTTGCAATAATCGGAATCCTCGCCCTTACTGGAATAATTTCAGGACCGCCGTTATCAGAAAATATGGCCATGGAAAGCACTGATGTCACATCTGTTATGAAAGATGACACGATGGAAATGAGCATGCTAGAACCGTAAAAATTTGAAAGATGGCGTTTGAGAAGACGCGTCATCAATTCTGCAGACCTTTTTCTGTGGATAGTTTGCGTGTATTTAGGGACCGCTCCAGTCAAACGGAATGTGCTTGCTAGATCTACCTTTCCAATCCCACTTGAAGCCCATAGCGTCTACTTCGTCAGATACAGCTCTGCCCCATGTTGCAACCGTACCTGGTCCTGTCTCGCTGCCAGGAGCATTGAGAAGCTGTACTCGTTTGTTAGGTGGCGTCATAGGACCACTCAAGGCTTCAGCCTTTGCAACCACTTTTCCGGGTATTTCTGCGCGCCAGTAGGCAAGGTCACCTGCTACTTCAAATTCTATTGGAGCAAAATTCACCCCGCGATTTTCTCCTACGAGCTTTGCAAACTCTGAGATGAAACCGCCGGCTTTACCCATGAAAATCATCTGAAGGGCATCTCGCTGTTTTTCATTAGCACGTTCGTCAAAAAAGAAAGCCATTGTTGCCTTTGTTTCTCCTGCCCAAATATTGCCCTTAAAGGAGCCTACGAACAATGCATTCAAGCCGTCAAGGGAAGTTTCGCCATAATTTCCCTTGTTTATGTGGTATGCCAATACACCTTCGCAGTCACCATAGGTTGGAGTTTGAGCGAATATGCACGGACAGGGGATGCTGCACTTGCAGACGTCAAACCAGTCTCCTGAAACCTTCCAGATCGGAACCTGGGTAGACATATAGTCTGATCTGCAGGCAGATATTTAAGCGCGATGGAAGTCGAAATCTAGAGTTTTGCAGATAAATCAATGAACGTCAGGTTATTCAGAGTGAATACGATTATGGTATGCCTTTGCAATGTCCTTGTAAGAGATCTTGCCAGCAATGGTGCCTTGGCGAGAAACAGCTATCACCTCAGTCTCCGCAGAAATGAGCAAGTTGTAGGCGTCAAAGAGCGAGTCAGAATCCTTAATCACAGGAGATTCTTGGGCATCGACAGCTGCAAGTAGCGCATCGTCCGTGCGTTGAGCAGCCAATACCTTAAGAAGCGACGCTGCTCTTACTTTGTTTGTATCTGGCATTTCCTTCAAGAAAACAATGTCTGCTTCACTTGTTTTCATTGCAGCCAACACCTCAGCAATTGGTGTAGAGCCACCAAGAAAGAGAAACTGAGAATCCATCGCGTCTCTAGCTTTAAGATCCCTCAGCACCGAAACATCGTATTCTCCCTTGTGCACAGGAGATTCCCTTCTTGTAGTTACTTGACTTCTGAATATGCTGCTGTTCAAGCTTGAAGCGGCGTACGCAATAACAGTAGCAATCATCATTGGAGCCAAGAGGCCATAGCCGCCAGTAAGTTCGCTTCCCATTACAATAGTGGCAATTGGCGTCTTGGCAGTAGCAGAAAAAAAGGCAACCATTCCTACAATGGCTGCCGCTGATATATCTATCCACAGAAAGAGTCCGAACATGTGGAAAAGCCCTCCCATGAAGGCCCCTAGAAGCCCTCCGATAGCCATAGTTGGCGCAAATACGCCGGCACTACCACCAGAGCCTATTGTCAGCGAAGTGGCAATAATTTTCAATATTACTATTCCGAGAATAATCCATACTGGCGTTAGAAGAGGATTTTCGAACATGGCAAGCTGAAGCCAACCATAGCTGTTTCCAAGAACCTGTGGAGCTAGCATCGCTATGGCCCCCACGGCTGCGCCGCCGATGGCAGGTTCCGTATACGCGGGAATCTTGTTCAAGTTTGCAAATATCCTGCTTACAAAATGGAAAATCCTGACGTATGCCATACTTGCTGCAGCTGATATTATTCCGATTATTCCATACATGAGCAGGGATTCCGGACGGCTATACTTGGCAGCATCACCAGGCAGAGAAAACAACGACTCCCATCCAAGGACAAAGCCGACTACTGTGTATCCTACAACCGAAGCTATCACTGAAGGAACTAGGACCTTTACTTCAAAATCTCGCCTGTAGAACACCTCCGTGCTAAAAAGCGCAGCCCCAAGCGGAACTTTGAAAATACTCCCTACACCTGCAGCCAGACCTGCGGCAACGGCAATCCGCCTGTCATCTTCATCGAACTTGAATAACTTGCCAAGAATTGAACTTAGGCCCGCGCTGATATGGGACATCGGACCTTCTAACCCACCACTCCCGCCGCTTCCAAGAGTGATTGGAGACGCTACTGCTGTAAGGAACGGCACTCTGGATTGAATTTTTCCTTGTTTGTTGTGAAAGGCATCTATAACTGCATCTGTACCGTGCATTTCTCCGCCGGGTTGTATCTTGTAGAATAATAGTCCGACGACAAGACCCCCCAAGCCTGTAATCACCGGCAGGATCCAAGGTCTGTCGATGACAAAATTATAGGCTGCCTGTTGCTCAGCGCCGGGCTCAGGTGGCACAAACCCTGCTCCGACGCCAAGCAGAATGTCGGTAAAAAGGCTGGTCAGGGCCGAGACACCGACCGCGGCTACTCCCGCTATGATGCCAATTATTATCCCAAAAAACGTCCATTTCTGCAAATAGGAGAGGTTTAAGAATTTGAAAGTCGATTCCAAAGTCGACCATGACAGCCAATTGTTTACTTTCTTCATTTATCGAATCTCCTGTTGTCCTTAGTCGTGTTAGAACAAACAAGGTATGATTGGTAAGAATATCTAACCAGTTATATGTATTTAATATCTTTGAAGACAAAAACAATCGCAGGATATTGTCTCATGACATTGTTAGAGATTGATGTATTATATATGTAATAATAGTCATTTTGGGTCCAGAGAGACATAGATGGATTCATTTCGAGTCCAGAAATACAACTTGTAATTCGAGTTTCACAATAAACAAAAATAACATTTCTAGGCCGGCATAGGCATGTTCAATGTGGAAAAAACGACACGCAACTATGCGTGAGTTTTACGGTGAAGAATTAACTTTGCTTTTCTCGTGCCCCTCTTCAATTTCTAGTTCCTTTATTGCAAAGCCAAGTTCCTTGGCCTTTGCCAGCTCGAGTGATTTCTGTATCACTGCTATGCTGTCTGTTTCGTTTGTAATTAGTTATAACTCGACTTCCATGTGCCAATTCTAGAAGTTGAAGTAACAGGCCCACATTGTGTTACGTTGTGACTATTTGGAAAATTTCAAAGACAGCAATGTAGGACCCATCGTGACGGCATCTATCTTTTTACCAAGGACGTCGTGGGCCAAGTCCATTACCAGAGTCTTTACGTAAAGCGACCACTTTTCTCCCAGGTTGTGTCTTATCTTGAAACTATATGCCCCATTTTTGACTACAATGTTGTGTTGCATCCAAGAAACCGTGAGCCAGGAGCGCAACACCTCGATAAATTCATCAACGTCGTGACTATCTTTCATAAACGCCAGCATGTCTTTGAATTTCTTTTTCTCTATCTCCCTTGCCAGATATACTACCTGCTCTTCTGTCAACTCGTCAAGGACACCTTTTAGAAAAGACTCTGTCATGGGCAGAAGGCCGACCTTGCGTTCGTAGCGCTCCCATTGCACGTGGTTGGCAAATATCTTTGCGACATAGCTGTTCAGACTAACGCCTTCTATCTCTGCGTCTTTCTTCAGCTCGTCTATCAAGTCTGAAGAAAGCCTAAAAGTCACTGTCTCGGTCTTGGACTTTTTTTCGTCAATGTAGTCGATCGGCACTTGCAAGTACTAATCCTGCGTCGGCATTAAAGGGTATCCTTACATCCTAATTGTGAACAGAACGAGACGCCTTACGGGCCTTTATTATGGACAGGACTATTACTGTTCCAAGTATGGCAAAAATTATCATCAGCGACATGGCTATAGGTATCTTGAAGAACTCTGAGACGAGCATCTTTACACCTATGTAGAAAAGCAGAGCTATCAGGCCAGGTTTTAGGTAGTAGAATTTTTCCATCAGGCCTGCGAGCAAGAAATACAGGCTTCGAAGTCCAAGTATCGCAAAAATGTTTGATGTTATCACAATAAACGGGTCGGAGGTGATTGCCAGAACTGCAGGAATCGAGTCTATAGCAAAGACAAGGTCGGTCATCTCAACTATCATAAGCGCAACTAACATCGGCGTTGCAAACAAAATCTCGTTCTGCCTTATGAAAAAGTGATCCCCCTTTACCTCGAGGCTGATTGGCACAAACTTGCGCAGTAGCCGGACCGAAAAGTTCTTTTCGATTTCTATTTTGTGTTCCTTTCTCTGTACGAGCATCCTTATTGCTGTAAAGACTAGCAAGCCGCCAAACACATAGATCATCCAGTGAAAGCTCTCAAGCAGAGATACCCCAACTAAGATAAGTGGAATCCTCATAGCGATTGCGCTTATGATGCCAAAGGAAAGCACCTTGTGTTGGTAAGCATGTGGAATACCAAGTGATGAGAATATCAGCAAGAACACAAACATGTTATCAACGCTCAACGACTTTTCAAGGGTGTAGGCAGTGACGAACTCAAGCATCTTATCATACCCCATGTTGGCAAAGATTATCCCGGCAAATATCGCAGCCAGAGAGATCCAGACTACTGTCCAGATGACGGCCTTTCTGAATAGTTTGGGATCCTTGCCAGACTCGGACACTTCTTGTTTTGATCTTTTCAATCGTTTTAGAAAATTAAAAGCACCAAGGTCGACTGCAAGGGCAACCCCTACAAAAAGTCCAAACAGTATCCACAGTGTGATATCGACAGTTGCAGATTGTAGTTGTTGCACTTCCATTTATGCCACTTGATATGCTATCCGATGTCACACAGGTTCTGGAGTATTTAGCGTCTCAGTCCACAAAGTAACACATTGTGGATTAATTGTCATTTCTGCCAAGTTTGCGCTCAAGGTCCTCTATCATGCGCCGAATTTCCCGAACTTCGTTCATTATTTCAGCCTGAGTTGCTCTTACCGAATATTCTACCTGCAGATGCTTGAGGCCTCTTCTGACTTTCTGACAATGACTGCTATGAACAGGTTGATAACGATAAAGGTCCCTATCACAATAAAGCTAATAAAATAAAGGCCTCCTAGCGGATTCTCTTGAAGTATCGGGTTCATGATGTCAACCCAGCCTTCCAACGTAATTATCTTGAATAGAGTCAGAAATGAATCTGGCAGCGTACCCCAGCGAACGTGATCAATTTCGCCAAACAGGTGATACCCGGCTATTCCGTAGATAAAGAACAACATTCCAAGAAGCACGACGATATTTAACATGCTTGGAATAGAGCAAACGAGCGTGCCAATTATCATCCGAAGCTCCTTGGATCTGCTAGCCAGCCTTGTAACTCGCAAAAGCCGCAGTAGCCTAAACACGGTAGCCAAGCTGCCAGCAAGCGGTATCAGAGACACTGCCAAGACTGCAAAGTCAAAGACGTTCCAGCCGTCTTGGAAGTAGAGCCTTTTGGTCGAAAAGTAGCTATTTTTAGTCCTGCCTCAACGGTAAATGCTGCTAACACGAATAGATGCATGTATTCGAAAATATTCTTGAAACTCTCAAGCTCCTTGAAAGTCTCAAGGGCCAGCGTGGCAGCCTGTAAAAGTATGATTATGGTTATCGCTAGCTCAAAATTCTTATTTGTAACTAGGGATGTTTGCATGTCAGCTAATGAACTATCATGACTGGACATTCAGACTTTTCCAAGACACCTCTTGAGACGCTGCCCAGAGCACGCAGCTTGCTGATCCCGCTAAATCCTGTGCTTCCCATGACGATCAGGTCTGCATCTTTGGCATACTCGATTATTTTGTCGACAGGTTTGCCTTGCACGACGTCAGTCTTTATTGTCACTCCTGTCTGCCGGTATTCGCTTTTTTTGTCTTCTAGTATCTTTATAACATACGATTTCATGGATTCGTAGACAAACTGGACATGCTCGTTGAAGGTGTGCGGGCCTTCATGTTTTGACTTGATGGCATGCTCTAGGACCGGATAAATTGGTATGTCCGGAATCACGTGAAGGATGACGATTTGAGTCGATTCATCAGTTGCCTTTGCAAGTCTGACTGCATGAGCGAGAGCTCTGTCTGCAGGATTGGAGATGTCATAAGGTACTAGGATCTTGCGATACAATCAGGCTCTGGATTGCCTAACTGATGTTATAAGGCTGACGAATACTTTGCAGAACATTGTACACATAATGACGCTGCATATTGAATGTGATTGGAATTAATTCACGGTTAGCTTCTGTTGACGATGTAGCTGGCAACACCATTCCCAAGACAGCCATCTTTCCTGTCAAAATTCGCGCCTCAAGAATGAATGTGTATTTTTCAAAGCATCTAAAAATTTCACGGGCCCAGAGGGACTCAGACCCGTACGGGTTCGAGTCTAGAGTGCATCTAATTAGGAATTTCTATTACGATCTTTCTGTCCTTCTTTGCTTGTTCTTCTAACGTATCCAATACCAACTGGATGGCTTCGGTCATGTTCTCTTTCAATTCTTCGATAGTTTCGCCTTCGCTGATGGCTCCGGGAAGCTCGATACATTGCCCTGCATATCCTCCTTCGGGAGCCTCTTGGACCCTTATTGTGAATTTTCTATTGCCGACGTTCTTCTTAAGAGCCATCTACCGAATATAGCGTAGTTTGATTATAAAAGCATAGCATGCTATAACTCGTGGAGGAACTCTTCTTTGGATATTCCCGCTTGGTCGAGGATCGACTTGAGGGTGGGTTCCTTTATCGGGTCATGCCTTGGAACCGTGGCATATCTGCCGTCTTGATGCATCAAGACGATGTGGCTGCCGCGCTGTCGGACTATTCTGAAGCCCTTGCGATCAAGAACTTTTAAAACATCGCGGTAGCTGCGGTTGCGTAAGCTCAACTCTCCTTATTTCTAAAAAAAGTTGTATATGAATATGTATGAAAAACGGGCCCAGAGGGACTCGAACCCTCGACCAACTGCTTCGCAGGCAGCCATTCTATCCAAGCTGAACTATGGGCCCTTGTGAATAGGAGACCGGGAACACCTTAATTAAAACCTAGTTCATCCAGCAGCCTTTATGGCGGCGTCCGCCTCGGCGCTATATCTCAAC
>QCWB01000048.1 GCA_013114715.1 Nitrososphaera sp.
CATCACCGATGACATGACAATGAGCGAGGACAGCCTTGTAACCTCGTTTGAAGCGCCCAAGACATCGCCAGATATCCCGCCAAAGCTCTTGTTTGAAACTTTCTTTAGCAATGCTGCCAGACCAATGGCAACTGCAAGCGCGGCAAGACCCGCGTACCCGCCGGCAAACCAGACTATAGGCAGCATAATAGCTGTGGCGGCAAGAATCTTGCGCCTGTCTTTCATCTCGGCAGTAAATGGCGAGCTAAAACCTTCCCAGGCTGAAATCGACCGGTAGGTTATCAGCACCATGATGTATTTTGCGATTACTTCTGCAACAATTATGCTGGCAAATATCCTCACTGGCGAGCCAAGGCCAGTGCCAAAGACGATTATCATGCCGGCAAAATACATCACCAGTGCCACGACTCCTGCAGAGCCTACAGCAGGGTCCATCATAGCCTTGTGCTTCTTGTCCTTGTCTCCCTTGGCCATTAGGCCATCGGCAAAATCCGCAAGCGCATCGGTGTGGTGGACGCCGGTAATTATCACCAGGGCGCCGGCGACCAAAAGACCCACCAGCAGCGGGTGCAAAAACTGCGATATTCCAAGGGCCATGCCGCCTATTATCAGGCCGATAATGGCGCCAGCTATCGGGAACAGGTACATGTTTCTGGCTACGTAAAAGATGTCATGGCTGTCTCTGCCTGCCGGGATTATAGTCAGAAACGCAAGTATGGACTGGACCGGGCTAAGCAACGCCAAAAAATATCCTCCACCATCCAGAAAAATACAGAATAGACATCACGGGAAGCGAAAACAGGATGCAGAAAAGGGCTGTTGTCATCTTCATTATGGAAATTGCCGTCCTGCATTTTTCCAAAGAGGCAACTTCCTGCTGGTCTCCAAGCCGGTAATGGCCGACCTTCTCAAGCTGTATTCGAAGCGCGCCAGCCATCGTGGCCATCGGGTAGCCGGCGTTTGGGCTGAAAGTCTTGCCGTGGTCGCGCTGCAGCATCTGAAGCGAGTTTCTCCAGTCGGCTCCAAGAATCTTTGCAGAAACCACCATCAAAAATGCAGTTATCCTTGCAGGCAGGTAATTTGCTGCAGTGTCAAGCCTTGCAGACATCCGGCCGATGTTTTTGTAATAATCGTCTTTGTATCCGACCATCGAATCCAGGGTGTTGATCGTCCTGTAGGCAAAGGCGCCAGCAGGGCCCAAGAAAGAATAGTAAAAGATAGGTCCTGTTATTCCGTCAACCGTGCTTTCGCTGACACATTCTATTGTTGCTGACAGTACCAGGTTCTCGTCTAGGTCGTCTGTCTTTCTTCTAACTATCATTGACAGGCTCTGCCTTGCCCTAGGCAGATCTCCTTTTTCCAGGCAGGACATTATTGCCCTGACATGGTTCTCCATGCCCCTGACCGCTATCGTTATTTTCAGCATGATTGCAGAAAACACGACAAGGGCCACCGCGCCTGCAAGCAGCTGGCTTGCAATTGCAGCAAGATGAACCGCAATTCCAGCCAATACTACAATGCCAATTGCAAATATTGCTCCCCGGCTACGCTCGGCAGACTCTGAGCCTGATTTTAGCCACGGGACGAAAAAGCCAATGACTCTTCCAAGCCAGGCCACTGGATGGTACCTGTTTGGCGGATCTCCAAACCAGTCAAGGCCGATGGCCCCCGCAAGAGCTACAATCAAGGAGAGCATTACAGCCCGATTACCCCGGTTACCTTTTCTAATTCAATGCTGTCTTTTATTGCCTTTGCGAGAAGGTCCATTTGCCAGTCCCACGATTCTCTTGGCAGTTCTGATTTTACGCCGTCAAGCGAGTCTTCGTCAGGCAGGTTAAAGTCTATTTTCGGGATGACGCCTAGTATCTTTTTTTTGGTGATCTGTTGCGTTACTTTTATTGCAGGTTCAAGCAGGGTCGCGTCTCCCCTGAACTTGTTTATCAGAAAGCCTTTGACAAGCGGCCTGTGCCTGGCTTTGAGCAGTTGCATCGTGCCTACAATGCTTGCAAAGCAGCCGCCCCGCTCAATATCAGCAACTATCAAAACAGGAATCTTTAGCTTTTCAGCCAGAACCATGTTTGCAATGTCGTACTTGGCAATGTTGACTTCTGCCGGAGAGCCAGCGCCTTCAATAACTATCACGTCGTTTTCCCTTCTGAGGCGGTCAAGCGATTCAAGCGCTACTGGCAGGCCGCGCTGGATGACAAATTGCTCATAGTACTCCCTTGCGTGCATGTCAGAAAAGAACCTGCCATTTACAAATACCGTGCTCCTGTAATCTCCAAGGGGTTTTAGCAGAATGGGGTTCATCCTGGCATCAGGGTTCTTTCTGGCAGCCAGCGCCTGGATAGCCTGGGCAAGGGCAATCTTTGAGCCGTCGTCTGTTTCATACAGCTTTGACGACATGTTTTGCGCCTTAAACGGGGCAACTTTGTAGCCGGCATCCGAGAGCAGCCTGCAAAGGCCAGCCACCAGCGTGCTCTTGCCTGCGCCAGACGAGGTTCCCTGGATCATAATCATCTTTGCCCTAGACATCGTCCATCTCCTCCAGGGCCCTTAGCAAAAGCATGTTCTCTTTGCGGGTCCGGACTGCAACGCGGATATAACTGCTGTCCATGCCGGTAAACGTGCTGCAATCCCTGACCAGGACGCCTGTTTTTTTCAGCATCAGGTCCCTAAAGCTTGTAGAATCTGCTTTCTTTAGCCTGACAAGAAAATAGTTTGCATCAGATTCTATCGGAACAAAATTCTCTAGCTTTTTTATCCGGCTGTAGAGGCATTGCCTCTCTTTTTTGATAATTTCCCTGGCCCTGTCGACATGAGCTGCATCTGAAAGGGCTGCTATGGCCGCAACCTGCGCCAGCCCGTTTACGTTCCAGGGAATCTTTGCCTCGGAAAATTTTGCGGCGATAATGGGGCTTGAAACGCTATATCCTACCCGAAGGCCAGCCATGCCAAAGGACTTTGTCAGCGACCTCAGGATAACCAGGTTCTCAAACTCGCCTATCCTTTCTATCAGCGTGTTGGCTTCCGGCTTGTCTACAAGCTCGATAAAGCATTCGTCTAGCAGGATTTTTGTCGAGCTGTCCAGATTCTTTATTACCTTTTTTACGTCTTTAGTTGACAGCATGCCTGTCGGGTTGTTTGGATTGCAAAGAAATATCGCGTCGGCTCCTCGGGATTTTTCTATCAGCAGGTTGGGGTCGAGCCTAAAGCTGTCATTTAGGGCAACAAACGTGGTCTTGGCTCCTGTCCTGCGCGCTGCCACCTCGTACTCGCAGAACGTCGGAACTGGAATCACCACGCGTTTTTTGGCATAAAGCTGGCAGAACCAGTAGATTATCTCTACAGCGCCGTTGCCTACTGTCAGCTGGCTCGTGCTAACTGAAAGAAATCTTGACAGGGCTGCTTTGAGGTCCTTGCATTCCGAGTCCGGGTAAACAGGAGATATCCTGCCCACATTCTTTTTTATTGCTTCAATGGCCGCACGCGGTATTCCAAGGGGGTTGACGTTTGAGCTGCAGTCCACCTTGACTAGTCGGTGGTCAACAGAGTAAATCCCACCGTGAGCGCAGGAATCCGCGTGCTTCAATATACACTTCAAACACATCTACTTTATTTAGAATATGCGCATTTGCAAAAACGATTATTAGTTGCATTACAACAAAACTTCGTCTATATGCTAAAGGTAGCGGTCATTGGAGCAACAGGCGCAGTAGGTCAGGAATTTGTTGTTGCTCTAAACAAGCACAAGTGGTTTGAACTAACGCAGATTGCCGCATCAGAAAGATCTGTGGGCAAGAAATACGTGGATGCAATCAGGGATCCAAATTCTGGCATCTTGAGATGGCACAACCGAGAGCAAGTACCAGAGTACGTTAAGGACATGGTGGTAAGCAAGGTAGAGGATATCAAGCCGCAAGACTTTGATCTTATATTCACAGCATTGGAGTCAGACGACGCCAAGATAGTAGAGCCCAAATTTGCCAAGACGACTCCAGTAATCAGCACTGCTGCAGCATTCAGGTACGAGTCAGATGTCCCAATACTGATACCCGGCGTAAACGATGACCATGCCGACCTGCTCAACGCGCAGAGAAAGACTCGAGGCTGGAACGGATTCATTGCCCCGCTTCCAAACTGCACGACAACAGGGCTGGCAATCTCCCTTAAGCCGATTCTTGACAAGTTCGGCATCAAAAAGATCTTTATGACTTCCATGCAGGCTCTTTCAGGAGCTGGAAGGTCACCAGGCGTGATAGCCCTGGATATCATCGACAACGTGATTCCCTACATCCCAAAGGAAGAGGAAAAAGTCCAGGTGGAGGCAAAAAAGATTCTAGGCAACTTTGTCAAGGACTCTATCGCGCCAGCAGATTTCAGGGTAAGCTGCACCTGCACAAGAGTACCTGTCATTGACGGCCATACCGAGACCGTGTTTGTAGAGACGGACAAGACAGTCGAGCCGGAAGACGTCAAAAAAGAGATGCTCAATTTTTCAAAGAACGTGTCAATATCAAAGCTGCCTACTGCTCCGTCCGAATACATCGTGGTCCACGACGACCCGACAAGGCCGCAGCCAAGAATAGACAGAGAGATAAACGACGGCATGACCACGGTGATAGGCAGGCTTAGAAAGGACACCGCGTTTGACAACGGAATCAAATACGTGCTTTTGTCCCACAACGAAAAGATGGGCTCCGCCAAGGGCGCGGTACTGCTCGCAGAGATGCTGAAGACCCAAAAGATCCTTTAGGCTCTTACGGCCTATCATTATTTTTGCATAATCGACAATCGCGGCTCTTTATGTAAAATATTGAATTAGTCAATACATTGATCCCACTTTATACATTTATTATACCCGGTATCCTCAGATGTAGCTGGCTTTCCATGGGAAAGGTTGATGATCTGGACGTAAAAATTTTAAGCGAATTAGCCAAGGATGCTAGCATTTCTGTACCAAAGCTGTCAAAGAAAATCAATGTCAATGCCTCTGTGGTCTACAGCAGGATAAAGCGGCTTGTCAAAAAAAACCTAATAAAGAAATTCACCATAGTGATAAACGACGAGGCCATGGGCTTTAACGTCAAGGCCCTCACGGGCATCAACATGGATTCAAAGCTTCGCGATAACGTTCTAAACGAGCTTTTCAAGATACCCGAAGTCCGCGAAGTCTCTGAAGTTACTGGAAGGTTTGACATCCTGGTGACCATGAATGCCCACTCTCTTGACGAGATGCACCAGATTATCTCGGAAAAGATTGGCCGCATAGAGGGCATACAAAAGACCGAGACCTTTATAGAGATGAGAAAGACCGTCCGGGACCTGGGATACTCTGCATCCAAGTAAATTTTAAGATATAAATAACATCAAAGTCCTCTCTAGGACAGATCTCGATCAATTGGATACTGTTCACCAGGTCTCTGTAGGCAACAAGATAAAGAATTACTATGAGGTTACCAAACCAAAGATCTGGTACCTTCTTGTCTTTACTGCCTTTGGAGCCGCGGCTACTGCTTCTTTTCTGTTTGACAGGCCGCTGGATCCAATGACCTGGGCGCTTTTGATAGGCGGCGTCGCGGCTGGCTCTGCCGCGGCAGACACGCTGACTGGCTACAACGACCGGGACATCGACGCCATAATGGAGCGTACCAAGGGACGGCCAATACCTTCTGGCAGAATAACGCCTAAAAACGCGTTTATCTTTGGAGTCACGCTTGCAGCAATATCGCTTGTCTGCGCCTGGTTTATCAACCCGCTAGCTTTTGGCCTGATGGCTTTTGGCCTGTTTGACAACATCATAGTCTACAGCAAGTGGCTCAAGCGCCGCAGCCAGTCCAACATCATCCTAGGCGGCTTTTCTGGTGGCGCCCCGGCCCTGATAGGCTACGTTGCTGTCACGACCCAGAGCCTGGAGATAGGCCTTGTCATGGCCGGCCTGGTATTTTTATGGATACCTACGCACATCTGGAGCCTGGCATTGCACGTAAAGAAGGATTACAACAAGGCCAAGGTGCCAATGCTTCCAGTAGTCTCAACAGAGAAATCCTCTGTCCGTGTAATAGCCGGAACAACCATCATGATGGTGGTATTCAGCGTTCTTCCGTTCTTCTTTAACCAGTTTGGGCTTGTCTACCTTGCAACGGCAGGCATATTTGGAGCTGCAATGATAGCCATGTCCGTCTGGCTGCTTGTAAAGCCAAGCGAAAAGGCTTCCTGGACTGTGTTCAAGTTCTCCAGCCCGTACCTGACGGCTTTGTTTATTGCATTTATGGTAGACGCCTACCTAAAGCCGCCGGTGTAGGCTTTTTCACATTCATACAGTATCCTGGCAATCACTACGTGGCTTTCAAGGCCCATGTCGTGTATGGAGTAAGTGCAGTTGAACATCCTAGCAGTGTTTTCCGAAAAATGGCCCTTTGGAAAGCCACCTACCACATAGACGCAATCGACATCCTGATTCTTTTTTACAACCTGATCCGCGTCTGTCAGTACTCCAGATGTTGATAAACCAACAATCTTTGCAGGCCCTATCTCTTTAAACAGCTGTTCCAGACTGCAATCGCGCATGCTAAGCAGAGTTGTGTCTTGGCTTGTCACCTTGCCTTGCGCAAACAGCTTCATCATCAGGCACTCGAACCGAAAATAGGACTTGGGTATCCGAAGCTGGCCTGCTATGTCGATTACCTTGTTTCCAAAAGTATGCACGTAGACATTGAGCAATCCTTTCATGAAAAGCGGCGTCGACAGCGCTTCGAGCATGGAAAAATGCACCAGGTCTGGCCTGCCGCGCTTCCAGCTTTCATCAAGCCCCCTCATCGCGGCGTGATGGTAGCTTCTGTCAAGAAGCGTCTCTGCTGGCTTGACGCCGATATTTCTGGCATGGTTTACTACAGACGGGTGCCTGGCTATTTTTTCAGGAACCGTTTCAATGGCAGCCTCTGCAATGACTAGCGTGATTTTTGTCGTGCCTGCAATTGCCAGCGGGCCTTATATATTAAGAACTGCCAGTTTGGTTTATCAGGCTGGACATACAAACAAAAACAATTGAAGCAAAAGCCACTGGTAAAAGAGATCGCAAAAGAACGGGTTGGCATCCTGCTGGCAGCGGCTCTTTTAGAGAAAAATCCAGAGCTTGCTGACCGGCAGGCGATGGCGGCAAAAAAGATGGCGTTGCGGCACAGAATAAAGCTGGCCTACGAAGCAAGGCAGCTTTATTGCAAGAGCTGCAAGGCCCTGATAATACCTGGCAGGACAGCTAGAGTCCGACTGGGCCGGTCTGACACAAGGGTCATCAGGATAACCTGCCTTAGGTGCGGGTATGTTTACCGGAAAATCATTTCCAGGCCACAGAATAAGGATTTATAAGGGCTTTTACAAACTTTGCAAACACATGGCTAAAGTTTACGATGTCCCTGCTGACGATTTGATAGCTCAGCTGGCAGAACAGCTCAAGAAGGATAAAAAGATCGAGCCGCCAGCGTGGTCAGCGTTCGTCAAGACAGGTTCTCATGCCGAAAAGATTCCCCAGAACAGAGACTGGTGGTACGTCAGATGTGCTTCTCTACTAAGAAAGATTTACATTCACGGCCCTATCGGCGTTGCCGATCTCAAGGTTGCCTACGGCGGAAGAAAACAGATTGGATACAACCTGTCACATCACAAGGATGCCGGCGGTTCTATCATCAGACATGCACTGCAACAGCTCGAAGCTGCTGGTTACATCACAAAAGTCCCGGCCAAGGGAAGAATGATCACCAGCGAAGGCACAAGAAAGCTAGATAGGCTTGCCACAGAGATCCACAAAGAGCTTATCAAGGCGGCACCGACACTCCAGCGATACGCGTAACATGTCTTATCCGCAACAACCAAACGACGAGGAAGCACGCAGGCGAGAAGCTGAAGCTGCGGCGATGCGCCAGCGGGTACTGCAGGCGTTGCTTGACCCACAGGCGCGGCAGCGACTAACAAACGTCCGGCTAGTCAAGCCAGAGCTTGCAGCCGCGGTCGAGAATTACCTGATAAACGCCGCTTCTACCGGCAGGCTCAACAGGGCCCTGACCGATGACGAGCTAAAACAGATCCTGTCAAGCATCCAGCAGCCGAAAAAAGAATTCAAGTTCGATAGACGCTAGTAAACGCCAATATTTTCTGAAATTAGCCGGCATGAGTTAACTATATTAAGTCAGCAGACCCCTTTTGCTTTTAATGAAAGCAGCCGTCTTTAGAGAGTATAACAAGGATCCGACAAAAGTCATCAAGATCGAAGATATCGATGTTCCAAAGATAAAGCCAAATGAAGTTCTGATAAAAGTAGAATCAGCTGCATATAACTACAACGATCTCTGGGCAATCTGGGGAGAGCCAGTCAAGACACCACTGCCGCACATTTCTGGCAGCGACGTCGCCGGGACTGTAGTTGAAGCCGGCCCGGACGTCATGAAGCTAAAGGTTGGCGACAGAGTAGTTTCACATTCTAACATGAGCTGCAGGGTCTGCGAAGCATGCACATCCGGCAGGGAATACGACTGCAACGACAGACAGATCTGGGGTTTCCAGACTGGCCCGCTGTGGGGCGGATTCGCTCAATATACGCACCTGCCAGAAGTCAATGTGGCCAAGTTGCCAGATAACGTCTCATTTGATGATGCAGCAGCAACCTCTATGGTAGGCATGACTGCATGGCACATGCTTGTTGGCCGCGCCAAGATAAAGCCTGGACAGCTGGTCCTCATAATGGGCGGCGGTTCAGGCGTAGGCATGATAGGCACGCAGATTGCAAAACTGTACAACTGCACAGTGATTGCCACTGCAGGCAACCAGGACAAGATGGACAAATGCTTGAAGCTGGGAGCTGACTATGTTGTTAACCACAGGGAAGCCGACTGGTACAAAAAAGTACGCGAAATCAACAAAAAGCTTGGACAGTCTGGCATTGATGTAATATTTGAGCACATCGGCAAGTCCGCCTTCCCACAGGAAGTCGGCCTGCTCAAGATGGGCGGAACGCTGGTGGCAACTGGAGCGACAACAGGCTATGACTCTACCATAGACCTTAGATACCTGTTCTTCAAGGGAACAAACCTGCTTGGCTCGACACAGGGAACCAAGGCAGAGCTAGAGGATGTGATCTACTGGATGGGCAAGGGCAAGATAAAGCCGGTGATAGACACAATCCTGCCGTTTAGCGACCAGGTCAAGGGTCACATCATGATGGCAGAAGCGCAGCAATTCGGCAAAATCCTGACCACGCCGCAAAAGCTGTAACTTTTTTCTTCTCCCTTTTTTGGCATGATGTTCCGAAGCCTGATCTTTGTTCCGGGTAACAGCGCGCGCTTTATTGAAAAGGCCAAGACTCTTTTGGCTGACATTGTCTGCTTTGACCTTGAGGACTCTGTTCCAGCCGGCGAAAAAGACGCTGCAAGAAAGATAATTGCAGACGCTCTCTCTAAAAGATCTGAATATCAAAGACCAATATATGTCCGGACGAACTCGCCAGAATCAGGCCTTGTACCTGACGACTTGAAATCCATCGTCCAGAAAGGCATCGATGGCATTGTCATCCCGAAGGTAAACGACCAAGAAGAATTGTCCGAAATAACAAAGATCCTGTCTTCACTTGAAACAGAACGCGGAATAGAAAAACTTGCCCTGATACCTTCCATCGAGACTGCCAGGGGCGTAGTCAACGGCTATTTGATAGCAACCGCAAACGACCGGATAAACGCTCTGGTCTTTGGCGTGTTTGATTTTCTCCATGACATGAAGATGGATTATGACGAAAACGACGACAGCGGATACTCTTACGCGCGTGCAAAGATACCCGTTGATGCCAGGGC
>QCWB01000003.1 GCA_013114715.1 Nitrososphaera sp.
GCACCCGCGAAATTCAGGCAAACGTGTTCAGCCACCCATACGACTTCGATGTATGGGACGAGCTGATGGCGGAAGACCCGCAGAAGTTGGCCGAAGAAGGCGCTGCCATCGAGCGTAAGCACTTCAAGGACATTGCCGAGTTAATCGGCGTTGTCACGCGCGAATTCGTGATTGGCGGGTACAGAGTCCATATCGCCAACCTGCCGTATACCATGACATCCGATGCGGGCCACGCGCTCGCCAAAGGCCGGCCGTTTGCCGGTTGCTACTGGGACACGCCAGACGGGAGAGTATTCAGCCTGCGATCTCAGGAAGATGGCATCGACGTATCGGAGATCGCAAAACTGTATGGCGGCGGCGGTCACAAGCACGCCAGCGGGTTTCGTGTTCCTTTCGCGCAACTTGAGAAGGAGGGATTGGCATGAGCGAGCGAGACGAACTTGTAGCGAAGCTTAAGAAAGAGGGGCTGACATGAAACGCACGCTTGGGGAAATAGGAGGACAAGGAATGAGCTTACATGATATTCGCAAGAGGGCCAATCGGTGGTCTTTCTCTGGGCACTTCGCCCCAGACAAAGAGCAGCCGGAGAAGGAAGTCTACCTTCAAGTTCTGCAAGATCGGGAGACCCTTCTCAACCTCCTAGATGCAGCGCATTTCCGTTTCGAGCGCACATGGGCCAAAAAGGAGGAGCTGCACTTCCTTCTCTCGAAAGCTATAGAAGCCGGAGCAAAAAATCATGGTGAGCTAGAAACCGCTCTCAGGCTTCTAGTCGCCACCGCTTCCATTCTTCCCTACCGGAAGAACAAGAACGCACTTGCTGTCCAATCCGCTGTCGAGTTCTTCCTCGAGAAGCACGACCTCAAGGAACTCCTCCTTCAAAGGCAGAGGGAAGTAGAAGAACTGCGAGCGAGGAGAAGGAAGCAGGAGACGGAGAAAGATCGAGAGGAAGAAGGTCTCGAAAGTAAAGAGCGGGAGAACGAAGATGAACAGCATTAAGCCCTATGTCTACATTGCCTCCCCCTACTCCAAGGGAGACCAAGCACTGAATGTCCGCTCGGCCATGGCAACCTTCGACTTCCTTCTAACGAAAGGCTCTTGCATACCGGTCTGTCCTCTCTGGGCACACTTTCAGCATCTGACATTTCCCCACCATTATGCTACTTGGCTTTCCTACTCACTCTCCATTGCAAAACTCTGCGATATCTGCCTGCGTGTCCCGGTTCGCTACACCGAACTTCACTACTTTCAGCAAGACTCACCCGGCGCAGACTTTGAAATTTCTCACTTTGAGAAGCACGGCAAGCCCGTAGTCTACTCCCTCCTCGAACTTGATTCGCTCTTGCGGACTTGGCCGCAGGCATAAACTTGACAACGCATTCGGAACGTGTTAATATGCCACAATCTATCTGGAGCTGACGAAGATGCCGCGAGAACTTAGTATAATTCAGACCACGGACGGCAAATTCCTAATCCGAACGGAGAAGATGCTCTACCAAGCAGAGGTCTCCTTCGCCCAATCCAAGATTACCATTGCCGGACTTGGTCTTGTCCAGTCATATGACCTGCGAAACGGGGTTCTCAGTTCCTTTCTTGAATCTGAGATACCGACAGAGGATCTTGTTCTCCTAGCTACTATCCTAGCCGAAGCCTTCTTCGAGGATACAATATGAGCTACAAGATTCAAGACCAGTCCCTACTTAACCGCGTCTGGCTCACCGCACTGAAAACTTGCAGGACCGGCGCTACTGTCCGTCTCGAATGCGCCTCAAAGAAGGAGGCTATCCGCTTTCGCTTCCAGCTTAATCTTGCAAGGAAGAGCCTCCTACGTGAGCACCCCGAACTCGAGACTCTTACAACCAGCATCGAGGACCGCACAGTAACCGTAAGTGCCACCTTCTCAGATGCACTCCTATCCGCTATCATGCAACTGGAAGGGGAAGCGAGCAGGGAAGCAGAGGGCACCTCCCTTACAGAAAATGACCTTAAGAAGATGCTTCAGGGGGATTGACATGGAACGTATCTTCAAGAAGGAAACACGAGTCAAGATCACGGCAGTCTTCCACCAAGAAGATATGCCCTTCCTCCACAGGAAGCTCACAGTAATTCCGCAGGTCTGCAATCATATTAGTACAGAGCGCGGCTACTTCCTAGATCGAGTAGAGACTAAAGAAGGCCTTGTCTACTGCATGGTAAAGTTAAGTAAGCGGCTCAGGCTTTACTCCCTTTGCTCGTGCGGAGCTTACCCGTTTCGACACAGAGCTGGCTCCGGTCAGTGCGAAGGAGAAGAAGGAGAAGAAGGAGAAGAAGGAGAAGAAGGAGAAGAAGGATGAGCAAAGGTGGCAGACCGAAGAACTATGCCTACAAGTGTCTCATCAGAATTCTACCCGAGACACGGGTAAAGATCCTCCTACTTCGCCCTCAGCTGGCAAGCGTGGAAAACCCAGAGGAGTTTCGCTACGGTGCTCTCAGCCACTACATTGAGGCTCTGATACAGAAAGACCTAGCTGCAATCGAGGAGAAACTTAGATGAAGAAACAGCCGGAGAGAATCAAGAGCGATGCCCGAGTAGTGGTCTTGCTCTCCATCGAGAACGAAAACGGAGACGGGGTAGAAATAGGCGGCCTTTCCATCTCGGGAGGGGAGACATGGCCCGATCTACTTAACGGGCTCCAGATGCACACTGCTGCCCTCCTCGAGGCTGCGGTAGATGACCTGTCGGAAGAAGATTTCAGAAGGTACTTTGTCTAGTAAATGTCCTATACTTACCACATAGTAACAATTCAGAAGGAAACTCAACATGACACCTGATGACGCACGATTCGTAGCTGACCTTCGTATGCGCATACTCGTAGGCATTCGAGAAGGAAAGAACGTTCGAGACCTCGTAACGAAAGAGGAGCTTCGTAAGGCAGTAAATCTCACTCGTGAGGCCAGACGCCAGGCTCCCGTGGTTACGGAGGGCAAGGCCAAGAAGAAATCAGGCACCTCTGCTGCTTCGGCTGCAGATTTGGACACCCTTCTCGACTCATTCGAGTAGGGAGAAGAAGGATGAGACCGAAAATAGAGAGGCCACCGTTCCCTGCCTGGATAGACTCCTCAACTCGCCTTGCCTTTACCGAGTGCGAGTTGAAGGGAGCCTATTCTGGCCTATACCACTTCAAGCCAAAGTCTGTATCCAATCATCTCTCTGCCGGAGGTGCCTTCGCGCACGGTATAGAGGTTGCTCGCAAGATCTACTTTACGGAGGTTCGAAGGGACAATTCTTCCTCTTCCTCTTCCTCTTCCTCTTTTCTTTTCTTCCCCAACCTCTCCCCTGCTGAGAGGGCCGACATAGCCTCTGCCGCCGGGGCTCTCTCCGCCTTCCTCGCTAAACCCGAGGAGGATTCTGCTGACGCTCTTGGCCCGAAGTCCTCTTCGAGGATTCTGCTGGCAGTCTTGCGTTACTTTGCAGAATTTCCGCTGGATCGTGATATAATCATTCCCTACATAAATCCCCGAGGTGAGCCAGCGGTCGAGTACAAGTTCGCCATCCCCCTTCCAATCTCTCATCCGGAGACGGGAGAACCGCTCCTGTACACAGGTAAGTTTGACATGCTCGCATACTACAACGGTCAGTATTGGCCTGTAGACGAGAAGACTACTTCAAGGCTCGGACCTTCATGGGCCTCCAACTTCGACCTTCGGGGTCAGTTCCTTGGCTATACATGGGCAGTTCGAGAACAGGGCTTCGAGTGCCCTGGGGTTATTGTTCGCGGCATTGGGCTTTTAAAGAACGACATAACCTTTCAGGTAGCTCCAGTCCGCTACCCATCTTGGCTCATTAATCAGTGGTTCGATCAACTCTGTGAGGATATAGAACGATTCAAAAAGGCGTGGGAGAATCACTCCTACTCTCAAGACTTCGGTGAGTCCTGCGGGCACTACTCTGGCTGTGCATATAAGCAACTCTGCCTTCGGCCTAATCCCGAGGAGTGGGTCATGACCTTCTTCCAGAAGCTTGAGTGGAATCCCCTTACAGAGCAAGATTATACAGCTACCGATCTACTTTACGAGGCACTATGCGAACTTACCTAGTAATCTGTGAGAACTGTAGTCATCGTGAGCAGGTTTCAGTATCCTATCCACAGATGTTTTCTTGTTCTGCTTGTCAGTCAACCTCAGTCAACTATCACGAGGTAGAACTATGTACTCGCTGTGGGAGGAATCCGAAAGCGTGGGGAAAACAGCTCTGTCGAGACTGTCTCCCTTCGCTACACCTACCAAAGCAATCATCTACTCGGAAGACTTCGCCTTCGCCACAGCTACCTACCCCTCGCTCTCCCGTTCGTGTGTCTGCATCTGCTGCTGCTGCGGCAAAGACCTCTATCGCATCAAGCTCATCCCGGAAAGGGAGTGGCAAATGTGGTACGAGTACTGCACCCGCTGTCAAGAAAAGAAAGGCAAAGTCTACTACATCGAAGTCCGTCCTCCAGACGACTACTACAGGATGCACGCCTACCCGCAAGAGTTCGACATAGTTTCCTTTCTACTCAACACGGAGCCTGCTTATGACTAAATCACCTATTCCTGCTCCCAAGGTAATTCTAATGGGGCCTTCGGGCACAGGTAAGACTCACTCCATCCGTACTCTCATAGATGCAGGCATTACTCCCTTTGTCATCTTTACTGAGCCGGGAATGGAAGTTCTCTCCGATGTTCCCGTCGAGAAGCTGCACTGGAAGTATATTCCTCCAGCAGCTACCAACCTCCAGTCTATTCTTGACATAGCTACGAAGGTCAACAAGTTCACCTTCGAGATGCTAACGAAGATGACAGACGCAGACCGCGCCAAGTACAACCAGTTTCTTGAGGTAATTAATACCTGCAATAACTTCATCTGTGATCGTGACGGTAAGTCCTATGGCTCAGCTGATTCTTGGGGCACAAATCGCTGGCTCGTCTTTGACTCTCTTACCGGCTTAGGCAAGATGGCAATGTCCCTCGTGGTCGGTGGTAAGCCTACTAAGTCTATGCCTGACTGGGGGCTTGCGCAGGACATGATTCGCAAGCTTATAGACTACGAGACTACAAATATGCGGGCAGGCTTCCTTCTCATTGCTCACATAGCAAGAGAGCGAGACGAGGTAACAGGTGGAACCTACGTCACTATCAATACACTCGGACAGAAGCTAGCTCCAGAACTTCCCCTGTTCTTCTCCGATGTAATTCTTGCTCGCAGAGAGGGAGACAAGTTTACTTGGTCTGCTGCTGAGACAGGTGCTGATACAAAGGCAAGAAATGTCCCACTTGCAGCTAACCTTAAGCCAAGCTTCGTTCAGCTCATAGATACATGGAAGAAAAAAGGAGGCATTATCGAAGAAACCGAGTAGGCAGTTCTTCTCTTTCATCTTCACTAAGGAAACTTAATCATGACTCTTGATCCAAATGCATTTCTCTCAATGACTGTTGACGGTGCTAACTCCACTCAGCTCGCACTTATTGAGGAAGGTGACTACACTGCTCAGATCGTCAGTGTTGAAACCCGCAAGATTGACTTTCGTTCTGGCGATCGTGCCGGTACTTCTGGAATCAGCCTAGACGTAACTTGGGAAATTACGGATGAGGAAGTCCGCAAGAAGCTCGGCTACACTCCGAAGGCCCGTCAGTCCATGATTCTTGATTTGACCCCATCAAATGGACTTGACATGGGCAAGAACAAGAATGTAAACCTCGGTCGCCTTCGTGAGGCGCTCGATCAGAACAAGGATGGGCAGGCTTGGGGACCGCTCATGCTGAAGGGCTGCGTAGCTATCATCTCCATTAAGCACCGCACGGATAAGGAAGATCCGGCTAAGGTGTATGCTGAAGTCCGGGGGGTCAAGGGCCTGTAAGTAGGGCGGGCCCTTGTTTTGGGCAGGCAGGTTGAGCCTTACGGTTCCCTGCCTGCCCGTTTTTTTCTTCATCGAGGATTCATATGGCCAGTCTACTTAATGTTAATACGATTGAGATTCCTAAAGATCGGCAAAGGGCTGAGTCTGCTGATAAGCATATTAAGGAACTAGCAGATTCAATTCTTGCAAACGGACTCATTAACCCCATCACAGTTACTAAGGATCGACAGCTAGTTGCAGGCTTCTGCCGTCTTTCCGCTGTTCGCTCCCTAGCCGCTTCAGGTAAGACCTTTCTATATGATGGGCAGCAGGTTCCACCAAATCAAATTCCTGTTCTACTTGCATCTTCAGAGGAACCGCGTATCCTCTTTCGTATCGAACTTGAAGAAAATCTCCGCAGGAAAAACCTTTCCCCGGCAGAACAGGCAAGAGCGGTTGCTCGTCTTCATGCCTTCTTTGCAGAGCAGAATGTCTCCTGGACGCAAGAGCAGACAGCACAGAAGCTGGTTGAACACGAAGTTGTAGAAGAAGAAAGTACAGCGAAGAAGGATGTAAGCCGTGCTCTCCTAATTGCTGCTCATGCTGATGATGAAGATGTAAAGAAGGCTAAGACGGAAAACGAAGCTTACAAGCTTGCGAAGAAGAAGTCTGAACAGCTCTTTGCTCGAGCTCTGGGCGAGCTTCTCGAAGAGGAGGAACAAGAATATAACATCCTCTTCGAAGGTAGCTATACAGACTTTGAGCTACCGCTCGAGACTTATGACTGTATCATTGTAGATCCGCCATATGGAATTGAAGCTCATGCCTTTGGCGAACAGACAAAAGCCCTTTCCCATACTTATAAGGATGACCAGCTGGCTGCAATAGAGGCCAAGAACTTTCTTCTTTCTGAAAAGCTTCTTGCCTCTTGCAAGTCAAAGATGCACTTATTCTTCTTCCATGACATTCGCTTCTTCTCCCTTCTTCGCCTCCAGTTTGAGGCAGGCGGCTACTATGTTTGGCCTACTCCCGTAATCTGGGCAAAAGGAACAGGGCATATGCCTCAACCTGATTATGGCCCACAGCGTTCCTACGAGGCCATCATCTTCGCGTCACGCGGGCGCAAGCCAGTCATTCGGCACGGCTCTGACGTAATCTTCTGTCGTGCGGAGCCAGATAAGATTCACTCAGCGCAGAAACCCGTCGCACTCTACGAGGAACTTCTTTCCTGGTCTGTTGGTCCGGGAGATCATGTTCTTGACTTCTGCTGTGGCTCGGGTACAATCTTCGCAGCCACAAAGGGAAAGAATATCTATACCACAGGAATTGAAATTGATAAGGAGATGTGTAAGATCGCTCGTACTCGCATGTAAGAAGAAAGGTAGGAAGCTATGAAAAGAGTACCTGCTTCTGGTCCACTCGATGCTCAACTCTATATCATTGGTGAAGCTCCCGGTAAGGAGGAGGAAGAGTATGGAAAGCCATTTATCGGTCAATCGGGAATGCTGCTCTCACGGATGCTTGCTTCGGTCGGACAAGACAGAAATCAGTGTAGAATCAATAACGTTGTTCAGTATCGGCCGCCTGGAAATCGTCTTGAAGCTTGGTGGCCAGACAATCAAGGTCCAAACGAGACAGTTCGGAACGGCATTCGAGAATTACTCGCAGATCTACAAGTTGTTCGTCCGCGAGTCGCACTTCTACTCGGTCGAGCGCCCCTTCGAGCCCTCTTCGGTTACGATTCAATTATCAAGTGGCGGGGATCTCATTTAGTCTATCAAGATGGCGACCTCGAAATTAAGTGCATTCCTACTTATCATCCTGCCTACTTACTTCGGCAGCCACAGGAGCAGTATGTTACCTCTCTAGATATAGGACGGGCCTGCGCTCGAGCATCCGGTCGTGTACCCTGGCCTAATCCTCAATACGAGTTTATTCTTCGCCCCTCAGCTGAGAAGGTAATTGAAACTCTTTCCTTCCTGCAGAAGAAGGCAGATGAAGGCCCTCTCATTCTCTCTGTAGATATCGAGACACGGAATAAGCAGATTGCTTGCATCGGTATCTCCTGGTCACCCACTCAGGCTATCTGCATTCCCATTCTCTGCGTTGAACGATGGGATGGCTACTTCTCCCCAGAGGAAGAACTCGAGGTAGTCTTCTTCATTCGCCAACTTCTAACTCATGAGAATGTCTCAGTTGTCGGTCAGAATTTTCCATACGACTCCCAATACTTAATTCGGCAGTGGGGTCTCTGGTGCAAGCTTAATCTTGACACGATGACTGCTCATCATTCCCTATTCAGCTTACTGCCAAAAGGTCTTGATTTCTTATCCTCCTTCTACTTGGAAGATCACATTTACTGGAAAGACGAGGGCAAGGACTGGAATCCCAAGTACATGAATGAGGAGCAGCTTTGGCGGTATAACTGCATCGACGCTGTCCGTACTTATGCTATAGCAGAGGAGATTAAGAAAACTCTCCTCAGTATGAACTATAAGAGAACGAAGTACGGGACGCCCTGCGAGATGCAGCACAATTTTCAGGATACCGTTCTTAAGATGATGCTTCGGGGCATCCGAGTAGATGAAGGAATTAAGAAAGATCTGGGAGAGAAGCTTCTCAAGGCGGAACAGGAGCGTATTGCCTGGCTCCAATTTATTACTTCTGGTACTGAGAAGATGGCCAACTCTCCGAAACAGCTTTGTCAGCTTTTCTATGAGGATCTCGGCATCAAGCCTGTAATGAACTACAGGGTTAGTCCACCAAGACCTACAACTAATGATGATGCTTTAGAGAAAATCAAGAAGCAAGATCCTCTTGCTGTTCCTCTCTGCGAGACTATTTCTGAAATACGAACCATGAAGATCTTTCATGCGGTCTGCGCTCAGCCTGTAGATCATGATGGCCGTATGCGCTGTTCCTACATCATTCCAGGAACTAGTACATATCGACTTGCCTCAAGAGAAGATGCTTTCGGCTTTGGCACCAACTTGCAGAATGTGTCTACAGGAGCTGACTACAAGAACTTCAGCTATCCAATGCCTAATCTTCGTAAGATGTTCATAGCTGATGAAGGCAAGACCATAGGGGATTTTGACGGCGCACAGGCAGACGCTCGTGTAGTAGCTTGGGAGGCTAATGATGAACTACTTAAAGCAATCTTCAGAGACAAGTCAAGAGACCTGCACACGGAGAATGCTAAAGACATTTTCGGTGCCTGCTCGGGCAAGGGTGATCCCAGACGACAACTGGCAAAAACTGGGGTTCACGCCGCAAATTACATTGTTACTCCATCAGTCCTTGCTAGCCACCTTGGAATCACTACCCATGAAGCAGAGCAGTTTCTTGCTCGCTGGTTCAGTGCACATCCTGCGATTGCCGAATGGCATCGTCGTATTAGACTTGAAATCTCATCCAGGCGATATGTCGAAAACGCTTATGGCTATAGATGCTACTTTTTTGGACGAGTAGACGACATTATCAAGGAAGCTGTAGCATGGATACCGCAGTCTACCGTCGGAATTACTATCAATCAAGGCATCAGGAATGTTGATCTTGCCCTTCCCCATGTCGAGGCCCTTCTCCAGACTCACGATTCGGGCACATTTCAATTTCCTTTAGAAGGAAAGGAGGAGACTAGTAAGCAGATCTGTCAACTTATGGAGATAGAAATTCCCTACGAAGATCCTCTTGTTATCCCAATCGACGCTCACCTTGGGCATTCCTGGGGTGATTGCAAGTGAGCAGGAGACACTTCTCAGACTGGCTTCAAGCCTACCTCGAGTACACAGAATACTCGGAAGCTCCAGCGGTCTTCCACTTTTGGGCCGGTGTTCATACTATCGCAGGTGCACTAAGGAGAAAAACATGGATCGAGATGGGTTACTTCCAGTGGTATCCGAATTTCTATATAATCTTTGTAGCTCCTCCCGGAATTGTGTCGAAGTCAACGACGCTAAGAATTGGTCAGAATCTGCTTCGCCAGCTAAAGGGTATTCACTTTGGTCCAGAGGCAATTACTTGGCAGGCATTAGTAACGCACCTTGCGGAATCAACGGAGGGCATTCCACTAGCCAATGGTACATTTATGCCTATGTCGGCTTTGTCAATTGCCAGTGGCGAGTTTGGTACATTCTTAAATCCACACGACAGGGAAATGGTAGATATCCTCGTTGCCTTATGGGACGGTCAGACCGGTATTTTCGAGAAGAAAACGAAAACTTCTGGACACGACAAGATAGAGAACCCTTGGTTGAATATAGCTGCATGTACAACACCAGCTTGGATTCAGGGAAATTTTCCCGAGTATCTAATTGGCGGAGGTTTTACCTCCAGATGTATTTTCGTTTTTGCAAACAAGAAGCGCCGTTTTATTGCTTATCCCTCTTTGGAGATGCCGAAAGCGTTCAAGGAATTAGAGAGCAAGCTAGTCGAAGACTTGCGAGTGCTTTCTTCTCTTGTGGGCGAGTTTCATCTTACTCCTGAAGCTGTTGCTTGGGGCACGGAGTGGTATGAGAAACACTATGCTAAGACAGATAACATCTTAGCTGGCGAACGCTTTGCAGGTTATTGGGCACGGAAGCAAACTCATATGCACAAGCTTGCTATGATTCTCTCTGCAGCTCAAGGGAATGATCTTATAATCTCTGCCAAACATCTTGAAAGCGCAGAGAAGATTCTTACGGTTAACGAAAGGGATATGCCGCACGTCTTTTCTGCTATAGGTGCGGACACAGGAGCTAAGAAGTTTAGGGAGATTATGCAGATTCTTCTCTCTCATAAGATTATTAAGAAGTCTCAACTCTTTTCCCTTGTCATGGCTCATATGTCCTTTGAGGACTTTGAGAAGGCAACAAGTGCCCTCATTCAGAATGAGTTTGTCTTTCTTGAGCAGAAAGATAGTCAACTCTATCTTAGGCCAAATATGGAGAAACTTCGTGGGCAGAACACTGATGGAGCAGCTAGCTAAGTTCGCCGGCTACTGCTGCTCTTACAATCTTCTAATGCATAATAAGAAGGTAACTACAGCCTCCCTAGCTAGACGCCTCGGCCTAGCTAAAGGAACTGTGCAGCACTATAGGAGAGCCCTTGGGGCAGGAAAGCTGGAGAAGTGCTTTCGCTGCCCCAAGGTACTTTACGAACTTAGGCAACTTCCGAAGGAACGGAAGACTAAGAAGAAAAAGAGTTAATTACCTTCCCTCTCCCTGCAAGCCCTCATAGGACTGTTCCAGCCTATATTGCTTTATATCTCTGGGCAGTCCTAACTTTGCTCTTTCCCTAGCCTCTATATATTTTCTAAGAGATTCTTGCAAGGAAGATGCTTCGAGTCCCAATTCAGGAAAAGGAACCTGCTTCTGGAAAATCCGAATATCCTTCTCTACTCTAGCAATAGCTTCTCTATCATTTGTATAATAGGCAAAGTTCCTTCTATTCAGAAGCTGATTTCGCCATGTTGAGTAGTATAATGCTCCTTGCAGTTTCCATGCTTCCTTCTCCCATCCTTGTGTTACTCGAGAAGATTGAAAGCTCAAAGCCATAGCAGCCAGTTCTACTTTAGCTACTGGATCGTGCGTTTCAAATGCTGCAATTTTGTCTCCAGCACGGGAGAAAACTCCCTCCCTTGCTGCCGCTCTCATAGTCCTACTTGCATTCCTAAAGGCGGCAGGTAGTCCTACTTCTGCCCTTGCCCAAGTATCAGGATTGTCTGCAGCTAGAGCCCCAATTAGGCTTACAATGGAAGAGCCAGAAGCACCGCTCTCCTCCAGAAGGGAGCCAACAATCTCTGAGCCGGTCATATCCTTATTCTGTCCCAGCTTCTTAATAGTCTTCGTAAAAGGAAGAATATTTCCAAAGCCGATAGAGTTAGATACGTCTATCTTTGGAAAAGGAAAGCCCAGATTGTCTGCAACGAAGCCGAGACCAAAACTCTCACTCGTAATACCGTGCATAACCAGTTCAGGATCAGCACCCAAAGCTCCTATTAGACGGTGCATATCCGCAGACAGCTCAGTATGAGGATCCTTCATTCCCATCCTCTGCTTATACTGAGTTAGAAGGGCATCAAGAATATCCTCAAGGTCTTCAACGAAGGGAAAACCGGAAAGTCCCGCAAGAGTTAGCAGTCCAAGCCAGAAACGGAAAGCCGCCGGATCATTACCAAAGGCAAAGCGGTTAACCGCATTTGCTACAAACTTCATGAAGGGGAATAATGAGCCAGCACGACCTCTACTAAAGCGAGGATTATTCCATCTCGCATTCTCATTTTGCGTAGCTGAAACAGCTTGCTTAGCAAAAGAGAAAGCTACACTTTGCTGGCCAGTAGGCTCATCCCTAGAGGCACTAGACTCAAATGCCAACTTAGCAGCTGCAATAGCTGTTATGTTTCTATTCAGTTTCTCAACCAACTGGAAAGGCACTGCGCCAGCCCAAGATATTTGATAGGCTCCTTGCTTCCAAGCTGGAAGAAAGGGATTCTGATTCTCTGAATACTCAGAAGCAGCTACCGCAGCTTCCATCATAAGGGACTGGTCAATAAAGCCTTGTGCGGTTCCCCACTCCAAGAGCTTAATCATCCTTGGATCAGCCTTTTCCGGATTATGCACAATCCTCCACAGTTCATTACTAGCCCAGGAGAGCGAATCCTGTGCTGCCTTATCTCCAAACCTAGCTGCAAGGTAGGGATAAGTTATCATCGGGATTGAAGCAAAATTCATTGCCGCACTTTTAATATTAAACCCGAGAGACCAGGTAAAGATAAAGCTGCGAAGAGCGTGCCACTCTACTTGCGGCTCTGTCATATACTCGAAGTGCTCTTTCAGGTAGCTAATTATATCAGAAATCTTATTTGCATTCTTACCCGCCTCACGGAGAATTTGTGCTCTAGTAGAAAGGTCAGTAATAGACTGTCTAATTACTGGAACATATTCCGTTCTAGCAGTATGAGAAGCATGAGAAAGAACGAAGGAATTAAATCCTCGAATTAAGTCTTCTGAGTAACCTTCAACTCCCTTCCTTTGCAGAAACCTCTGTTTGTATCCCCTAACAGGAGAGTTTTCTTCGATTAGGAAGTTTAGTACATCTGTTTGATCCTTTGTCAGAGCAGGCAACTTATCCTTCAAAGCCCGCAAGTAGAAGGCAGGCATTCCCTGTAAGTCTCTGAATTCATCAATAAACTTAGAAGTAAAGACTTTCGCTGTTGCACCAAAAGTAGCCCGATACTTATTCTCAGCTAACTTCTGCCCAAGCCTTGTCTCACGAGCAGTAAATGCAATTATCTTACCTTTATCATCATATACGCCAGTTGTCCAGTTTCCATAGCGCATGTGAGGAAAGTACGGCTTTGCTAACATGAGAGCAAAATCTTTCTCAAGCTCTGCCAACTTCGTGTGCAACTCTAAAGGCTTTTCCGCATAGGTTTCTTTCAAGAGAGCTATCGTACTATTCTTCGCTTCTAACAAAGAATCAGTAAAGACTTTTCGAATCTGCTTGTAAACTTTTACAGTTTCTTCTGTAATACCTCTATGCTTAAGTTCTACAGCATCATAAAAGATTCCGTGAAAGTCCTCATCAAAGATCCAATGGGAAAGCTTTTGCCTCTGTGCTTTCGGCAAATCCTTAATCTGCCTAGTAATTTCATCTCCACGGCGAACTAAGCCAACGCGACGAGCGTGCCAGCGTTCCATACCGCTAACATAGTCTGCGATTTCTGTAATATCTGGATTAATATCCCTCAAGTTAAGTAGGCCAAAGGTATTCTTAATCCACCAGTTAAAGCGAACCTTAGCTTCTAAGAATTTATCCAAACTCTCCATATCCCAAAACGCATCTGGGTCCTGAGTATTAAGGATCATGTTCCTTAACGTCTTATACTTAGTTACCTCTTTCTCGGCATTTTCAGCTATCCAAAGCTTGTTTCTTCCCTCAAACGTAAGGAAGTCCATGTACTTCGTAAAGCTGTTAATAGAACCAAAGAAGGAAGGTTCGGAAGACAGTGCCCTTATCCCACTAAAGATCTTCTTCATGTCCGCCAGAACATCCTGAGAGAACTTAAAAAGAGTCTCATCAAACTGGATATTACCTTCTACTATACCAGTAGCAAAGAATTCAGCCATGAACTCAGAAGGACTTGCATAATACCTTAAATCCCCCGCCAAGCTCAGAGGTGTATCTAAAGGAATATTTTTTTCCATTGCTACAATGGACGCGGTACCAGGAATATCTACTAGTAGAGACTCAACAGGCTGCCTTATCTTAGTCTGTGCCCATCGAAGATAAGCTGTATCCAGTTCCTCCATCAGCTTAACATACTCAGCAGCTCTATTCTTCTTCAATATATCAAGATGCCTATGGAGTACATGATGAAAAACTCCATGTCCAAACTCATGCATTATCGTTTGAGCCGCTTGAATGACACTATCCCTATTGTGAAGTTTATTGGGCGGAACACTAATTTTTACTGTGCCTAATTCACCAAATAAACCCATCATATAGGAGCTAGAAGGTTCTCCAGAAATAAAGCGAACTACTGTCTTATGGTTTTTTCCCATAAGCCTATTCGAAAACTTACCTATAGTAGTTGCAAAGCGAACTAGATTATTAAAATTTCGCTGCGCTTTTAAGGCTCTAATAAGCTCCTGCTTATACTGCTTCAGCTCTGCTTCTTTGTTCTTCAACTTATTTTGCATAAGTAAAGTAGGTTTTCTCTTCCCTGAACCGAACTGCGCTTTAAGGGCATTAACCTCCTGCTGTACAGTTGCCACTGCAGCTTTATGATTGGCAATAATAGTACCGAAATTTGTTTCGTCTTGAATGGCTAGAATATTACCAGCTTTAAATTCTGCAGGCTTATATATATCAGGAAAGGAAACGACCTCACTTCCATCTGGCTCAACAGAGGTCGTATGAGCAACACCAAGCGCAGTCAGTACCTTAGAACTAAAATCATACAGGTATGACCTGAAAACACCAGTTGTAGGCGTTCTTCCTTGAAACGTAGCAAAGGTGGTTGTTAGTAGAGATATACCCCTTTTTGGAGTATCTACTAGATACTTAATAGGATTCGTAGACGTTAATCCGGTCTCCCTACTATTCTCAAGAAAAAGCAGCCTTGCTTTTTCCTTAGCCTCATCCAAATCCTTCGCGGGAAAAATTTCTGGGGGATAATTAGAGGGCCTTGTTTGCGACTGAGTCTTCTTATTAACGACGACTTCTTCATAGGAGTAAAGGGGTTGATTAGTTACAGGATCTACTTGACCAAGTTCAGTAAGTTCACCTCTTACTGAAACAGACTCTGGAACTCGAGAAGAAAGAATCTCTTTCTTACCTTCCTGACTCCAAGTAAGCATTTCCAGTCTAGATCCACCTAGGAGAGCAGGAAATTGAAGCCTATCTGCTTCTTGCTCAGCAAACTCGACTGCTTCCTTTACAGTAGGAAAAACTCTCTCTTGTGGGGAGCTACCAGGAGCAGTAGGTTTTACTATAGTATGCACACCATCCTTCTTAAGTTCAACCTGAATCTCCATCGGTGGAGCTGCTTGATTCGGATTAAATGCAAGTACTATACTAGCACCCTCTGGTCCTGTATCACCAGGATACCAAAAGTACCGACTCTGCATTTCATCTTCTAGATGACTAAGCGGATCATCGGGCTGAGCTAGTTTATTACTAAGCCTCTTCCTCTCCTCAATCTGTGTACCTACAGGCGTATAGGTTCCCATTACAGCTGTAACGTCGGCTCCCTTAGCTGCAGCCTCTACTGCCTTCTCATGCTTTTCAGCCTGTTTCTGCTGCCACTTAGTCCTTCCATACTCATCCCTTGTCGCCTTCTGATGCCCTCTTTTAATACTAGTCAGAAGAAGATCTACGATAGCACCGGCAGACGCACCACCCGTAGCCGCATCTATTAACCCTTCCGTAAGTGGACGGTTTGGGTCATAGCCAACAACGTCACTCGCTACCCAATTTCCACCAATTTCCTCCAAGACTTCCTGAAGTGTATTCTCTATGGCACTCTTTGATACATCTCCCAAGAACTTTCCGGCGGTTCTATGTTTAATTAGTTCATTGGTAAAAGTCTGTGCAACCTTACCAGCAATGCCTAACCTTTTTAGCAGTCTGAAGGAAACTAAGCCAGAGGTAATACCAAAGACAGCATTCAGCTCAGCAACCAAATTAAGCTCATTATCAGTTACTGGCTTGTCTGAAGAAAGAGCATCAAGCACACCGGCTCCACCTGCTTGCATACCTCCGGTTAAAAGACCAAGAGCAGGATTTACAGCACTCGCAACAGTAGTCGCCCCAAAGCCAGAAACGAAAGAAGGTAAACCCCAAGTAAAGAAGCTGTCTACCTTATTTGCACGGATCTTTTCTTTAACCTCATTAGCAAGATCCCTTCTCGCTTGCGAAGTAGTAGCCTGAAGATTCTTCCCGTATTCTACAAGGCCCAGCTGATCCCGCAAATCCCTATTAGGCAGAATAGGAAATTTAAAATAAGCTTGGTCATTTTCTCCTGCCAGATCTTTGCCAAACTTATTAACCAGGGAAAGCGCAGCAGCTTTAATTGTATCCACTACATATACATCAGCAGCCGTTTTTATAGACCTAAGACTTTTAAATTCTTCTTCTCCAGTAGTTCTATTTTGAAAGAACTGAGACTCCTCATCAAGATTCAGCTCTTTCATAGGCGCTAATGCGGGTACTGCCGTGGGCGTAGAATTCCCCAAGTCAAGCTCTTTCATCTTCTGAACAGGGGGCTGGCTAGTAGCCGCGGCCGGCTGCCCAAGATCAAGCTCTTTCATGTCTTACTCCTGAAGAAGTATAAGCAGTTGCTCTGCCGACACAGGAACACTCACACCAGGATTATTTTCCTGCACAGCTATTCCACTACCATCCTGATTAACGTGAACAACCTTATAAACCTCGTTCTTATAGGTAAAAGGTTGTCCAACTGCCTTCTCTGTGTCCTTCTTTGTATAGGCCCTAACTGGCTGGGGTACTCGTTTCGTTGGTGCTGCTGACGGAGGTACCTCAGTCTGAGGTGCTGCCGGTGCTTTTGGTCTAGACCCAGTAAGCCCCATTGCCTTCCTTCTCTGCTCAATAACATCACTAAGACCAGGATAAATAAGCTCATCTTCTCCATACTGAACATTAAAGAGCTGTGCTGGAATAGCCGCATCTTGAGCTACTGCTTCAAGCCAAGCAGTGTCAATATCCATTCCAGGATTCTTCTTCATCAATGCTTCTGCCGTCTTTGTGAGCAACTGCACCTTAGCTGCTGGCAGTCTATTAGCAATCTGATTGCGTGCAGAGGCAACATCCTTCCTTCCTTGAATTTCTAGGCCAGCAATTTCCTTCTGCGTCTTCCTATTCAACCGCTCTTGAACATTCCTAGCAATCCTATCCCTCCTCGTCTGCGCCAGTTCAGCCTTCTGGTTCTCCAAGACCCCTGCACGATAACCAGCATTAGCTTCTGCTTCAGCCCTCTGAATAGTCAGACCTTCTTCCGCCAGATGCTGCTTATCCGCCTCCGCACGATTCTTTCTATCCAACTCACGCATGGCAAGAACATAGTCCTGCGAGCGCTGAATCGCTGAGCCAATATTTCCAAACGGCGTAACATCTGGCTTACTCTGCATAAGAGCCATAGCGAACTGCCGAAACTGCTCCCGCTTTTCAGGATCTTGCAACATTCCTTGCCAAGCATCTTGAATCTGGTTAAGCATCTCAGTAGCCTCCTAAAGTGGGAGCCGCAACTGGATTAAACCCACTTCGCGGCAGGCCGAAAGTTTGAACTGGCTGCCCAAATGCTCCTGTCGGAAGCGTAGGCGTTAAGCTGACTGGCTGCGTCATGGGATTTACTGACTGGGGATTCATCATCTGCATTAGATAAAGCGCAGCACCAAGACCCTGCATAGCTCCGGTTCCAGTCTGGCTAGGACCAGTCTGCACATTAGTTCCTCCGTACTGGCCTGCAGTTCCAGTCAGTGCTTTAAGCATCTCCAGGTTTAAAAGGGGTCTATTCTCATTAAAGTTCCACCTATTAATATCAGCATTCAGTCTGTTCTGCGCATCCTGTTCATTCGTTGCTCCAATCATCTGAAGAATCTGTGCAGGCTGCAAGCCAAGTGACATAAGCATTGGAGCCAACTGAATCGCATTCTGCTGCAGGTTAGCCGCCTGTCCCCAGGTACTAAGACCCAGCTGAGACAACTGCCCAGCCAGGTTATCTGATGCCCTAGCTGTAGCAAGTGCCTGTCCCTGAACATTCTTTGTATCTCCGTAGCCGCCAGAAAGGACACCGGAGGAACGAAGGCCAGGAAGAAGATCCTCTCGCAAATTCTGCGTTATTCGCCGCTGAATGTCTGAGGCCATTCCCGAGTAACCAGGAATCTTATTCAGATCCGTAAGAATGCTAGGATCAAGCCAAGCATTATTTGCTGTAATTGCTCTATCTGCCAGCGTGCCACCTTGCCCAGTTGCAAAGGCACGCGCTGCGTCAAGTCCAGCCAAGGTGTCTGCCGATCTTGGCGCTACCGTGTCTCCTTCGTAGTAGCGCGGTCCGCCAGTCTGATACAGTTCCTTAGCCCCCCTCATCAGCAAGTCTACATTAGCTTGCTGATTATCAGGAAGTTTAGTAACCGAGGTCTGCTTCGGTTTCTTAGCAAGTGCCGCTCCGAGAACCGGTCCGGCAATCGCAGCTCCAAGTCCACTCCAGATACCCATTTCATATCTCCTTCTGGATTGTTACCATATGGTAACAATGTGACATTTATACCGGATAAACAACGACTGTAGGAATAATCTCATCAACTGCAGCATCATTAAAGGTGCCATGTAGTCGATGCAGTCTCATTTCTACACGTACTATTCGTGTTCCTACTGGCATACTCCATTCATCTGTCTGATGATCCCACGCATAGTTACCACCAACAACAGTAGTTGCAACTCTTAAACCAGTTGATTCGTAGCCAAGAAGAACTCCACTTCCATCATAGAAGTAGGCTCGCATCTCAGAAGAATCCCATTTAGTTGCTCCAGATGGTCGTATAGTTCCGGCCCACCAAGACAACTTAAAAGTAGCTAAGCCTGCATCTATATTTGCTAGCGGCACACTAGTTTGTGTAGCTAGTACAATATCTTGATACTGCACACCTAAAATAGAGTAGAAGCCTAAAAAGAAATAGCTTCCAACAGGTGGATAGCGGGAAAGATTTGTATCTCCTATACCGTAGGGTGCCCCAGTAGGATAGTGATCTGCTCCACGAGTCCAGAAAACATTATTTTTAGACTCGCCACCATTATTTTTGAAATCAATTACTGCATACTCAATAGGCTCTGACGGCTCTATTGGACCTCCACCTGAAATAAAAGGCTTCAGAACTGGAATTAGGCGAGAAGTAAGCATTACGCCAAATCTCCCATTAAGACCCAGTTATTCTCCATCCTCTGATGCAAGGCTATCGTTCCCCACCTCGCTCGAATCACATAGTTCAATGGGCTCCATAAGCTCACGCCATCTTCTGCAGAAATGGAGGTCGTACCAGTTCCAATCTGGCGAATCTGAATCTGCATCCCAACCTCGAACAAGTCCGCAGGAACAACCAGCTGATTCGCTCCCTCCAAATCCATCTCCACACACTTGTAGGCATCCTCTTCAAGAAGTACATAAGGCGTTTCTGTTACTACATGTACAGGTACTGCAAGAGAAATCTCCCCACTACCACCCTCAGCAAACGGCTGCCACTCCTCTCCATCAAACCAAACAGGCGTAATATTCCCTGTTTCTAGTGGATTCCACTGCTCTCCATCTGCAATATAAACAATCCCCTGTCTTGGCTTTGCAGGCTCCTTATATGCCACTTCCAGTTGATTAAAGGTAGCTCTATTCAGCACATCAGAAATGCGCTGAAACTCCTGCGCTATCTGCGCATCACCAACATAGACAGGAGTATAGAGAATCTTCATCCCCACGCATCTCCCTCACTAGAATCAATCTTCAAGCCAGGAGTAATGTAAGGCACATTTGGCAAATCCATTTCTCCAAGTCCACCGGAAGCCCAATTCCAGATAAGTGCCTTGGTTGCATACGTACTTCCTAGTTCGGGAAAGCAAATCCACACTTCCTTCTCTGGCTGATTCACAAGAAGAAATGTATTCTTAAAGTTGTCATCATCGAGAGTGGAAAAAAGCCGCTTCTTCCACCTTCTCTCAAGAATCGACTGATCGCTATTCAAGGAGCCGTTATGCACAATCACATCACTTCTAGTAACCACCAGATGTCCAAGCGGTATCTGCGCTACACAGCCCTTAGCCAGCAAGCCTACACCATCTCGCAGAAGTTTTGAGGAGGCAAAGAAGTTAGGAGCTCCTATATACTGAAAGGCGTAAGTCGATTCTTCGCGATAAACAATGAACAAGTTACCGAGATCAAGACCATCTACTACAACATCCGAGGTCTCTCCCAACTCTCTTGCTCCAGTATCATATGCAGGATCTTCTACATCCCAAGAAACAGGAACAGTCCCCGGCTCAGCCGGATGACTCCAAACTATTCTGTAGGGATAGTTAAAGCCGCTGATCGTCATATTTCCTGCAATCAGCATATTCTTATACGACCGAATAAACTCACATCTCCAATTTACCGGCCAATAAGGCAAATCAACCAACTTTGCTCCTGCAGCTATTGGAGCCCATATCTGAGGAATATCCGTAGAAAGATTAAAGATTGGAATGCCAGAAAGAAAAGTATCCTGCCACCTATCTTCTGTACCCCCAGAGTAATTTCCTGAAGCTCTAGTAATATCCGTATGCGTAACTCCATCTACGCAGAAGATCCTACTAGAATCTCCATAGAGAAGAAGAGGACTAGTTACCGGAGGAAACACACGAAGCCAGTTAGCAGCAGAAATCTGCGTCTGTCCGAGAATTGGACCATACCCGTAAACCTGCTCTACCCCCCTTGAAGTAAAGCGCACATTCTGGCCCGAGGAAAAAGCATTACTCGGTAACTCAAGCGGTGCTAAATCCCTTACTATACCAATCGCACCTAAATCTTTAATCAGCATGCAAACTCCTTTCTTGCATCAAAGCCAGGACAGGTTTTCAACCACTCATGCTTCTCCACTTTTCCGTTCTTATCCTTATCCGGAAACAGATCCCTATGTCCAAGAACTTCTGCCTTTGGATAAATCTTTCTAAGTAGGTTTACAACAGCATGGGCAGACTTTACCTGCTCCTCAGTAAAGCTATCAAACTCTAAAGGGCAAGTAAGATCAGCTGTACTCCCATCCGGCATTAAGCCGCCTACAAGGCAAACCCCCACAGAACGATTATTAAAGCCACGAACATGTGCCCCTTCCTCAGAAAGAGGCCGACCAACTTCAACAAGCCCACTTCGCCTAATGACAAAGTGATAGCCAATATCGGACCAGCCCTTACTCATATGCCACTGTCGAATTTCTCGCACTCCAATATCCGCATTAGGTCTAGTAGCAGAACAGTGAATTACAATAAAATCCGTCCAGGCTAGCTTAGTCACTGTTCAATCCTCCGCAAGGCATAATCGGATATCGTTCCTTCGTCAAACGCTGGTGATCGTCCTGCAGTGAATCAATCTCCGCTTCAAGTCTATCTACAGTTCTCTGCTTCTTTGCCTGGCATTTCTCATGCACCAAGTCCCTAATTCTTGCTTCAATCTGAAGCTTAAGCGAAGAGTCTACTTTCGCCTCAATTCGCACAACTCGCTGCTCTAACTCTTGAACCTGCTTTGCAACTTCCTGCTTTACTCTAATAACCTTCTGCTCAAGATCTTCAGCAGATGCATACGGACTCACATTAGGAATCAGTCCGCAGGCTCTCGCCGCATGGTAAAAGGTAACTAGAGTTGCCAAACCTACTACCATTCTCCAATTGCGCAACTTAGCATTCCGTTCCCTACAGGATTCCGACCCATCAAGGGGACTTACTACCCCTAGAAGCTGATCTAACTTATCCAAGGGAGCCATTCTTCTTCTCCTTTTTATACTCCAGTATACATAACAAAGTGCAAAGCTAGAGCCGGCTGCAATGCAGAAACAGTATGTGTATGTCCGGACAGTGCATTACCAGTAAAGGTGTGCGTATGCGTATCTCCCGAGCCAACCGGCGAACTGAGCCCAAGAGTTGGCGTAATTGCAGACCCCATCAGTTTGTACTGCAAATCACCAAGAGAAGTATCATTAAACTTCGCTACAGAAGTCGAAGCATTAACCTCATTCGTACTTTCAACATCTGCAACAGTAAAATGATCGTGCACAGGCAACTGTGCTTTCGTTAGCGCCGTTCCCCCAACCGTACCTGCCGGAGTTCCGCCACTAGTAGACGAAGTAGTAGGGTTGGCAGAGCCCACAGACTGACCAAGAGTATAAGTAGAGCCAGCACCAATAGGAACAAGATTTCTAAGATCCGGAGTGCCATTAGTCCCATCGCAAACATGCCAGCCTGCAGGTAGGTCACCAGGATCTCCATAGTACATTCTTACTTCGTTAAGAAAGAGAGCACTTGTAAAACCTGCCGCGGCATTATTCAGCTCCTCGTGCGTAGCAGTTACGGCCCCAGTTACGTTAGGAAACGTATTCTTCACCGCACTCTTAATCAAGCGCAGATGGTCGTCTCCCTGTCTCCTCTTATCAGTCGATGGAGGATTACTTACAACCAGGTCACTAATATAAGTTGCAACTTCAAGTGCCATAGTTCAATCCTCAATCAGAAGGGAAGAGCCAGAGTGAATTCGTGCCTCATTCGCTGCCAGAAGATTATCTAGTGCCCGAGACTCAAAAGCAGCAAGAGAATCCCTCAACTTCATATTTTGAAGAACCGTACCAGCAAAGATAGCGGCTGAACCAAAGACCAAAGCACTCGCCGCCTCCGCGCCCCAATGCGTCGCTTCCGAATCATTATCCGCAAGAACCGTCGATTTCCCATAGTAGAAAAACCTCAGGAAATACGCCGCATCGGGAGTCTGCCTCAAATACATTCTCCCATTAAACAGATAGTAGGCTTCCGGTAAGCCACCTTCATCTTTCTCGGAAAGAAGCCTATCAAGTGATGGCGCCTTCACAAGCTTATGCTCAAGACCATCTGCATCAGTTACAAGAACAGTTCCTTCGTCCAATTCACGAAGGAAGTCGGTCGGCAAACTGATATAGTCCCGATCTTCTACCGTTACAAGTCCAGAACTCTCTTTCTCAAGAAACCAGGGAAGAAACCGACCACGCTCTCGCTCATCCACCCACAGCTTCATACTGGAGAGAACATTTGCCCGATACGAAGCTCTATTTCCAAGGTGGAACAGGACTTGGTCAATCAGCTGTGCGTTCGTCGCCATACCTAGTTCCTTGAAAAAGAGGAGGGCGGGAGACCACCACCCTCCTAACCACCAACATTAGCTCACGTAGATATTGCCCAGGTACGCCATTGTCTTCTCATGATGCAGAGTGATCGTGGCTTCCGTCAGCCACTGATCCTTCTTCTTATCCGCATCATTATCCTGGATATCCTTCTCAACGTGCGTGTCTCGTCCACGCAGCGGCCGATACTTAATGCCGGGCGGATTGATGATGAACATGCTCTTCGAGTACCGAGCATGAGTATTCATCAACGGATGAGTCTTCAAAAGCAGTTCACCCTGCGGCATCACGAACCGAGCAAACTTCATTCCATAGACACCTACGACACCATCATAAGTGATCTGCGTCGTACCAGCATCCTTAATTGCCTTATTCAAGGCATTCAAGGCACCGTTTCCACAGAATGCAATTCGCTGATCTCCCGAACCTTCTCCCGAGTAGTTAAAGACCTGATAGACCTGATCCAGGAAGGTGTTAATCGTAATCGCCGAGGAAAAGACTTTCCGGTTACTTACGATAAACTCACGCAGACCGCCCATCGAACGCATCGGCTGCCCATCACTCCCCGTAACCTCAGCTGCCTTACCAAAGAGAATCGACCACTCAATCTTGGCCGCATGCTCAAAGGCCTTTCGACGCTGCTCATTCTTCAACGGATCACCCGTCCTGAACTTCGTTGCCAGTGCAGTCTTTGAAATCTCATACGGAGTTTTAAAGATCTGACAATAGTTCGTAAACTTCGACGGGTTCGTGCTAGTTGTCGCCGGCGATCCACTTCCTTCCTCATGCGCCGAGCCAACACGCGTAAAGTAAGTATCATCTGTAATCGCAGCCGCAGTCGAACCACCAAAGCCTCGACTAATCGTAAAGGCCGTATCGCTCGCCCGCGCAGTCACACGAACCAACTCCGCATCGTAGGCATCAACCTCCGTCGTTTCCACTAGAAGAATATCGCCCACATTCAGAGCCAAAGCACCCGAATCTACGACAACTGCCGTATCCGAGTCGCTCATATCCGTAGCATCATTCAACCGCACTCGAACGGTGTCCAGAGTTTCCTCCCACCAGTACGTCTGCGGATCGTCCAAGGACTCAGTCCCCATCTTCGACGTAAGTGCAAAGAGGGGCGCCATTCCATTCGGCTCCAGCCACAGAATCATCTCCCGAAAATTCTTCGGACGTTCATCTGCACCAAACGAGCCAGTTCCACGCAAGCCTGCAAAAGCCATGACAGTTCTCCTTCAAAGAATTAAGTTCCAAACATTTCCTCTCGCCATTCTTCCGCCATTTTCGCAAAGGTATTTTCTGAGCCAGCTCCCTGCGGATTAGGAGCCCCCACACTCGCGGCCGTAGTACCAGCCGGCTGATGAATAACAGGTGGTGCAGGCGGAGGCGCCGGCTGCTGAGTCTGCGTCTTGGAGGCGATGGGATCCAAGCCAAACTGCAACATAGCCAGCGCTCCCGCCTGCTTAATAACCATCTCTGCACTTGCCTGCGGATTAATCTGTCGATACGTCATCACAGTCCTAGTAATCAAGTTCTCGTCTTTACCCTTCAACTGAGGCCACTCATCAAAGAAGGACTGCTTAAACGTCTCAACCTGCTTCGTCTGCTCAAGTGCAGCCTGCACCATTGCCGGAATCTGCTCACTAATGGCTGAGTAAATACCCGTTTGAATTTCGAAATGAAGCCGTGCAAACTGCTGAGGAAGAACCTTAGCCAGGCTTTCATCTACAAAGCCTTCTGCAACATCAGCAGAAAGAGCATACATCTTCTCCAACTCAGGTAGAGCCTTAGCCCTAATCTGATCGAAGGAGACTGCCTGCTCTTCCTTACCCGCGGCCGCAGGAGAAGGCGGTTCCTGCGGCTGGGTTTGAATCTGCACCTCGGGGGCAGCGGCAACCGGAGGCGCCGCAGCAGGAGGAGGAGGAGAGGAAGAAGGTTCAGCGGGAAGGGCGTTCACCGCACCGGAGGGCGAAGCTGCGGGCGTAGCGGCAGCAGGGGCCGCCTCAGCGGGTGCCTGTAGGGACGTGGAGGGAGGCGGAGAGGGGGGAGAAGAAGAAGAAGAAGAAGAAGACCCTACCGGGTCCTGCACTTCCACGTCATCTGAGGTAAATGCGTCTGCAAGCGCCCCATAGTCAGGGTGCTCGATCTTCTCCGAAACTGAGCTCGTCTGCTCCACTTCCGTACTCGCGCTCTCCATCTCTGTCTTGTTCGTCTCTGTGCTCATCGCCTTTCTCCTCGAAGTATTCGTCAATCTCTTGCTTTAAGACGCCGATCCTAATATCCACTATCTCTTTAAAAAGGAGGATACCAGCTACTTCCCCCTTCTTATATTCCTGCTCTAAAACCTCATCCATTCCCTTCAAGGGCGTCAGAAGAAGTGTCCTTTGCCTTTGCTCCAGCTGCTCATCCGCCAATCTAATAAGCCACTTATACCCCAGTGTCCCTACCAACCCTTGCAGGTTAGATAGTTCCTCCTGAAGTTCCCTGACCTGCTGCCCCGAGGGCGTTTGCGAGTCTAGTCTGTCCACCGCCTGAACCTCCACCAATCGGAACCATACTCCCCTGCTGCGCCATCTGCTGCAGCATAGCAGGGTCCATCGCCTGCATGTTCACCCTTCGGAACTTCTGAATGTTCCTTTCTCCCTGCATACTCATAATATGCGAGACGAGGCCAGACAAGTCCCATTCCATCGCCATCTGAGGACTCTGTGCAATCATCCCCACCATTTCCTTCCAGAAGTTCGCCTGCGCCATTCTGTCAATCGGCAACGTTCCATCTATCGGAACATAATCATAGAAGCCGGCAAGGACCTCCTGGTCAACCCGCACAGACAAGAACGCACCCGCATCCTGCATCAAGGAACCAGCTATTCTAAAGAGCCTCTCATCCTGATACAGCTGCTGTGTATTCATGACCAGCCTTTGCGAAAGGGAGGAGAAGCCCGTAGCCGCAACATACTCTGCTGTCGTCTTCATTCTCGAGGTTGAATACCCCGTCCTCACTCGCACTTCCGTTGCAGTCTGCCGATCAGATCCGGCTCCTTGGACACCCATCACATCATCTACGATACCAAGAGTCCTCTGCAGCATCTGCTCCACGATAAGCATATCTCGAGTATGACCCGCTGTAGGATCTCCTACCTGCAGCTGGTGAATCATATCCCTTGGGCTCTGCCCATACGCGTTTGGCTTCAGTCGAATAATAGAGCCCCCATATGGCTGCAACATATCCTTAATCGTCACTCGTGAAGGATCTACAATCCTCGTATCTGTAAGGGACTTCCTTACTCCATACATATGCGAGTTGAAAAGCCAGGTAAGCGCATTCGAAAGAGGCTTAATAATTTCAATCATCGAAGGCTTAACAAACTCCTCTGAGCCCAAGCCATACTCGATGATAGAGTAAGGAAACTGATTATGAAGAAGTCCGAGGGGCTGTGCTCCGATAATGAGGTCATCATTTACCAGGGTAAAGACCCACTTCTCCAGCTTAGATGAAGTACCCAGACCCCACTGCGAGGGGATCAGGCGAATAATCATCTCATGCAACTTGTAGAAAGCAGGACCTCGATAAGCCTGTTCTCCATAGAAGTAGGGAAGATCCAAGCGAGAAGAAGCCTCGCTATAGCCATTCCCATCTACGGAAGCAGCAGACTCACTCTCTTGCTTCATACTCCTTACTTTGTCTACATTGAAGTAGCGCCCACTTACCTCTCCTTCCAAGATCTCGTGCAGGCCTACACGAACATCGCGCCCGAAGAATTCCCCATCTTGAAAATGACAAAGGGGAACCCGCGGATCAGGATAGATATCGTATACGGAGACGTTGTAAAGATGATTTCCCTCAAAGGTAGTAACCGTAGCTACTTCCTTAACCTTCTGCTTCTTGAAGGGAACTTCCATACCGAGGAGAGTTACCGGGCGCTCGACCAGACGAGCAACATCCGCGGTCTCCTTGCACCAGTAATCACCTACGACTCCCACACCATACTTGGTCATGGAAAAGAGCCAGTTCATAAGAACCGGAACGTGCTTACCTACTCGTAGTTGGTAGTCCATAATAGCTTCAATGGCCTGAATGGACTGCTGCGTTTCTCCATGCCGCCCGGAGAACTGATAGACTGGGTTACGGGAGAGGAAGATAGCACTCAGATAAGTGTGCGCAGTCATCGCCACTGCATAAGAGTAGGGAACTGCAAGAGTGATGTAGTCAAGCTTACCTTCCTGATCCCACTTCAAACGCTTCTGCGCATCCAGCTCCTTCTCTGGAATATAAGCCTTGAACTGGTCATCTGCAGTACGCCAGCGAGTACGGGCCTCGGACATCTTCCTATTCGAGTAACGCTTCCTATCCAGAATGAAATTCTTAATCTGGTCATACTTCCCTGTTCCAGGCTTAAGCTCGGCCTGCAGGCTGTTATATGTTGCTCGTCCTGCAGTCATGGGCACAGACTCCCTGCGGTGTAAGTGAGGGCCTCAATCGACTTCTCACTTTTAAGAATATGAAGAAGGTCTTCCCCCTCACTCTCAAGAGAATCGAAGAGAAGGGGAGTAGCAGAATCCAAGGCTATGGCAAGAGCGTCTAGAAGGTCAAAGTCCATTCCATCCTGATAGTCAGTCAGCTGCTTAAGTAGATCTATCTGCGAGTGGCGGACAAGGAGTGTACCATGCGCAAGGCGCCCTCCAATAGCCTGCCGAATACGATTTGCCTTCGAGCGCCTATCATCAAACTCGAGAATGGAAACATAGAAGTTATTTTCCTTCATCTTCGTCGCAAAGTAGAAGGAGAGTACTTGCTGATAGGCCACAGACTCAATTGCGACTTGGCGAGGACGCCAACGAACAGCCATCTCAAAAAACTTCTGCCAAGTCTCTTCTGGGTTCATTCCCTTCTGTGCATAATACTCGAGGACGTAAGCCTTATTCTGCGCAATGCCAATAGCCACGATTGCGCTCTTATGAGCACTCTTAAGCTTACTTCTTGCGGGGTCAATGGCGAAGAGAACGTCCATTACCTCCGGCGGATGATCGAAGTAGGAAACGAGTTCGATATTAAAGGCAGCCCCTTCAGGAGCTACAAGCTTGCACTCCATCTCACGAAGCCACAAATAGAACTGGCCGCGGTCGATAAAGGCCTGCCTCTCCTGCTTGAGGAAGTCCGTGGGGAACCTTTCTTCCCAGGCAGAAATCTCACCGCGGGAAGAATCCAGAATAAAGCAAGGAAACTTGACCGTCTTCCAGTTTGAAGACTTGTGTGCCTGGTTAATTAGGTCCCTCGAGTCCAAAGAAGTAGCAAGTAGGACCATCTTCGCATGCTGATTCTCCGACGGAGGAGTGAGGGAGTTCTGAAGAGAGCCGAAGAAAAGAGCATCCATCTTCTTCCGCTGCTCCTCCGTTCCAGCGTTCTCCTCATCATTCGGATCGTCTACTACGATTAGGTCAGGACGGAAATCGTCCTGCGTATTAATACCACGAATCTGGCCTGTGATACCTGCGGCCAGAATAGTAATCGTCAGCTGCAGATCACCGTGCCTAATCTCAATTTCATCATCTGTCCACTTCGCTCCCTTACTTAGGGAGTAGAAGGAAGCCCACTTCTTATTAGTCTCAATCTGCCTACGAAGCCACTTGATCGAACGCTGCGCGTGCGAAAGGGATTTGGAGACATAAAGAATCGTTCTGGAAAGCCCATAGGAGATTCGCTTCGCGGTAAAGATGCGAGTAATCGTAGTCTTAGCACCGCCGCGGAAAATCTCCGCCCCGAAGTAGCGAAGGCCGCGCTCCTCGAGACCGAGCCAAAGCTGCTCATGCATCTTCGGGCTGCCTTGACGAATCGTCCTCTCAAAGAAGTAGTGAGAGAAGAAGATACCATCCTCCGCAGCTAGACGGAAAATCTCCCCTGCCTGGGCCTTAACAGTATCTTCAGCCGCACTCATTCTATAACTCAGCCGAAAAGGAGAACGGAATGCCGTCCTCGAGTTTCTGCGGGAAGTTCGTCTGGTTCCCACAAGAAAAGGGGCTCTGTTTCATCAGGGGCTCGAATGACGGGATCATAGTACTTACAGACCTCGACAGTTCTAATGAGCCAGCCCGGAAGAAGCAGTTTGAGTAGCCTTGCATAGTGAATCATCTGCCAAATCGCTTCTTGAGTGTTTCGAACTTTACACTCATAGAGTATGCAAACTTTTGCATCATCAAGAAGAAGGAAGCCATCCAGCTGGTTAAAGGCAGAATTTGCCCTAAGACTAGCCCGCCAAGTAATCCAGCGATCAGGAAAATAAAGGAATTCATACCTCTCCTCCATCATATTCGAGAACTGGGTTTGGTACCTGTAGCCGGCCTGTGCTGAGGGCTTCCTCGACTTTGGAACTTGAAAGGGCGGGTGGCTGATCCACTGAGCCGTTAATGGCATCGGTAAGTCCCTGTAGCGACTTGGCACCGATGCGGTTCTGTGCCTCGTAGTACAGTTCTCGAGCGACGACGAGCGTGTTGTTGTTAATGACTGTAGGTCCATCGCCTGCACCTCCATTCTTGCCACCATAGCCCAAACGCTCAAGGGCCATGTCAGCTGTTTCTCTAAGTTCTTTCGTATCCAGAGTAAAATCAATCTGATCGACTAGCTTATCTAGAGCCTTATGCGCAAGTACAGAAACCTTATCCCGAACCGTAGCTACGACTGTGTGATGAAAGAGAACGTCCTTCTTTTCCAAAAGACGATCCTGAAAAGCCGGAGAGTGAATAACTGTCGATAACCACGCCGAAGAAATTCCGAAGTGAGCTGCTACTGAGGCCAAAGGCTCTTGCGGATTCTCCATAATGTAGTTCATAATCATCTCGTGCTTAATCGAGACTTTCTGAATTGCTGCTGACATAGCCATCGCTTAATCCTCTCCAGTCCTTTGTACAGTGACATCAAAACGGGACAACTGCCAATGCGGTTGCCCCACAGCCTCGAAGCGGAGGGCCAAGAAGCGCCCGCTCGAAATTAGGTCTGCTGAATCATCAGTTCCCAAGACGAAGGAGTAGGCTTCTTCCCAAATAACGGAGTCGTTCTGCGTCCTTTCCTGCGTGCCAAGAGAAACCTGAATAGTGGTTCCCGCGCCGCCGAAGAAAAGTGGAGCAACCTCCGTAATGAGAAAGACCCCAGTACGGTCATCTGGAGGAAGGGAAAGCCTTTCCACATAAGACTGGATGCCGGCATCACCAAACTTGGCATGTGCCGGTCCAAACTGTATGAATGACTGACTTTTGAGACCGATCGGATAGCGCCCAAGATCAATGCCTGAAACAGCATCCCAAGGAAGTTCATCTCCTTCCCAGTTCATAGAGTCTAGCAAGTAGCCCGCTAGAACTTGCTGGAAAGTCACCGTACCTACCAAGAAGGCACGAGCTTTAGCAGAACCTCCAACTGCGTAACTTAGGTCTGTAGAAGCAGCAAGAACTCCCCTTGGAAACGCCGTTCCGGCTAGTGTAAGAGAAACGGTAACTGCAGCCGCGCTAAGTGAGCGGACGAAACCTGAGGCTGCCAGCGTCTGTGACTGGGTGGCGGAGGCAGAGATATGCCCACGCCCCAAGAGTGGCGCAGAGAGTGAGAAGCCTATTTGTACGTCCGCGACACTCATCTTAGCTAGCAGTTACCGTAAGCTGACCAGCTGCAAACTCAGGCTGCACAGTATTGGACACGGCCAAGCTGGCAGCAAGAGCAGCAGAGAAAAGAAGTACGCCTGCACCAGAAGAAGAAGTACCGATACCCACATGCGTAACTGTCGCTGTGCCACCAGTGCAGGTAGGAAAGCTAACTGCAGCAATGTTTGAGGCAACCGCACCAGTTACATCCCAGGCAGCAGCAGATCGAGCGACTGCAACACGCGCATAGGAGGTGTATGCTGTCTCATTCGAAGCCTGCGAGCCAGATTCTCCGGGGTCGGAAGTATGAAGGGAGACATACAAGCTGCCTGGAGTAGAAGCTCCCCGGAGCCCTGTAGCATCACCAATGTTAGCAAAGTCTACATTCTGAAAGATGAGCTTCAGAATGTTAGTTTCCATTGAATCAGAAGCAGACATCTTTCACCTCCTGAACTGTTACCATATGGTAAGTGTAGGACATTTACTAACTACCGATCAAGTTCCCGCAAAGCAGGTAACCTTCAAAATCCGTTGCACCAGACTGCTTGAGGCGAACATAGGGCGCCTTCATTCTGGCTGCATACAGAGGCCCATTAACTCCGGTGGTAACAAGGGTGAGAGTAGTCTGCCCTCGATCCTCAAGCTGAACTGCGTTAGTCCACTCAGTTCCATCAAAGGAGACCTCTACTGTGAAGTTGCCACCGTAAGAGTGCACCTCGAAAACGTCATACCTGGATACATCATCTGTGAGGATGAGTACATTACCATCTCCCGCAGTCCCCTCCGCGGGATAGATACGAACGGCACCCTGCAAGTAAGAAGAAGTTGTCATACAATTAACTCCAGAAAGTCAGAAGGCCAAGAAGGGACGTGCCGCCCGTATTCACATCTGTAGGCTCAGGAAGGCCATTCAACGCAGGCATGTGCAACATGGTCGCCCTCTGAATTACCGTATCGAGACCGACAACGGCATCAGCTACCGCTAACATCGGAGTAAAGGGGCAGGTAGCTAGAAGGGCGTGTGCGTCTGCTCGCGAGTCGATAGCCATTAGCTGATCGCTCCCTTCGTGGTAGTCGTAGCATCATCCGCGTAAGTAGCTGTGCCGACATTCGCAGAGTCAGCATTGTTCCTGATAGCAAAGGCACCAGTATCCTTATTCAGAGTCTGCTTATTACGCGAGATCTGCCCAAGGAAGCCGAGGATATTCCGCGGCGTTGCAGAAGCCCAAGCGAAAACAGAGGCAGGCTCCGCAATCGCCTCATCCAGAATATCATCAACGCCGGTAGCGGATAGGCGATAGCCCGTCTTATCATTATTCGTAGTAACCGTGACACCGGCTGTTACAGAGCCTACTGCGCCTGTGACGGAAGCTACGGAGCCTGCGACGTTGCCGCCCACATTACCTGTAACGGAGCCCACTGAGCCGCTAAGATTACCTGTAATGTTGCCTGTGATAGCGCCTGTAATAGCGGCAGTAATCGTTACACCTCCCGTACCATCAAGCATAGCCTCGAGGGCATCAGCTGCAGCAGAATCTCCCGAAATCTGGGTGATATTAGCTGAAACCGCATTCGTAACTGCGGTTACAGTTGGGATAGTATTCCCTGTTCCTGCATAGCCAGTCCCATCGAAGAAGGACTCGGCGTTGTCTGCGGCAGTTGTATCCCCTGAGAGCTTAATGACATCTGCAAGAAGGTACTCACCAAAGGAACCAGCTATGATGTGACCGCTTCTTGCCTCATCCCAAACGGCGTCAGCAATCATAGCCAAAGTTGCAGCATCTATTCCGAGCGGAAGAATCATGAAGATGTTTCCACTCTCTGGCGTACCAATGAATGGAGGGTCTACTGTAGCTACACGGCCTGACGAATAACTTACGATCTGCCGAGTCTGCCCAGCACAGGGACCGTCAATCATCGTAACTGTTTGATACTTGTAGTAGTCCGTTGTCGTCGAAGCTGAAGCATCGAAGGTAAGAAGTGAATCAGAGTTCGTTGCCGCGAGGGCAGCTCGACGAACAACCTTAAACCGTTCACCGAAGGAACCGGCGGCAGTATAGGAAGCCGTAAGAGCATTCCAGACCGCAGCTGCATTGTCAGCAGCGGACGGAGCAGACGCGCCAGGGATCGTCCCACCTGGATGCACGACGTAGGCCCACCCAGTCTGTGGCGCCGAGGCGAACCCGGTCACAGTCGCAGTCTGCGTAGTCCCGTCGTAGTCGAGACAATAGTCTGCCACTCGCGTAGTACCATCCGCAGACCATGCAACAATCAACTCGCCATTGTAAAAGTCGTCAGCACTCGATGCTCCAGCTGCCAGTTTGATCGTCGTTGTCAGAGGCGATGCAATCGTCGGGCAGGTGCCAGAATGCAGTGGCTGCAGAATTGCGCCGGCAGCGTTTGGCGAGCGGTGACCTGTGATGTCCTCGTCCCAGACCTGATCGGCTACTGAGTTAACGGAAGAAGTGGTCAGGGAGACTCCACCAGAGGAGAGGTTGATCTCTCCTGTACCGGAGCCAGACTTGATTGTGGTCTTTGGGTAGCCAGCTGTGTCTGGAGTAGCAATTGCCGCAGTATTCCAGCCAACGACGTTAGCAAGAACGCCGAGACTTGTATAACTGATTAGAGAATCAAAGACGTTAGCGTGAACTACGTAGAAGGTTTCCTTAACAGGAAGGGCACCGCTCTTATGAACAGTGATGTGAAGGATACCATTCGTATCTGTGTCTGTCGTACTAAGTGGACAGGTGTAGTAACCGTTTGAACGAGAAGTACAGGCAGTCGCATCATTCTTCTGCGCCATAGTCGTACCGCCCTCCTTCCACAGGAGAACGTCACTCTGCGAGATGGTGAGACCGGTCTCGGCTGTCTTGCCGTCTGTTTCATCTACAAACGGACCAAGAAGGACCGTCGTAGTCGTGGACTTCTTGAGAATCTTCATTGACTAGTCCTCATCATTTCGTAGTAACGGGCACGTGCAGCATTACCTGTCACCGCGTCTGCGCCGAATGCAAGATATGGAAACTTGGTCGCCACGCCGCTAGCGGTTGTATAATTATGCTCGATTCCGCCAACCCACGAGGAAACTGTTGCAGCAATGGAAGTTACTCCATCAGCGTCGAGAACGTGAAGGTGCTTTGCTGCTGAGTGCTGATGATTCAGCCAATCAGCAGTAGTTGCATCTCCATCATCTGCCGACGAGACGACACCCATATACTGGGTTACACCATCAGAACTTCGCTTGCAAGAAATTCCAAGCCCAAAGTTTCCACTTGTATCTGTAGATGACGCCAAGTCCGCGGAAGTCAGTGCGGTTGGCAGAACAAGCAAAACCTGAGGATTGTTAGTCATCCCAGAAATATCTGACTGGGTTCCAGTGGAAGTTTTTGCTGTCCCAACTCCAGCAGCTACAGAGAGAGCCGTTCCACTAGTTGAACGAAGGGACAAGAAGTGTAGATTGTTTGTAGTGCTTGGAGCTGTTGTCATATCAAAACTGGAAGAACCTACATTCGAGATGGCCCCTTCGTAGACTATACCACCAGCAGTAGAAAAGGCGGAAAAAGCAAACGCTGTGTTAATTTGCCCGGAAGAAGCAGCGGTTGACTGACCATCGCGCAGTCTTTGACCGGCACAAAGCTGGGTCGAGGCTGTCCAGAAGCCGATGCTTCCGTTTGTATCTCCACCAGTATCTGTATTCTCCGCAGCCCACGCATCGAGAGCAATTATCAATTCCGGTGCTGCAGATAGTCCGTGGGTAACGGTTTGAGCACTACCACTGCCATTCCCAGTTACATTAACGACTGCGGCCTCAATATCACCACCGATCAGAAGAACGTAGATTGTCTCTCCCGTAGACTGGTCACTCCATGTTAGACGGCCACCGTTAGCGATTAGCGAGATGGTAGCTGCTCCGTCTACTGTACCATCAACGCCTAGGTGAACGTAACCAGCGTTTGCTCTATTCGAGCGAGCCGTGCTATTTGTTGAGGTTGACGTGTCACCTGCAAACGCAATTGCGCTCTGGTTCGTACCGTCACTGAAGCCGAGCTGGAACGAGAGCCCGTCAGTAGCAGTATCTGCGGAGCCGGCTCCGCCTCCAAGAATGATAGCGGCCTTGGGCGTAGCTCCACCAAAGACATCAGAGTTTGTGAAGTCCTGTGTAAACGGTGGAGTTCCTGTCCCAGCGACAGCAGAAACAATACAGCACTTCATGGACATTAGGTGCGCACTCCACGAGGCTTCACAAGATCATAGGCTGGGTCCGCTGAAGTAACTGCGCCACTCGGCCCGTTAATTCTCTTCGCGAGATGAAACTCATCGTAGTAGATTACGCAGGCAGCAGGCCAATCAGCTGGAACTTCCTGTCCGTCCCCTGAAGCAGTTGTAGGATTACCGTTGCTGTCTACCATATGATCGCTGTAGTTCGGCCATCCATGATACATGCCTAAGCGCCAGTACATTCTTGGTGGCTGACCACGAATTTCGGCTGTGTCAAAGCGCCCTATAAGAATGTTGAATTGCTCCGCAACAAGCTCATCATTTACCCAAAGCTGGAAGTATCCATCGTAGTTGTCGCTTAACTTGTAACGAAGAACAAAGTCAATCCAGTGTCCACGAAGATCCCAACCTTCAATGCCGCCAAAGGTACTAGATTGATAGTCCGAGTTGACCTTGTTATAGTTTGCATAAGGCCACTCAGTATTTGGTAGTAGTGGGGCGCTGTAGTGAATACCGTAAATCTGCATACCGAAGCACGAGCGCCGAGACGGGCAAGGAAGTGACCAAGGCCCTTCAACACCATTTGCATCTACTGGTGCTATGCAGATATATGAGGCGGACATGATCTTTGACTGCCAAGTGCCGAGCTTCGTCTCTTGGTAAGTTCTTACCGTACCACTGCGTGTTACGGTCGTCTGGTCATATCTCATACCAGTCGTTTCTGCCGCAAGAATATCTGAACCGAGCTGCTGATATGGGCCCTCAGCACGCACTGCTCGATAGACACGATACTTTGCTGCTCCGGGGACAGAATCCCACTCAACACTTAGAGTATGAGCAGCCGAAGATGCCCCACTAATGAAGGAGGACGGCGTCCCTAAAGTAACTTGATCACTTCCACGCTTGTAACGAACTACCGGAGCACCGGCGATAACTGGATATGCATTTACGTTTGCTCCGGTAACATTTCGGTTGATTGCCATTTGTTTGAGAGCAAGGGCAGGATTAAAACCCCCACTACTAGAGCTGGCTGAAAGTGGCCCATATAGGGCATATTCCGCAGTTGTCATATTGACTGGATGAAGCTGAGGCCCGTCAGACCAGCCGCCCTGAAACGACAGCGGTTTAAATTCCGGATCTCCGTAAGGATCATTCGGACCGGGGTAGAACATGGACCAGCCCATCCAGTATTCTACGCCCCTCTCGATACTGTCCATTCCGGTTCCGGGGTCAAATATGACTTCGTTTCTGTGTGCAGCATTTGCGTTTGCCGATGCGCCATTCTTGTGAACCCAGTTACCAGGCCCCATTAGGGATTGACTGTAGGCAGCGGCACCAGTTGGCCACTGATTTGTCCCGTACTTGTGCTGAACAAGATGAACTCGCATCGACCTGGCCATTTCTCCATTATCCCCAACAGGATAGCGAACGCGGACTGTAGAAGTTTCGCATGGATTATTATATGCAGGATCGTAGGCGTCGTGAGAACTGAGGGCATACTGCTTCATGCCACCAGCAGGAAAAGAAGGAAAATCGAAGCTGTTCTGCCAGAGACTGGTAAGCTGTCCAGAAGTTGCAGCAACTATCGCAGACGCAACTGATTCATTGCCGTCCTTAGTTGCCGTTACATAAAAGTAGGGAGTCTGAGAATTTGAAAAGTTTGGATTCGAGCCGGAGCCTGTTGAGCTTGCTACGTAGGACGTGCTAGCCCCTGTATACACGAGTACCCAAGGACCAGATATACCAAAAGCTTGGTAAACCTTGTATCCTGTTGGAGTAACACCATCTCCTTGCTCCCACGAGAGAGTCGCTTGAAGAGGAGAATCACGAGATGCTGAGACATTGATTGGAGGATTCAGAGTAGTTAGTAGGGGACCAGCAGAAAGGATTTCAGTATAACCGGATTTCTTGAAGGCATTATCTACTGAGCGAATACGCCAACCGCACTCAACTTGGGCGAAAGCATGATAGGACTCCGACTCGACAGCGGAGACAAGAACACGGGTTACGTAGGCAAAGTTAATCCACGAACCACCCTCGTCCTTCTCAGTAGAGCGCCAGATGTCTGTACCGAGAAGGCCGCTCTTGTACTCACCGGGAATGGAAGTGTCGTCTGCCGGATTTGTCCATGTGAGATGCACTAAATCAGCTGAGTAGGAAGTTGCTGCGAAGTTCGTTGGTACGGGAGGAGGCGTAATGTCTTGGGTCTCGACAATGAAGGTTACCGGAGCACTCTCCTCACTGTGATTAGCCGGGTGCTCGGCATGAGTCAGCAAGAAGGTAATGGAGCCACTGAAAGAACTGGTTGGCGTTCCGCTAACAACACCAGCGGAGGAGAGCGAGAGTCCTGGCGGTAAGGAGCCAGAAGCTACAGAGAATTGAGGCGTATATTCACTCATGTCCTCGATGTATGTGACGAGGTTTAGGTTAAGTGAAGAGCCAACAATTAGATTCTGCGTGCCAGGCGCTCCAAGCCAAAGTGGAGCCTCGTTCTCAGTTGTCTGGAAACTAACAGCAGCACTCAGTGAGCTCTCGCCAAAGGAAGCTTTAGCTTTTACCTTGACCGAGTATGCAACCCCAGCAGAAAGGCCAATAAATTGTGTTTCTGGAATACTCGTAGTATTGGCGAGAATGTCGTTCAAGTACCAAAGATAAGAGGTTGCAAAATCAACTGGATCGCACGAAGCAAACCCAGTAGTGGCTGTCTGCCCCTCTGCGTATAAATTCTCTGGGGTTGACAGCAGGAAACTAGAACCCGGTCTTACGCCGTATGCCTTGCTCACGTCAACCTCAATCGGTGGCTGCTCGATAATGTAAAGAGAAGGACCATTTCTGGCGTCTGCGAGGGCAATATCTGCGGCGTCAAAAAGGGAAGTGGAGGAGCCGAGAAGGGTTCCTTCCGGAAGTTTCCTGACAAGGTACTTTCCTTTACGCGTGAACACAAAGATGAAACTCCCGTCATGTATCGGTCTGCCCACGGCGCCAGTAACGGATGCCATAGGTTGCAAAGAAGATTGAAAGTAGGAGAAGCTGATACCAGTAGGGCATTGCGGAAAGGGCGTCAAGTCCGGCCTTAGCGTAGCGGGACCACCCAGGAACGAAGGCCATGATTGCGGGAATGGAGACTACGATTAGGGTGTACTCGTCCTTCCAGGAAGAGGAAGCTTGGCGGGCAAATTCCATCTCCCAATTCATGTCTGCGGTGAGCCCCTGCTTGATTAGCTCGATCTTGCGCTCTGCGAGGGCAGCTTGGATTTGACGTTCCTGGGCCTTGGCCTCGGCACGTATGCGCATACGCTCCCGGTAGATTTCCCCGATGAGGGATAGGGGACCGGCTAAGATTTTGCTCAGGATGGAAATACCTTCTCTCCCCTCATGACCTTCGGTGCGGTCCTTCGAGGGTAGCATATTAGCTCGGTCTTCTTCGGATTAATAGGCGGGCGCGTGGATTATAAATGTGGGATAGTTACTATGTAGTAATTATGCGATATTTACTTGGAGTAGAAGCGCGGAGTGAGAGGCAATCAAATTCCGGGGCGGTAGCCTCGGCTCTGGGGGGAGCGCGGCTATCCTGAATGCAAATCATTCGTCTTTTGATTTCGATTCTCATTCTTACTTCGATTCTCATTCTTACTTCGATTATCCTTCTCATTTCGATTTGCCCGAGCCAGCCAGGCCGTCCTCGAGGTTGTCCGTCCAATCGCCGCCCGAAAAAAATTTTCAAACACCCCTTGCAAAACCCCGGCCGGTATGTTATCGTTTGCCCGTGGTCGGATGTTCCGGCCGCTCCCCAAGACTAGCTTCTCGGGGATGTTATTTCAAACTGGAGAGTAAGATGGCAATTGAACGCGTGTTCGAGCCGGGAGGGTCCGTTTGGACCCTCAAGACCGAGAGCGGCACCAAGTCATGCGACTTGGCCGACTTGTCGGCCGGAATGCGGGCGGCCGTGCTGATGCACGGCCTCAACGCAAAGCTCGGAGATTCATTCTCCGGAGCGAAAAAGGCCGTGGAGTCGGGGGAGTACTCGTCGGTAGACGAGTACGCTCTTGACTGCGTGGAGCAGGTTTGGGAAAACCTGCTGAATGATACGTGGACTGACCGGGCAGGACCGCGCGGAGCCCGCATTGGCGACATCGCCCTCGCGCTCACTCGAGCGCGTCCGGAGCGGTTCCCCGATCTCGGGGCCGCCAAGGCTTTCCTGAAAGGCAAGGCCGAGGAGGATCTTGTCAAGTTCAGGACGGCAATGGCTCCGCACCTCGCCGCCATCGCCGAGGAACGGGCTCGCGCCCGCAGGGAAGCCGCAGAGAAGCGCACGGATGCGAAGGGACTGGACGCCCTGCTGGACTGACCGAAAACTGAAAGCGGGGAGCATGGAGGCTCCTCGCCTTCTCTTGCGGAGGAAGGCAATGAATAGTTTTGTGGCTTACCTCGTCACGGAGGAAAGCATGAAAAGAGGCGTCGCCATCCGGCATCCGGATGGCCGAACCTTCCCGACGGAGGACGGCCCAGTCGATAGTGTCGGCTGGGCCACTGGCAACATTGTTGCCGTGCTCGAATACCGGCCAGGACAGAAGATCCGGGAAGAAATCCCTTTCGGGGCGACTGACGCCTAATTCCCAGCCCCGGTCTGATCCGGGGCTTCTTTTTGCCTTCTCTTCACTAGAATCCGACCACCTTCTAGTATATATAGAGCGGCCGGACGGCCCGCGGTCCGCGGTCGATGCGATCCATTCGCATCTACTCCGCAGTTCCACTATTAATGCCGCACATTAACCCAAAGTAGCAGCCCTGTGTTCCCCGTGCATGGTCCCTAATTCCCCTGTAGCATGGCCCTGTGGCCCATTGGCCCTACGGGCATCCCCCCGGAGGAGGTTAATATACCACCTTAATTTTTTTTTTTTTTTTCTTTAAGTAGTATAAGAGCAACTCCGGGTCCATTCGGGTCCGTCCGGGCATCGGGGGGTAGGGCCAATGGAACACAGGACCATCCACCTAGCCGCACAGGGACCATTCCCAAGGACACCAGGGAACATCGCACCGTAATTCTCTCCTCTCACTTTCCCCCCTTAATCATTACTACATAGTATTTATACTACATATTGTTGCGCAAATACCACTTGCACCCGCGATCAAAATATGCGACCATATGCCCGTGCCACCCATTGCGCACATAACCCAACCGGAGAACACAATGGAACAGGACAACAAGTCCTTTTGGCGGGCTACAGAGCCATGACTACTTACCTGGCAACCCTGCGGGTCAACGACAGGTCCGCCCTCCTCGCGGACACCCGCCAGACACTCGATGGCATCCTTGATGCCATCGACAGCGGGTTCCTGGAAACAGTGAAGAAGAAAGAAGGAAGAAGCAAGAAGTAGGAGACTCGCTCATGCACAAAGGAATACTTCAAGACGACCTGCTCGATACCCTAATCGAGCAGGCCGACGCCAAGGCGCAGACTTCCCCTGCGGAAGTCCTGCGAGAAATCGCAGCCCGACTGGAAGCTCTCCAGTCGGGAATCTTCCTTCATCCGAAGCGAGTCATCCTTCGGATGAACCACTGCCATTGCGCCTCTTGCGTCCGCTCTTGGACGCAAGAGGAGGGACTCTACCTCTACTCCGAATCAAGGAACGGAAAGACAAAGGAAACCCGACTCATCTCTTTCCTTTCTCCTTCCTACTCGCCTCTTCCTCGCTCAATCGAACGAGGAGAGGATCAGATCTTCCCCTTCTGCTTCAGCTGCTTTAAGGTGAAGCAATGAATGCCGAAGAAGCCGAGAAGGAAAAAGCCCTTCTCAGCTTAAAGGCACACTGCACAACTGCGCAGTACGACAGTCTCGTCTTTCGTCTTGCCGCAGTCTTTCACATAAAGGCTCTACGCGAAACAGCAGCCGCTCGTCTCGGCATAGAGTTAAACCCAGAAGAAGAAGAAGAAGGAACCATCCTAGACAAGATCAAACTTGTTTGCGCAGATCTCAATATCAAGGAATATCCTTGCCAAGTCCTTTACAACTGCACCATTTCCGGCCAGTTCTATCAGGACTGGCTCGAGGCCGGTAAGGGCATTCCCGATCCCCCCAGAGAAGAAATTAAGAAAGGAGTCAAGAGATGAAGAGACCATTCACCCGCGTCTGTACAACCCTGCTCACGCAGGAATGCCTTAAGGCAGCAGATGACTTTTTAACCGCACGGGAGATCGCAAACCGTACAGGCGAGTCCATGCACCGGGTAGGCGCAGCCCTACACTTCCTCAGAAAGAAGGGAGCAGTAGACTGCCTTTCCGTTCCCGTAGGACAAGCCTACTCACTCTTTTGGTTCCTTACACTAGAGACAGACAGCAGGAGCCGCATCCTTACGGAAATAAAGGCCGAAATCAAGAAGCCTAAGAGAAGGAAGAAGCAGAATCTTCCTACTTCTAAGGAGAGCAAGGATGAACATTCGCTTCAGAATCATTAACCAGTCCGCTTTAAGAGAAAGGTATCAAGCCGATGGAATCATTCCCCCAGTTCCTCTTGTCTGCCCTTCTCGAATTCCTCCTGTACGCTCTCTTACTCTGGCTACTCGCCCGTTCCTCAAGGGAATAGGCAGAAAGCCCAAGGAGTAGAATCATGCTTACAAAAGAAGAACTTCTTGCCACCGCTCAAGAATGCCTCGAAGAGGGAGACGATAACGCCGCAGTCTGTCACTCCTGCGGAGCCGTATACTACGGCTATGAGCCCGATACTCGCAAAGCCCAATGCGAGGAATGTGGCGCCTTCGCACTCTACGGTTGCGAAGAAATCCTCTTAATGTACGCCTAGATCGCATCTCACATGGAGGTTCAACCGAGCCTCCATGCAGCTGCAATCTCGCAGACGAAGGAGAAGAGAAGATGAAAGAGAAGATGAAAGAGAAGATGCGCAAGCCTACCAAAGTATACCTTAGCTACTCCATCTACGGGGAAAAAGAGCAGAGAATTTACCGCTTCTCGAACGGCTACGGGGCCTCAGTAATTCGTGGCCCGTTCACCTATGGAGGCCCAGACGGCCTCTGGGAACTTGCCGTACTCTACGGCGAAGATATTTGCTACTCAACAGTCATCACGCAGGACGTGATCGGCTTCCTTTCAGAAGCTCGAGTCAATGAGATTCTCGACCAGATCGAGGAACTTCCGCCAAGGCCAGAAGGAGAAGGAGAAGGAGAAGGAGGAGAAGGAGAAGGAGGAGAGTTCAATGCAAGCTGAGCTCATTATCCTCCGCGGACTTCCAGGTTCAGGCAAGTCTACACTTGCTCGTGAAGCCTACCCCAGTCATATCCTTATCGAGGCAGATGATTTCTTCTACTTGCCGAACGGCACATATGCCTTTAATCCTCGCTACCTCAGGATAGCGCATGCTACCTCTCTAGCACGAGTAGAATTCCTCCTCCTAAACGGATATAGGACTGTCGTAGCTAACACATTCACTCGTCTTTGGGAATTCTTACCCTACATCACCTTCTGCTCCAAGCACCAGATTCCCTTTCGCGTAATTCACTGCACAGGAGAGTACAGAAATAATCACAACGTTCCGCCAGAAGCCATCCAGCGAATGAAAGACCGCTGGAACACCTACAAAGGCGAGGAGACTTACCCATGAGCTACTCTTATTCCATCTACTTACCAGACGAAACCACTCTCGAGATAGATTTCACCTACTCTCCCGGTCATCCAGGTTCCTTTTATAACCGACACGGCGATCCCGGAGATCCTCCCGAACCAGCGGAGGTCGAAATCCTATCTGCAACCCTCGCCTTCGGAGCCTACCAATTCGATGTCTCCGACACAAGGAAGTGGCCTTCAGACCTCGAACAGAGAGTTTTCGAGGAACTCGAGGAGGAGGGAGAGGCCCTTCTGGAGGAAAGTAGGTCATGAAGATCATTGGCAAAGCCACCTTGCGCAGAACACGGGAGGCGACATGAGCGATTTGGAGAGGTTGTTTAACGCGCAGGCTGTCAGCGCCCGATGGATGGCAGAGCATGAAAACACCGGCGCCAGGCTTGAGATCGCACTGATCAAAGAGCGCGCGGCGTATCTACTATCTCAGCATGAGCCTGTCGCATCGCTTGGCCTGGATCGCGAGGCGCTACGGGCTGCACTCTCGTATCTGTGGCATGGGAGCGAACAGCAGGCACTATGCGATTTCTTCAAGGGGAAGAAGCTATGAGCAAGGCCAGCGACATCGCGCAGATGATCGAGGACTGCGAGGCGCGCGACTCGAAACTCTCCGAATGGGAGCAGCAGTTCATCGACTCAATAAGCCGGCAGCTCGCCAAAAACGGCTCGCTGTCGCAGAAGCAGAGAGAGCGGCTTGAAATCATCTGGGAGAAAGTGACATGACGAGCATTGATTCGACGAGCGACGAGCGCACGAGAGAGGGGGAGAGCGATGCCGCGCCGCGCTAAGGAACGTCGTGAACTGCGTAGATACTTCGTCTTGGCCGAGGACGGCTATTACGTCTACTGGCCACCACAGGAGAAGAGAGGCGCCCTTGGGTCGCGTCATTTACGCTGGATTGCGGATGAACTCGACAAAGCCAATGAGGCTCTGGACGCGCCTCGTGAGGAGAACGATGATGCCGAAGGTAAGTGATGCTGAGCTGCGGTTTCATGCGAAGAGCGACGGGCCGCAACCATTACAGGACATCGCCCGCGAACTGCTCGCGGCTCGGGCGATGATGAAGATGGCGAAAAAAGAAGGGTTCGGGTGCCGCGCGGAAGACAACTGCGGGTCTCCGCTGTGCGCCGCTATCCGAAACTACGAGGAGGTAATCAAATGAACAAACCAATCCCCGCCTTGGACGAAAACGGCGAGTTCGTAGTGGCCGTCTGCCACGATGGTTCACGCATCCCGATCTACACGTTGGAGAATGAGCAAGGCCAGATAGTCGGCGAATTCCGGTGGTGGAAGCAGGACGGTACCAGCATCTGTGAGAGCTACCCGGAGATGCGCATTCGCAACCTCGACGAGCTGCGCGCCACGGTCGAGCGTGCGCAGAGGAAGCGTGAGGCCGAGGCAAAGGAACTGAACTATGACGGATCAAAGTGGCATGAGTACACAGATTGCCCAAAGCAAACTGGATGCGAGTATTGCTTAAGGGCTCGCCCCACCTTCGCAGAGGCGCTGCAAGCCGAAGCCGGTGATGCGGGCGACTTCTGTCTGATGCACATGATAGAGCGCGCACGCCGCGCATCGGAGGGACCGTGAGCGACTGCTACCGTGACGACGGTACAGGTACGGAGGATTGGGGCGTGACTCGCATCACTGACCAGATGAAGGCGTGGCCGGGTCTGGGCTGCGGGCCGGACCCGCTGGCCGACTTCGGCCGCGAGTGCCAGCACGGCCACCTGCGCCGCAAGTGCGAGGTGTGCGAGGTGCTGGCTGAGCGCATTGCCATCGAGGCCCGTCTGCGCACGACCGCCGAGGCGCTGCGCAAGGCGATCGCAAAAGCAGATAGCTGGACGCATGACCAACTGGACGGCACATCATTGCTGGACGAAGCACTAGCGGAACTAGACGGTGAGCGCGCCATCCTCGCTGCACTAGAGAAGGAGGGATTGACATGAAGCCACTATGCATTTACCACGGCAACTGCGCTGACGGGTTCGGCGCAGCGTGGGTCTTTAAGCGGTTTGCGGATCGCGAGTTTGATTTTCATGCCGGCATCTATCAGGACGCCCCGCCAGACGTAACAGGCCGCGACGTATATCTAGTCGATTTTTCGTACAAGCGTCCTATTGTTGAGGCCATGCTGGAGCGGGCAAGCCGGGTGGTGCTGATAGACCACCACAAGACGGCGATCGACGACTTGCGGCCATTGATCGACTCGCGGAGGATCGAATCGTTGTGCAGCCTGGAACACTCCGGCGCCGTCTTGGCGTGGCAGTGGTTCTGCGGCAATAATCACGATGACAGTATGCCAAAACTGCTCGCGCACATTGAGGACCGCGATCTGTGGCGGTTCGCGCTGGAGCACACCCGCGAAATCCAGGCCAACGTGTTCAGCTACCCATATGACTTCGATGTATGGGACGAGCTGATGGAGACAGACCCGCAGAAGTTGGCCGAAGAAGGCGCTGCTATCGAGCGTAAGCACTTCAAGGACATTGCCGAGTTAATCGGCGTTGTCACGCGCGAACTCGTGATTGGCGGGTACAGAGTCCCTATCGCTAACCTGCCGTATACCCTGACATCCGATGCGGGCCACGCGCTCGCCAAAGGCCGGCCGTTTGCCGGTTGCTACTGGGACACGCCAGACGGGAGAGTATTCAGCCTGCGATCCCAGGAAGATGGCATCGACGTATCGGAGATCGCAAAACTGTATGGCGGCGGCGGTCACAAGCACGCCAGCGGGTTTCGTGTTCCTTTCGCGCAACTTGAGAAGGAGGGATTGGCATGAGCGAGCGAGACGAACT
>QCWB01000049.1 GCA_013114715.1 Nitrososphaera sp.
CCGCAGGTCCGACATTTCTTTGTCTTGCTTAATGGTGAAATAGTATTTCCAGTCAGGTTCCTTATCAATGAAAATTGTTTATTCACGTTACGTAGTAGTCTTTGACCAATAAGAACGTAGGGACTCCTCCTCTGCAAATGTTCCAATTCCCGTTCAATTCTATTTCTTTCTGACGACAGCAAAGAAGAACAGTGTTAGAATCGCAAGCGTGATGCTCGTGATAACGATATCGCTCAACGGAATGTCAAGTGCTTCTATCGAGTCTACCAGGTAGTCATATAACATCTGGACTGCAAACAGTCCAAACGCAACTGCTGCATACACTATTTTCTTAAATCCAGTCTTTTTGTATGCAGATATCGAAAGTCCAAACAAGATAATCGAAAATGCAGCAATTGCTATTTTGATTGCCTGCTCTAATGGCTCAAGTGGCTCGACTTCCATCTGGATGCTAGCAGCATCCATCTTCTCATCCGGGTCGATGCCGGTTTCGTCAGGTTCATCAGCGTCTAGATTGGCCTCAACCTGCCTAATCAGCCAGGATAAAAAAAACGACAGGCTAGAGAACAGAAGGTAATCGCTCACTGCTCGTCGCCTCCGGACATGGACAGAAACATCTCTGCCAGCCTGTTGCTCCACCGGTCCCAGATTGAAGGATAGTAATTCTTCATAAGCGACATCAAATACCGCGGGTCTCCGCACAGCTGGTAGCGCTTGAATTTTCCGTCCCGGACTTCGGTGATCAGCCCCAGTTCCAGCAGCCTACCGACGTGCCAGTTTATGGACGCGGTGGACACGCCAATTTTTTCAGCGATATCAGTCTGCGTCGGATGGCGCTGCTCTATTATGAACATCAGGATGTCTCTAGCGGTTTCCTGACCCAGAACCTGCAGCAGGCTTTTTTCGTTGTCCTGGAACAGACCGGCAGGAAAGTAGTGTTTTCGCAGTCCTCGCCTGGTTGAAGTTATTCTGCTTGCCTTTTCCAGCTGGTCTAGATGATATTGTGCAGTCCCCATAGAGATTTCAAGCTCTTTTCTAACTTGGCGAAGATGACAGCCAGGATGCTCCTGAATGAATTCAAGCACCCTTTTTGCATTCCCATCAACGTCGTCATCTCTCAAACCCAACCGACCCGTTGGCTACAATAATATACTGACAAGTATGAAAGATGATCGCAATAGCAGGCATCACTCTTGTAATGCAAGCGTATCAACGATATAATGTATTGTGGTACAAGAATCTAATTGATTGCGCTTTGCACGCCATGAAAAATTGATTGGACTTAGACTTTTGTATCAGAATTATTATTAATTTTGTGAACAGTTTTTCCTGCATGGAGACTAGAAAAATCCTGCTGCTAGAACTCGACACACCCGCAGGAGAATTTGATAACGTGCTAAAGACAAAAGAAACACGCCGCTTGAGCAAGTGCCACGCAGACGGAATTGGCCTGATAAAGGACGGCGACTTGGAGATGGTATCGTGCTCTGGAAAGTTAGCCAGTTTTTTTAAACTTTAGTAACAGGAAAGGAGTAAAGATAGCATGAAAGCAAGACTACCAGCAGCAATAGTCACTGCCCTGTCGATAATTGCAATGCCGGTTTTGGCATACGCCAACCATGACGACTGGCAGCATGATTTTGCGACACAAGACTGTGACTTTTCGTCCACTGGAAGAAGCGACTACTTTATTTTGGAACCCGGAGCGCAGCTCGTCCTAGAACAACGAGACGGTAGGGACAAAGTCCAGCTTGCAGTCACGGTCCTAGACGAAACCAAAATCGTCGATGGGATAGAGACAAGAGTAGTAGAGGAAAAAGAGTCTGAAAACGGAGAAATAGTAGAGATTTCAAGAAACTATTTTGCGATTTGCAGCCAGACAAAAGATGTATTCTACTTTGGAGAGACCGTAGACTTTTACCAGGACGGTGAAGTAGCAAATCATGAAGGCTCGTGGCTTGCTGGGCTAGACGGTGCCAAGGCCGGCATCATCATGCCAGGCAGACCCGAGATAGGCATGAAATACTACCAGGAAGTAGCGCCGGAAATTGCAGAGGACAGAGCTGAAATCATAAGCCTAGATGAGGTAGTAGTTACTCCTGCAGGCAGGTTTGAAAAAGTCTTGAAAGTGCAAGAAGAAAACCCGCTTGAAGGACGCGAAACGGAATACAAATTCCATGTAAAGGGAATCGGATTGATTCAGGACGAGGACCTGAAACTCGTGCAGTACACGATACCAGAAGAGGGCAAAACTGTTGCAAAAGACAGCCAGATGCAGAAAAGGCAGCATATGGTGGCAAGGGAGAACGGAATGCAAATTCACCAAAGGCACATGAATGATTCGCCTTCAAGCATAGGCCAGTATGCTCCAGGACTTGACTACACCGTCAGCGCAGAAGGAATGGACGATGAAGTGACTCTGTCAATGGACGTCGCTGTCTGGAAGTCAAACGGCCAGATACTGTTCCTAGACGTTGTTGGGGGCACAGTAAGCATAGGCGATCAACAATACGAAATCAAGCTTGGATACACGATATATTCAATGCAGAACAACGCGTTGCGCACAAACGCGCTTGTCGTCGCCGAGAATGGCGACGTGTACGTGCTGAAATTGCGCGGAGTTACAGAATCCGATTTGCCATTGCAAGGCTCTGTTGGCGTGGATTTTGGCAAAACCAGCTCCCTGAACGGACGAACTATAGAGTTGTCAGGAACTATTCAGTCCTGAGCCCTTCTTTTTTCTGCTAAGCATAATAGCCAGAATTGCCTAGTTGAACCAGTTGAAGGTCATGCTTGCAGGAATCGGTGCAGTAGCAATCGCAGTAGCCCTTGGCGCTTTGGCGTACATGTCAAGCCAGATGCCGCCTGTAGAAACAAGGCCAGGCGACATTTTTGGCGTGATTGCAGATTCCAACCTGCCCGATATCCGTGACGAGTCAATAAAAGTACAAAAAGTTCTGCAGGGCCTGTCTGCTCCAACTAGTATGGCCTTTGTCGGAAACGACTTGCTGATACTGCAGAAAAACGACGGCCAGGTGCGAATGGTCCAGGATGGCAAGTTGCTTGCCAGGCCGCTTTTGGAGCGAGACGTTGAAACCGCCAGTGAGCGGGGCCTCTTGGGCATAGCAGTCAAGGACAAGTTCGTGTTTCTTTACCTGACTGAAAACGACAACGGGGTAAAAAACAGGGTCTACCGCTATGACTTTGACGGCCAGAGCCTTTCAAACCCTGTCATGATACTTGACCTGCCAGGCACTCCGGGGCCCAACCACGATGGAGGCAAAATGACGATTGGCCCAGACGGCCGGCTCTACGTCATTACAGGTGACCTGAACAGAAACGGGCAACTGCAGAACTTTGCGCAAGGCGCAGAGCCTGACTACACATCGTCGATTCTTGCAGTCGATTCCGATGGCAAGCCTGCGACTAAAGTCATCGAAGGACTGGACGGCTATTACGCATATGGTATTCGGAACAGTTTTGGCCTGGATTTTGACCCAAAGACAGGCGTACTCTGGGACACTGAAAACGGGCCAGACAGATACGACGAGATAAACCTAGTAAGGCCGGGCTTTAACAGCGGCTGGGAAAACGTGATGGGGCCAATGACTGGGCAAGACAACTTGGTAGTTTTCGGCGGCTCGCATTATGCAGACCCTGTCTTTAGCTGGCGGCAGCCTGTCGGCGTCACCGACATAGAGTTTCTGGATGCAGAATTTGGCAGCTACTCATATTCGATATTTGTAGGCGACATCAACAACGGCAACCTGTACAATTTTGCAGTCAATTTAGAGCGCACAGGTCTTGAGCTGGACGACAAAGTTGCAGACGACGCAGACGAAGTGGAGCAGTATATCATGGGAACTGGCTTTGGAGGCATAACGGACATCGAGACAGGGCCAGACGGCCTTCTGTACATACTGTCTTACAACGGAAGCATTTACAGGCTGACTCGCTAAATTATTATGGCACGTTTGGCAACCAAAGACAGTTGCTAAACAGACTGCGCGATTCCCTGGCCCCGACCATGGCAAAGCTGGGCTCCGGTTTTGCGGCTACCGGCCTTTCAGCGAATTTCTTTACTGCAGTTGGACTGGCAATATCTATTGCCGCGGCTGTTGCCTACGGCTCGACTTATTTTGGCTTTGGCTGGTATTTTGCAGCAGTTGTAGGCGGCATCCTGCTTCTTGTTTCCGGCTTTTTTGACATGGTAGACGGCGCAGTAGCAAGGGTTACAAAGCAGGCTTCCAAGAAGGGCGCGTTTTTGGATTCTTCATTTGACAAGATTGCAGAAGTGGCCATATTTGTAGGAATTGCGGCCGGCGGGCTAGCAAACCCTGTCTGGACCATGATAGCCCTTGGCATGTCGCTGCTTGTCAGCTACACACGAGCACGCGCAGAGTCCCTGCAAGTCGAGCTGAAGGGAGTCGGGATTGGCGAGCGCGCAGAACGATTGCTGATAATTGCCATCATAGGCATGATACCGATTGCCGAAGCGATGAACTGGGCCATGATAATAGTTTCGATAGTGGCCGGAATAACCCTTATCCAGAGGATATACGCAACAGCGAAAAAGTTGTGAGGTCAGAGTTTGGTGGCTGTGCGGCGTTCTGTCTCTGATCTGACCTTGACGATGCCCCTGTGCACCGCGCATGACACGCAGTAGAACTTTACGTCGGTCGACATCGGTATGTAAGCGCCCTGAGCCTTGAGTTCCTTGGCTAGAGCTGGTTCTACAAGAGTAATCCTACCTGTTACCTTCTTGGCCTTGTCGCGAGGTACCAAAGCACCGCACTGGCTGCAATGCACTGTGCCTGAACTGCCCTTGCCTCCCTTGGAACGACCTCGGCTTGTTCTCTTCTTCGGCATGAAGGGATTTGCCAGCGCCCATCGTTTAAATCTTTGGGCTGTTTGGGCAGATATTTGCAAGAACACTCAAGATTGTTGCGAAAGCCGTATTTTCATTATCGCGCTCATATCACGTCAACCTCGTGCAAAGTTACCAAGCCGTTGTCATCGACCATCATCTTTATGTCTGTGAGCAGAGGCTCCAGCTTTTCCTTCTCGTCTATCACTTCAATTAGCATGGGCATGTTCAGGGCAAGGCCTTCAATGCGCACGATAGACTTGCCGCGCTTGCCAAAGCCGTCGACCCCGGTCCAGACGGTTGCGCCAGATATCCCGGCCTTGGTCAGAAAGTCAATCAAGGCAGCTTCAAGACGCTTGCCGTTAACTTCGTCGTTTCTCTTTATCCTTATAGTGAGGTTCAGCATCCTCTGTCGCACCACTAGACCCCACCCCTCAATAGGAGTGCAGTTATCGTCCTGCCGGCCATGACTGCGCCTATCGATAGGCCGACGTTTGCTATTATGTTTATGGCCATGCTGCCGTACTGCTTGTTGTCTATCAGGTTGCTTGTCTCCAGGGCAAACGATGACATTGTAGTCAGCGAGCCGCAAAATCCGACTGCTGCAAGCAAAGAATATCGGGTATCTAGGTTCCAGACGGCCAAGAGTACGGAAAAGACTCCAAGGATAAAACTTCCTATTATGTTGATTGCAAGAACATTTGCTGGCAGCGTCCCAAGTAGCAGCGGCGATTCTGCCAGTTTGAATCTTAGAAACGCACCGGCCACAGCTCCAACTGCAAGAAATACAAATTCTATTCCTTTCATTTTTTGCCCACCACACTGTACACGGTAGGCATTATCAGCGCCTTTTTTTGCAAAGGGGCGGTTCTGGCCTTATTCAAGTCAAGGCTAATGCCATAGCCAAGGTTGTTTGCGCGGTGTCAGAAATAAATGTTAGGCAGAACCTAATTCACCTTTACACTGCCCTGCATCCAGGGGTGTATCGTGCAGTAATAATCGTACTGCCCTGCAGAGTCAAACTTGAAAGACCAGCTATTGTCTTTGTAAATCAGGTTTGAGTCAAACTCGTTGTTTGTGCCTGTGACGGTGTGCACGACGCTGTCGTTGTTGGTCCAAGTCACAGTGGTTCCTTGCGAGACTTCAATGTGCAGTGGCTGATAAGGCTGCAAAGTGCGCCTGTTCCATGCATCAGGAGGTATCACAACCTTGTCTGTCTGGACTGCCGGAACGGTGCTTGGATCTGTTGCGGGACCCATCATGCCGCCCATCGTTGCCTGACCCATGCCAGGCCCCATCATCCAGTTTTGTATCATGTTTGGATAGACATAATCTTGCTGCAGTCTAGGGTTTTCCATCCATTGCTGCATAAATTGTGGATTATTCATCATCTGGTCCATCGTCTGCTGTCTTAAGGTTGGATCATTCATCATCCCGTTCATCATCTGCTGCCGGAATTGCGGATTCTGCCCCATGTGCATCAACATTTGGTTTTGGAAATTTTGATCAGCCATCATCTGCTGCATAAACGCAGGGTCCTGCATCAGCTGCTGACGAAATTGTGAGTTATCCATCATTTGGCCGGGCTGCAAAACTGGTCTGCTAAACACGGCGTAACCTATGACAATGCCGGCTACAAACAAACTAGATGCTATTCCAATCCAGACGTACTGATTTACCACGACGACCTATCGTGATTTTTGGATATAACGATCTGGATTTTATTGCAATGCAGTGCAGTCAATGGACTATCATCACCGGGCAGTGGGCGTGCTCTGAGACTGCCCTAGAGACACTGCCAAGAGCCTTCAGCTTGAACCTTCCAAGGCCCACGTTTCCGATTACTATCAGATCCACATTCTCGTCCTTGGCAAACTTGATAATCTTGTCTGCCGGCGCGCCTATGGCAACACTTGTCCCGATAGCAAAGTCCTTTACCTGTTTTGTCCTTTCCTTTAGCATCTCCAGAGCCTTGTTTTTCAGGTCCTGATGGATTTCTTTCCATATTGCAGAGATGGACGTCTCCTCGCCGGTCTTTGGCGACCTAAAGCGCGACTCAAGGATCACTGGCGGCTGCGGGATTTCCTCTACGACGTAGAAAAGTATTACCTCTGCATTTCTGGCTGCCACGGCAATTGATGCGGCGTGCTCAAATGCATTTTCCGAAGGCTTTGATCCGTCAAACGGCACTAGTATTTTTCTAAACATGCTAGTTTTTGGTATGCCTGAGAAATATCAGATAGGTATGCAGTGTACTGCAATGCAATAAAGATGGCAATTTGTCAACTTTTTTTGCCAGTAAAGCTTATAGCTGGAATCAGAAAACTCTCGATAGAAAGGGAGTGCGTCGCCCTTGGACCGCCATCCCAAAAAGGTCGTAACGGCGGCGCGCTGTATCCCTTTTTATTAAGCCTGAACAACGATCATACTGTTGCGCATAGGCATAGCCTCACACATAGTTCTTGACACAATCAAAGACGCCAAGGGCAAGGTGACAGAGAGCGTTGGAGGCCCTCCATGCTACTGCGGCTTTACGGCCCGGCGCTTTGGCTTTGACGTGGAATTGTTTACCAAAGTCGGCCCAGACTTTGTGCAGCAAAGCATCCTTCAGGACAACGACATCAATATGCCGGAACGCAATTTTGATAGCAACAACATGACAACTAGGTTCCTGCTAGAGGCAGACGGAGAAGCAAGAAAACTGGTATTGAAGGCAAAATGCTCAGCAATATCAGAGCAGGATGTCCAGAAAGCAAAGGTTGACTGCTGGCTGGTCAACCCTGTAATCGACGAAATCCCGCCAAACGTCTTGGCCGCAATAAAAAAGAACAAAGGCAAAAAGAATTTTGTGATGCTTGACCCGCAAGGTTACATGCGCATCGCAGACCCTCAAGGAAACATCTCGCTCCTAGACAGGCTTGATATCGACTTATCAGGGATAACTGCCATCAAAGTTGACGGCCAGGAGATGGCTGCTGTTACCGGCGGCCTGCAGGGCACGGAAGGCATGCGGTTTATCCAGTCAAAGGGAGCAGAGTTTGTCCTGGCCACGGAGCACAGGATCGTACATCTTTTGCACAAAGACATGCACTACTGGATAAAACTGCGCCAAGTCGACGCGCCGGATGCCACGGGTGTTGGAGACATACTTGCCTCAGCGTTTGCCTGCTCTTATCTTCGGGAAAAAGACCCGCTATGGGCCATCTGTTTTTCAGCCGGGGCTCTTCGTGCAGCGCTTGAGACAAAGCAGACTGGCCTTGCAAAGGTGCCGCAGTACTCCAAGATAGAGTCGTCTGCATCGTATTTTTACAACACGGTAGGCTTTGAGGATTTGACCTAGCTTTAAATCAGGCCGTCTGGCATCTTGTCAGGTTAATGAAGGTCGCCCTCTGGGGTGTTGACTCTCGCGACGGAGTGCTTCTGTCCAAGATAAAAAAGATCCTAGATTCCGCAGCCATCCAGTCGGCAGTCATGACCAATTACAGCGACGCATCTTTGGTGGACATGGTGCTAGTTGCAGGCGGCGACCGTGGCATTTTAGAGTACTTTCACAAGGTGCCTTCCGCTTCCGCGCCGGTGCTTGGCATCTACGAAGCAGACGCAACTGGCTTTCTTGCCCAGCTTGAAGTCCGGGATCTGGAAGCGTCAGCCGGCCGGCTAAAGAGAAAAGAGTACGAAGTCGACGAGGTTTTCAGGCTCGCAGTCAAGGTCGACGGCAGGGACGTTGACCCCGTGCTAAACGATGTTGCAGTCTTTCCGTCAAAATCCGCGGTGCTTATGGAGCACGTGTTGAGAATAGACGGCAAGGACATATGGCATGACAACAGCGACGGCGTGATTATTTCTACGCCGGCTGGCTCGACTGCTTACACAATGTCTGCCGGCGGGCCCATGGTCCTGCAAAAAGCGCAGGTGTTTTTAGTAGTGTCTGTAAACTCGCTTGACAACACCCGCCGGCCGCTTGTAGTTCCAAACGAATCGCGGATAGAGATTGTGGGCATTACAAGCAGGTTTCACTGCGAAGTTGTTCTGGACGGAGGCCGGAGAATCAGGATAAACGAGACCCTGCAGTGCTCAAGGCACGAGCATCCTGCGCGTCTAGTCCGGTTGGTCGGCAACTCCTCTGCAGCGTCTCTGATGGCAAAGAAGGTCAAGCTGGCAGAAGACATGCTCAAGATGCCGCCGTCAGCAAAACTGATTTTGAAGACTCTGGAGTATGAAGGAGCTCTGAGCCAGAAGGCCCTGGCTACAAGGACCATGCTGCCAGAGCGCACGGTCAGGCTTTCGCTGTCCCAATTGATTTCAGGCGGCTACGTAAAGCGCAAGACTTCACTTCGCGATGCAAGGCAGAGAATTTACGAGCTCAAGATTTAGCTGCTGCACGGATAAAGGCCTCAAAGGCTTGCTCCGGCTTGCCTGGCCGGCTGTTGAATTCCGCGTGGGATTGCAGGGCAAAATAAAACGGATGGCCAGGCAACTCTAGCGTTTCCATCCTCCTTGCCGAGTCAGAATGGGCAGAAAATACAAGACCGGCCTTGCTCATCGTTTCTAGGTATTTCTGGTTAAACTCGTATCTGTGCCGATGCCTTCTTCGCACCTTTGAGCCGTAGAGTTTGTGCGCAAGCGTATTTGGGCTGACTGTGATGTCATGGCCGCCAAGGCGCATGGTGCCTCCCATGTCGTGTATGTTTCGCTGCTCCGGCATAAAGTCCACGACAGGATTCTTTGTGTCCGAGTCCAGCTCTGACGAGTTGGCCTCAAGGCCGCAGACATGCCTTGCAAAAGCCACGATGGCCAGCTGAAAGCCAAAGCATATTC